>NZ_JBVVQT010000003.1:157199-450125 GCF_055811595.1 Mesorhizobium sp. WSM4814
CCCCCCGCCCCCCCCCCGCCCCCCGCCCCCCACCCCCCCCCGCCCCCCCCCCCCCCCGCCGCGCGCGCCCCGGGGCGGCCCCCCCCCCCCCCGCCGGCCCCCCCCCCCGGCCACCCCTCACCCCCCCCGCCCGCGCTCCCCCCCCCGCCCAACCCCCCCCCGGGCGGGGGGGGGGCCCCCCCCCCTCGACCCGGCCGTATCATCAATTTCAACGCTGCAGGGGGACGGAGTGACTGCCGCCGCCATTCTTGAAATCCGCGACATCTCGAAATCCTTCGGCGCCATCAAAGCGCTGACCGGGGTCGATTTCACGCTGCAGCGCGGCGAAATTCATGCGCTGTGCGGCGAGAACGGCGCGGGCAAGTCCACGCTGATGAATATCATCGCCGGCATTGTGCAACCCGACGAAGGCGCCATTCGTCTCGAAGGCAAGAACGTCACCATCACATCGCCATCCGCCGCGCAGCGGCTTGGCATAGGCCTCGTCCATCAGGAAATCGCGCTCTGCCAGGATGCCACGGTGGCCGAGAATATCCTCATGGCGGCCGTCAACAATCGGCGCGCGCCGCTGATGAACTTTCGCCGGCTCTACGCCGATGCGCAGAAGATAATGGACCTGCTGGCACCGATCCCGGTCGAGACGCCAGTCGCCGATCTTTCTATTTCCAACCAGCAACTTGTGGAAATCGCCAAGGCGCTGACGCTCGAATGCCGGGTGCTGATGCTCGACGAGCCGACGGCCGCGCTGACCGAGACCGAGGCGCAGCGCCTTTTCGCAATCGTCCGCGATCTCAAGGCGCGCGGAATCTCAATCATCTACATCAGCCATCGCATGGCGGAGATCTTCAGCCTGTGCGACCGCGTCACGGTGTTTCGTGACGGCAGATACGTAGCGACCGATTCTATCGCTTCGGTCACTCCCAATGATGTCGTGCGCAAGATGGTCGGGCGCGAAATCACGCAGCTCTATCCGCAAAAGCTCTCGCCTGAACGGCGTACCGACCGCCCTGTGCTGTCGGTCGAAAATCTCTCCTATCGACAGGGTTCCGCTGGCGTCAGTTTCACGCTTCGAGCAGGCGAAATTCTTGGCGTTGGCGGGTTGATTGGCGCCGGTCGGAGCGAGATGGTCCAGACCGTTTGCGGCTTGCGCCCGAAAGTGTCGGGATCGGTCGAACTCAATGGCGAGCCGGTCAGCATCAGGACCTACAGCGATGCGGTGCGCGCAGGCCTCGTCTACCTCTCGGAGGACCGCAAGGCGTCGGGCCTGTTCCTCGACCTGTCGGTTGCATCCAATATCTCCGCGCTCGACCTTCGGAAGCTGACCACGCCGCTTGGGCTGCTCGATCGCCGCGCCGAGGCAAAGCAAGCCACCGACCTGGTCGTGCGCCACGGTGTGCGCATGGGCGGCATCGAGACACAGGTGTCGACGCTCAGCGGTGGCAACCAGCAGAAAGTCGCCATCGCCAGGCTTTTGTCGGTCGGCCCCAAAGTGGTCATTCTGGACGAACCCACACGCGGGGTCGATGTCGGCGCCAAAGTGGAAATTCATCGCCTGCTTCGCGATCTCGCCGAGCGGGGCGTCGGCGTCATCGTGATTTCATCCGAGCTTCCGGAATTGATCGGACTGAGCGACCGGGTGCTTGTCATACACCAAGGTGCCATCGTCGGCGAACTGGAGGCTGACGAATTGACCGAAGAGGCAATCATGCTGCTGGCTTCGGGTCTCCGGCAGCAACGATCAAACGCAAGGCAGGTTCAGAATGTCGCTTAGACAGACCGGAGGTACCCTCATGGACGCTGAAATCAAGGCGAGCGCCCCCGGGCTTGGCGGGCGCAACTGGCTGCGTCTTGGGTCGATGCGCGAGGCGGGGCTGATCGCTATCATGCTGGCGCTGTGCATCGCCATGACATTCGCTTCGCCGCATTTCCTGACCTGGGGAAATTTCCGCGCCATGCTGATGAGCTTCTCCATTGAAGGCATAGTCGTGGTCGGCATGACGATACTCCTCATAGTCGGCGGCATCGACCTTTCCGTCGGGTCGGTGGTCTGCTTCTCCATGGTCGTGTCAGGCGCTCTCTTCCTGATGGGTCTGGACCCGTGGACCGCGAGCCTCATCGGCATAGGCGCCAGCGCGCTGATCGGCGCGGTGATGGGCTTCTTCGTGACCGTTATCGGGCTCAATCACTTCATCACATCGTTGGCGGCGATGGTGATCGTGCGCGGTCTCTGCCTTGTCATCACCAAGGGAACCCCGCTGTCGCTGTTCACCCTGCCGCCCGGGTTCAAGGCGATCGGCCAGGGCAGCTTCGGCAATGTGCCTTATGTCATCGTCATTTTTGTCGTGGTCGTGGCCATCTTCGATTTTCTGCTTCGGCGTGCCACGGCCTTCCGCAAGGTCTTTTATACCGGCAGCAACGAGAAGGCGGCCCAATTTTCAGGCATCAAGACCAAGCAGGTCAAATTCTGGGTCACGGTTCTCTGCTCCACCCTCGCGGGCTTTGCCGGCATCATCTATATGTCACGCTTTGGCGCTGCGACCCCGACCTTCGGCGCTGGCATGGAGCTCAACATCATCGCCGCGGCGGTGATTGGCGGAGCATCGCTCAATGGCGGCTCGGGCACCATCTTCGGCGCCATACTGGGCATGGCGCTGCTCTCGGTCGTCACAAGCTCGCTGATCCTGCTCGACGTTTCCGTCTATTGGCAGGACATGATCAAGGGATGCATCCTGCTCGCGGCGGTATCGATCGACCACTTCCTGCATCGCAGGAAGTCCTGAGCAGCAGCGCGAGAGTTGAGCATCCATCATGTCACCACCCAATTCGCGGGACGACGTCACGATCGTCCGCCAGATGTATCAGGCGCTTGTGCTTCATTACATGGAAGCCAAGACGCAGGCGGAAATCGCCAAGGAGCTCGGCATCTCGCATGCGACCGTCAACCGCCTCATCAAACGCGGTCATCAACTCGGGCTTGTCGAGATCAAGATCAAGTCGCCGGTCGAGCAACTGATCGACATCGAGGCGCGACTTGTCGCGATCGGTGGACTCCAAAGGGCCGTCGTCGTCCCCTCCGTTTCGGACAATCCCCAGACTGCGCTTCAGCGTGTCGGTGAGGCCGCGGCCAGGCTGGTGCTCGAGACGATCAAGGACGGCGACACGATCTCCATCACCGGGGGCAAGGGGGTGAGTGCCGTCGTCGCTGGCCTCAAGCCGAACCGCAGCTACGACGTCGAGGTTGTTCCCGCGACCGGCCTGGTCCAGGGCAAGCATTACACCGACGTCAATCATGTCGCGTCTCTGATGGCCGACAAGCTCGGCGGCCGCGCCTATCAGATTCACGCGCCGCTGTTTGCCGACAGCCCGGCCCAACGTGACATGCTGATGGGCGTCCGGGCGGTTTCGGATGTCTTCAACAAGGCGCGCGAAGCAACGCTTGCGGTGGTCGGCATCGGCTCCATCCTGGCTGACGATTCGAGCTACTACGATCTGCACCCGTCCTCGAGCGCCGACCGGCTGGCCATCGAGCGCTCGGGCGCCGCGGGCGAACTGCTCGCCCATCTCATAGACGGCGACGGCAAGCTCGCCGACTACAGCCTCAACCGCTCACTGGTCTCGCTGACGCTCGAGGAATTCGCGACCATTCCGCAGTCGATCGGGGTCGCAAGCGGCGCCAGCAAGGTGGTCCCGATCCTCAGTGCCATGCGCGGCTCTCACCTCGACACTCTCGTCACCGACGAAACCACCGGCTTGAAGATCCTCGAGCTCGCCGAAGGAAATGCTGCATGAATACTCGACAAATCACCCGCTCAATCGGCAAGTCCGGCGTTGTAGCTTCGGCGGTGGGACTAGGCACCTGGGCCATCGGCGGCTGGATGTGGGGTGGCACGGATGAAGCGGAATCGATCGCCGCCATCCAGGCGTGCTTCGATGCCGGCGTTTCGCTGATCGACACCGCGCCGGCTTACGGTCTTGGCCGCAGCGAAGAGATCGTCGGCAAGGCAATCAAGGGCCGGCGCGACCGCGCGGTCATCGCCAGCAAATGTGGCCTCAACTGGCATTCGAAAAAGGGCAACCACTTCTTCGATCAGGATGGAACGCCGGTGAACCGATATCTGGGCGCCGACGGCATCGCTTATGAGGTGGAACAGAGCCTGCGGCGGCTCGGCACCGACTATATCGATCTCTACATCACCCACTGGCAGGACCCGACGACACCCATTGTCGAAACAATGGAAGCGCTCGAACGCCTCAAATCCGCTGGCAAAATCCGCGCCATCGGCGCCAGCAATCTCAATGCTGCCGAGCTGCAGCAGTATGTCGCCGCTGGCCAGCTCGACGCGATCCAGGAAAGATATTCGATGCTGGATCGCGACATCGAGCAGACATTGCTGCCGATCGCGCGCCAGCATCAAGTTGCAGCACTCAGTTATTCGTCGCTTGCACTCGGCCTGCTCTCGGGCGCCATCGATCCGGCGCGTGAGTTCAGCGGCGACGACCAGCGCAAGGACAATCCTCGATTCTCTCAGGCCAACCGGCGCAAGGTAGCCGCGCTGAAACATGCCCTGGCCCCGGTCGCTGAGGTCCACCAGGCAAGCATGGCGCAGATCGTCATCGCCTGGACGCTGGCGCAACCCGGCATCACCTTCGCGCTGTGTGGAGCGCGAAACGCGACGCAGGCGCTCGACAACGCCAGGGCAGGGGAGATCTTGCTGAGCGCGGCGGAACTGGGGACGATCGATGCGGCGGTGGCCGGGCATCTCGTAGCGATAGACGCGTGATCGAAAGCGCACCTTAAGATGACTCGCATCCAGACGATCGCCGGCTTGCGCGAGAACCCCGATGTTGACGTCCTCGTGATAGGCGGCGGCATCAACGGCATCAGCGTGTTTCGCGAGCTCGCTTTGCAGGGCGTCGATGTCCTGCTCGCCGAAAAGGGCGATTATTGTTGCGGCGCCAGCGCAGCCCTCTCGCGCATGGTTCATGGCGGCTTGCGCTACCTTGAAAACGGCGAGTTCAAGCTGGTCCGCGAATCTCTGCTCGAACGCGATCGGCTATTGAAGAACGCGCCGCATTGCGTTGCGCCATTGCCAACCACAGTGCCTATCTTCGACCTGTTCTCAGGCATCGCAAATGGCGCATTCCGCTTCCTTGGGCTAAGCCGTCGTCCGGGTCGGCGCGGCGCATTGGTCATCAAGACCGGCTTGGCGATGTATGATTTCTTCACCGCCGCACGGCGTATCGTCCCGACGCACAAGTTCAGGAGCCGTGCTGAAACACTCAAGGTCTGGCCTGCAATCAATCCTGCTATCCGCAATTCGGCGACATACTATGACGCCTGGGTCAGCCACCCCGAGCGGCTGGGTACCGAGATGCTGCGCGACACCATGAACGAAAGGCCATCGGCTCGAGCGCTAAACTATGCACGCATATCGTTCGGTGACGCGGGCCTCGCGCTTAACGATGGACTGTCTGGCGAAACAGTTGCCGTGAAGCCGCGGCTCGTCGTCAACGCCACAGGCGGCTGGATCGACCTGACCAATTCGGCTATCGGAGCCGTTGCGCCCAAGTTTATGGGCGGCACCAAAGGATCGCACCTGATCGTCGATAATCGCGAGCTTCACGACGCCCTCGACGGCCACATGATCTATTACGAGAACGAGGACGGCCGGATCTGCATCCTGTTCCCCTATCTCGGCAATGTGCTGGTCGGCTCGACGGATATCCGTGCCGACGATCCCGACCAGGCGCGCTGCGAGGACGACGAGCGGCAATACATCCGGCAGTCCGTGTCCTTCGTGTTTCCCGGGATCGAGATCACTGATACCGACATCGTCTTTCAGTTCACCGGGGTGAGGCCGCTACCGATAAGCCGGGACAGTTTTACCGGGCGCATTCCCCGCGATCATTTCTGCGAGCTCATCGAGGGCGCCGGTATGGTGCCGCCGACGCTGTGCATGATCGGCGGGAAATGGACAACCTTCCGGTCGTTCGGCGAACTGGCAGCGGATATCGTGCTCGAGCGATTGTGCCGACAGCGCATCGTCGGCACCGAAAACATGCCGATCGGCGGCGGCCGGCATTTTCCCATGGCCCCCGAAAAATGGTGCGCAGAACGCGCGGCGGTGCATGGCCTGTCGCTTGACCGCATGCGCAGCCTGTTCGAGCGCTACGGCACCGTGGCGGATGCCGTCGCCGCTTTTTTGGCAGCGGGACGGGACGAGCTCTTGCCTGGCAGCGACTACTCGGTCCGGGAGATTCAGTATCTCATCGCCAATGAGTATGTCGAGCAGTTGGAGGACCTGCTGCTCCGCCGCACGACAATTGCCATCACCGGTGCACTCTCTTGCGACCTTCTCGATGCGGTTCTCGATATTCTCGCAGTCGAAAAAAGCTGGGACGCTGCGCGCAAGGCATTCGAGCGCACCGATTTCCTCGCCCTGCTGCAGCGCCAGCACGGCGTCGATCTCGACCAGCTATCGCAAAAAGACCAAGGAAGGAGCGCCGAATGCGCATCAACAAGAAAGTCCGCATGAACCGGCTGTTCGGCGGGGCGCGCTGTCTCGACGTCGCAATCGACCATGGCGTGTGCAACGAGCCGTCGTTCCTGGAAGGGCTGGAGGATATGGCCGGCGTCGTCGCCCAGCTGGTCGCCGCGGGGCCGGACGCCATTCAGATGAATTATGGCCAGGCCGATTTGCTGCAGTCCCTGCCTGGCAAGGACAAGCCGGCATTGGTCATGCGCATAGACATGGGCAATCCATACAACAAAACCCGCCATCGTTCGATGTGGGCCGTCCTGCAGAACGAAGCCGAGCCGCTGATCGGCGCGCTGGAGATGGACGCGGCCTGCGTGGTCGTCAATCTGTTCATGCTGCCCGACGAGCCGGACCTGTTTCGGCAATGCGTCCACAACATTGCCAGGGTTCGCGCCGACTGTGAAAGATATGGCTTGCCGCTGATGATCGAGCCGCTGGCAATGCTGCCCAATTCGGAGCGCGGAGGCTACATGGTCGACGGCGACCCCGAAAAGATCGTCACCCTGACCCGGCTCGCCAGCGAGATGGGCGCCGACATCATCAAGGCGGATCCGACGACCGATCCGAACGACTTCCACCGGGTGGTGGCGGCGGCACGCTGTCCTGTCCTTGTGCGCGGTGGGGGCAGGGAGGATTTGCGCGCCGTCTTCGACAAGTCGGCGGCGCTGATGGCACAAGGCGCGGCAGGCATGGTCTATGGCCGCAACATATACCAGCATTCCAACCCTCGTGCCGTCGTGAGAGGATTGATGGCGATCATCCATGAGAATGCCGACGGTGCGGCCGCCTGGGAGCTCTACCAGCAACAATAATCTTTGCAGCTTGGGAGGAGCTTCAATGCAGCGATATATCCTTGGTCTTGATGCGGGCAATACCGTCATCAAGGCCATCATCTTCGACACCGCAGGTCGCGAACTCGCACTTGCCGCTCGCGACGGCCGCTCCTGCATGCCAGAGCCCGGCCATGTCGAGCGGGACCTCGGCGAATTGTGGCGCAACGCCGTCGAGGTCATCCGCCAGTGCCTCGACCAGTCGGGCATCGACCCCCGCGACATCGCGGTGATCGGCTGCGCCGGCCACGGCAACGGGCTCTACGCGCTGGACCGCGGCGGCGACCCGCTGCTCGGCATCCAGTCGCTCGACACGCGCGGCGTCGGCATCGTCAGCGAATGGGCGGCCGCAGGCGTTGGCGACCGGACCTATATCCACTGCCTGCAACGGCCCTGGGCGGCGCAGACGCCGACTCTGCTGGCGTGGCTCAAGCGCCATGATCCGGCACTTTTTGCCAAAATAGGCACCGTCTTCCTGTGCAAGGATTTTATCGTCAACCGCCTCACCGGCACGCGCTCGACCGAGACCTCGGATATGTCGGGCTGCGGGCTTTTGCACATGCCCGGCCGACGCTATGAGCCTGAGTTGCTGGCCGCCTATGGTCTCGACGATTGCATGGAACTGCTGCCGAACGTACTGGAAGCCTCCGCCATCGCCGGCCATGTCACGCGCGATGTCGCCGCTGCCACCGGCCTTCTTGCGGGCACGCCTGTGGTGGCGGGCCTGTTCGACGTCGTCGCCAGCGCCATCGGTTCGGGCGTCACCAGCACCGGCGCCGCCTCGATCATTGCCGGCACCTGGAGCATCAACCAGGTTATCACCCAAGAGCCGATCCGCGATCCGTCTATCTTCATGCTGTCGACCTTCGATCCGCTGCGCTATCTCGCCATCGAATCGAGCGCCACTTCGGCCGCAAATCTCGAGTGGATCGTGCGTGAGTTCTTCGAGCATGCGCCGCCGGCAGGCGCATCGCCATTCGAGATCTGCAGCGAGCTTGTTGCTTCCGTCGATCCCGCGGGAGACATGCCGATCTATCACCCATTCCTTTACGGCTCGCAGCAGAATGGCAAGGCGCGTGCCGGTTTCTACGGCATCGCCGGCTGGCACACGCGGGCTCATATGCTGCGCGCACTGTTCGAGGGCGTCGTCTTCGAGCACCGGCGCCATGTCGAGACGTTGCGTCGAGCGGGAGCCGTTGTCAGCCAGGCGGTTCTTTCGGGCGGCGGCTCGCGCAGCGCCGTTTGGCCGCAGATATTCGCAGATGTGCTGGACGTGCCGGTGACCGTGGCGCGCAGCCGTGAGACAGGTGCGCTGGGAGCTGCGATTGCAGCCGGGACAGGCGTCGGCTTATTTGCCGACTTCTCTGCGGGCGCCGCCGCGATGACCGCGCCCGACCGATGCTACCAGCCCAATTGCGCGATCGCACTGGTCTATGAGCGGCGCTATCGTCTCTATGGTGAGATCAACAAGGCCATGGGTCCGCTATGGGACAGGATGGCAAGCGAACGGACGTCCAATTGACACAGACCGCTGCCGATTTTGGACAGTACGACTTCATCATCGTCGGCGCGGGTTCAGCCGGCTGCGTGCTGGCCAACAGACTGTCGGCCAATCCAGGCATGCGCGTGCTGCTTCTGGAAGCCGGCGGCAGCGATCGCTATCATTGGGTCAACATTCCCATCGGCTATCTCTACTGCATGGGCAACTCGCGCACCGATTGGCTGATGAAGACCGAGCCGGAGCCTGGGCTGAACGGTCGTGCGCTTAACTATCCGCGCGGCAAGCTTCTGGGCGGCTGCTCATCGATCAACGGCATGATCTACATGCGTGGCCAGGCGGCCGACTATGATGGCTGGCGGCAAGCCGGGAATCTCGGTTGGGGCTGGGATGACGTGCTTCCGTATTTCCGCAGGTCCGAGGACCATTTTGGTGGCGCCAACGACCTTCACGGCGCCGGTGGCGAATGGCGCGTCGAGCGCCAGCGCCTGTCGTGGCCAATCCTGGATGCCTTCCGCGACGCTGCCGAGGAACTCGGCATCCCCCGGACCGAGGATTTCAACGGCGGGACCAACGAAGGGTCGGGCTATTTCGAGGTCAACCAGAGGAAAGGCGTGCGCTGGAATACCTCGAAGGCGTTCCTGCGCAGCGTCCTGCGACGGCCGAATTTGCGCGTCGTCACCGGCGCCGAGGCCGAGACGCTGGATTTCGACGGGGCTTGCGTCACCGGCGTCGTCTTCCGCATGGGCGGCCAACTGCATCGTGCACGGGCAGGCGAGACGATCCTTGCCGCCGGCGCGATCAATTCGCCGAAGCTGCTCGAGCTTTCCGGCGTCGGCCGACCTGCCGTGCTTGGCGCAGCAGGAATCCCGGTTCGCCACGCGCTGGAAGGCGTCGGCGAGAACTTGCAGGATCATCTGCAGATCCGCACAATCTTCAAGGTCGCCAACGCCTCGACGCTAAACCAGCGCTACCACAATCTGTTCAGCCGTGCGGCTATGGGCGTCGAATACGCTATCCGTCGCACCGGACCGCTGTCGATGGCGCCGAGCCAGCTTGGTATCTTCGCCAGGAGCGACCCACGCCTGGAGACGCCCGATCTCGAATACCATGTCCAGCCGTTGAGCACTGACCGGCTGGGCGAGCCGCTGCATCGCTTCCCGGCGGTCACGGTTTCGGTCTGCAATCTCAGACCGGAAAGCCGCGGCACCGTCCACATGGAGGCGTCCGATCCGCAGGCGGCTCCGAAGATCCGGCCGAACTATTTGTCTACCGAGGGAGACAGGACCGTGGCTGTGGCATCGCTCCGCCACGTCCGCCGCTTGATGAAGGCGCGCGCCATTGCCCGTTACGCGCCTGAGGAAATGCTGCCCGGCGCACATTATGAAAGCGACGAAGATCTCGTCCGCAAGGCCGGCGATATCGGCACGACGATTTTCCACCCGGTCGGCACCTGCAAGATGGGCGCAGGCTCGACGGCAGTGGTCGACGGCCGGCTGCGGGTGCACGGCATTTCTGGCCTGCGCGTCGTCGACGCTTCGATCATGCCGACGATCGTTTCCGGCAACACCAACTCTCCAGTGGTCATGATCGCGGAGAAGGCATCGGCAATGGTTTTGCAGGACGCAACCGCGAGAAATGTTCTCGGCGCGTCTGAGCTAAACTGAAACGAATGAGCAGTGCATGCGATTCTCAGCGTCCCGCCGAATCGATGTGTTCGACAGACGTAGGACAAGAGTGCTTCGAAGCAGCACGTCACGTGGATACATCGGACGGCCCGTGGCGGCACACTGCTCGGTTGGAGATGCCATCGGCTTCCGGGACTTGAAGACGGTCGATAATTGTCATATATTTTGCACAGTGAATGTGACTATGGATATGACAAGAGAGAGATCTATGGGGCGGGCCCTTAAGACACCGGTGCAGAATGAATCTCTGATTTTGTCCTATATGGACCGGGCCGGGAAAATTGCCATTGACCAGGTGGCGGGCAGTTTTGGAATGTCCAAGAGCCAACTGGCGGAGACCACCGGTCTTGCCCGCGAAGCCCTCTATCGGCTAGAGCGCAGCCGCACGGCCAAGACACAGGGGCGTCTACGGGAAATGCTCGAGATCATCAGCCGCGTGGCCGATTGGGCGGGCGGCAAGGAACAGGCCATGGCCTGGTACCGAGCCCAACCGCTGCCGGCGTTCGGCGGACGCACCGCCGAAGCCCTCGTGAAGGAAGGCAAAGCCGCCGCCGTTCGCGACTATCTCGATCATATGGCTTTGGGTGGCTTTGCTTGAGGTTTGTCGGAACCTGCTACAGGGCGCATGATCCACGCTGGGCATTCAAACCGACTTCCGGTGATGGAGCGGCGATCAGGGGTGCCCGCTTCAATCCCAAAGGTGTGCCGGCGCTTTATCTGGCGCTGACCGTAATGACGGCGGTCAAGGAAGCCAACCAGGGTTTCGCGCATCGGATCGACCCCTGCGTGCTGTGCTCTTATGAGGTGGACTGCGGGGACATCACTGATCTGACGACGGAGCAGGGGAGGGGAGAATCTTCTGTCACGTTCGAGGACATGGCCTGCGCCTGGGCGACGGCTCTCAGCGGGGGAGAGCGTCCTGCATCCTGGTTCATCTATGACCGACTGCGGCCTCAAGGCATTGCCGGTATTCTGGTTCCGAGTTTTGCTCCGGGCGCCGAGACGGAGGACCGCAACCTGGTGCTGTGGGACTGGGGGCCGGATCTTCCGCACAAGGTGAACGTATTCGATCCGAGCGGCCGGCTGCCGAAGGACCAGCTGTCCTGGCGATGAAGCATTCGCGGAAGGACAGGGCTTTGGCCGCAGGCGTCAGCGCCAGCCCAGGGCCGGGGCAACATGGGTCAGGATCGCCTCGATGACATGCGCGTTGTAATCGACGCCGAGCTGGTTGGGAACGGTGAGCAGCAGCGTGTCGGCCTCCGCAATGGCCTCGTCCTTCTTCAGTTCCTCGATGAGGCCGTCCGGCTCGGCGGCATAGGTGCGGCCGAACACGGCGCGCCTGTCCGCTTCGATGTAGCCGAAATGATCCTCGCTCTCATTGCTGCCGAAATAGGCGCGGTCGCGATCGTCCACCAGCGCGAAGATGCTACGGCTCACCGACACCCGCGGCTCGCGTTCGTGACTGGCCGCTTTCCAGGCCGCACGAAAGGCCCGGATCTGTTCGGCCTGCTGAATGTGAAAAGGCTTTCCGCCCTCGTCGAATTTGAGCGTTGAGCTCTGCAGGTTCATTCCCAGTTTCGCCGCCCATTCCGCGGTGGCATTGGTCGCGGCGCCCCACCAGATCCTGTCGCGCAAACCCTCCGAGTGTGGTTCGACGCGAAGCAGGCCGGGCGGGTTTGGAAACATCGGCCGCGGGTTCGGCTGGGCAAATCCTTTGCCGCGCAAGACTTCGAGCAGCACTCCCGTGTGCCGCCGGGCCATGGCGGCGTCGCTCTCACCCTCTTGCGGGGCGTAGCCGAAGTAGCGCCAGCCGTCGATCACCTGCTCGGGCGAGCCGCGGCTGATACCCAGCTGCAGACGCCCGCCGGCGATCAGGTCGGCGGCACCGGCGTCCTCGGCCATGTAGAGCGGGTTCTCGTAGCGCATGTCGATCACCGCTGTGCCTATCTCGATGCGGCTGGTCTTGGCGCCGACTGCCGCCAACAGCGGGAATGGCGAGCCGAGTTGCCGTGCGAAGTGATGCACACGGAAATATGCCCCGTCGGCGCCCAGCGCCTCGGCAGCAACGGCAAGCTCGATGGATTGCAGCAGAGCGTCGGAGGCTGATCGCGTCTGCGATTGCGGCGAGGGCGCCCAGTGTCCGAACGACAGAAACCCGATTTTTTTCATGAGAATGCCACGTCAGAGTGAAAGGCGTTCTCGTTATCTAGTTATTGAACCGCTCGCCTGCCACGCCAATTCAGACCTGGCGGCTTGGAAGCAGGGTAGGGCAGGCTTTTTGCCTCCAAGCCTTGTCAGGTTGACCCGGAACTGGTCTCTGCGGCGTTGATAGCGGGGGGCATCCCGGCGGAGGCATGGCCGAGTTGTTTTTTGCACATTGCGTTCGTCGACCTCGGCTTACGAAAGCTAGGCCAGCGCTCAGTGATTGGTCCGCGAACTTCTTCGCCCGTTCGCCCTCCGGCAAGGTCGCCGCGGACGCCGGCGACCAGGGCCGCGCGCTCGACGATCATTTCCGGCAACACCAACTCTCCAGCGGTGATGATCGCGGAGAAGGCCTCAGAAATGATCCTGCAGGACGCCAACCATGAGAAATGATCGTCGGTGGCGCATCTGAGCTAAAGCAGACCGGCAGCTATTCGTTGTCGTGCCGTCTCCCCGCTCCTTTGAGGCGACGGACGATGGAGCGACCGATTCCGGCAGCGCCGAGGTGTTACTGCGACTTTGTCGCGCAGATCGCGAAGCGATGTTGAGTGGCGCGTTCGAGCGCCTTGGGCCAACTCATCCGTCGAGCCTGGGCGCGATGGATCGCGCCCAGTTTCCAGTCCACGACCGGCTGCTCGAACCCGGCGTCGGCCAGCAAGCGAACTATCTCGTCCGCCCGTGCGCCGCCTGAGAAATAGACACGGGCAAGAATGTTCTGGTGACGTCTGGCCATGGCGGCGCCGTCATCGTCCGAGACCTGGGACTTGCCGGCCGTGAGCTTCTCCCAAAGTTCCCGCATACGCGTCGCCCAGTTGCGGCTGACAAAATCGCCTTCGATGACCAGCAGCCTGCCGCCGGGCTTCAGCAGCGAGAACCATTCGGCAAAGGCCGCCTTCGGATCCAGCAGCGTCCAGACCAGGTGACGGGTGACGATGACATCGTAGCTCGCCCTGTCCTCGAGCGTCCGTTCTGCATCCCTCACGATGAAGCGGATATCGGCGCCGCGTTTTTGTGCCTTGGCGCGCGCCTTGGCAAGCATGGCTTCCGACCAGTCGAGGCCTGTCACCACAAAGCCCAGATCGTGCATCAGATGCGAAATGACGCCAGTCCCGCAGGCGACATCCAGGGACGCCCGCCCGGCGCCTGGCCCAATGTGCCTGGTCATGAGCGCGTGCCAGGCGGCACGCTCCTGCTCGGAAAAAATCTCGTGGCCGACCTGCAGGTCGAATGTCTCGGCGCGGTCGGACCAATAGTCTCGAATCTCGTCGCGCAGCGAATAGTTTGCGTGAGCCGTCATTGCCCGAACGCACTCCCCAAAGCGGCTACATTGGAATTGCTCTAAAAGAAAATTCTTGATTATACAATTCATGTTTCTTAAGCGGGGCCGGCAACTGAATTGCGAGAGCCCAATGATTTTGAAATCGATATTTGCGGCCGCGGTCGCGCTCGCGGCCTTGATGCCGCTTACCCCAGGCGCGCGCGCCGAGACCGTCACCGACATTGCCGGCCGCAAGGTCGAGGTGAAGACGCCGGTCGAGAAGGTCATCCTCGGCGAAGGCCGGCAGATCTACCTGATCGCCGCGCTCGATACCGACAACCCTTTCAAGCGCATCGTTGGCTGGCGCGAGGATTTCTCCCAGGCCGATCCCGACAATTACGCCGTCTATCTGGAAAAATTCCCGTCGATGGCGGCGATACCGACCTTCGGCGGTTTCAAGGACGGCACCTTCGACATCGAGCAGGCCATCGCACTTGACCCGGACGTGATGATCATGAACATCGAGTCCAAGCAGGCAACCGAGGACGCGCAATACATCGAGAAGCTCGCCGCCGTCGGCATTCCGGTGGTCTATGTCGATTTCCGCGAGCAACCCTTCACCAACACCGAGCCGAGCATGCGCCTGATCGGCAAGCTGCTTGGCCAGGAACAGCGGGCCGAGGCGTTCATCGCCTACCGCGCGGCCCAGATCGCGCGCGTCACCGATGTGATCGCAGAGAAGAACCCCAAGCGCCCGACCGTGTTCATCGATCGCGCCGGAGGCTATTCCGATGATTGCTGCATGAGCTTCGGCAACGACAATTTTGGCAAGTTCGTCGACATGGCCGGCGGGGCCAATATCGCGGCCGACCTGATCCCGGGCACGTTTGGCGCGCTCAATCCCGAACAGATCATCGCCAGCGATCCCGACCAGGTGATTGTGACGGGCGGCAATTGGGAGGCCTATGTGCCGGGCGGAAAATGGGTCGGCGTCGGTCCCGGCGCCGACGAAGCGGCGGCACTGAAGAAACTCAAGGGCCTGACCGAGCGGCCGGCGCTAACCGGCATCAAGGCGGTGGAGAACGGGCAGGTCCACGCCATCTGGCACCAGTTCTACAACAGCCCCTATCAGTTCGTCGCCATACAGCAGATGGCCAAATGGCTGCATCCCGACCTGTTCGCCGATCTCGACGCCGAGGCCACCTTCAAGGAGTTGCACGAGAAGTTCCTGCCGGTCGGGTACAGGCCTGGCCATTGGGTCTCGCTCTCCGATGAGCAGTGAACCGGCCGCACTGTCAGCCAAACAAGGGCGCGGGCTCTACCGCGCCCTTGTCCTGCGCAAGCAGCTGATCCTGGCGGGGCTCGCCCTGGCGCTGCTGCTGAGCCTCTGCATCGACCTCGCGCTCGGGCCCGCAAGCTATAGCCTCGACCAGGTGGTGCTCGCCCTGGTTTCTCCCGGCAGTGTGCCGCTTCAGGTGCGCGTCGTGTTGTGGGACATCCGGCTTCCCATCGCGCTCATGGCAGTGGTCGTCGGCGCAGCACTGTCGGTCGCCGGTGCGCAGATGCAGACCATCCTCAACAATCCGCTCGCCAGCCCGTTCACGCTCGGCATTTCGGCGGCGGCCAGCTTTGGCGCAGCCCTCGCGCTCGCCTTCGGCGTCGCGCTGATCCCGGCCGCGATCGAATATATCGTGCCGCTGAACGCCTTCGTGGTGGCGATGCTGACCGCGCTCGTCATCCACCTTCTGAGCCTCAAGCGCGGCGTGACGGTCGAAACCATCGTGCTTCTCGGCATCGCGCTCGTATTCACCTTCAATGCGCTGCTGTCGCTCGTCCAGTATCTTTCCTCCGAGCAGGCGCTCGCCGCGGTCGTGTTCTGGACGATGGGAAGCCTCACCAAAGCCACCTGGCCCAAGCTCATCATCACCAGCCTCATCCTTCTCGCAACACTTCCGATATTCGTCCGCCGCGCCTGGGCGCTGACGGCGCTGCGGCTAGGTGAAGACAAGGCCGCGAGCTTTGGCGTCAAGGTCGCACGCCTCAGGCTCGAAACCATGATGATGGTGAGCCTCCTTGCTGCCATTCCCGTCGCCTTCGTCGGCACGATCGGCTTCATCGGGCTTGTCGGTCCGCACATCGCCCGCATGCTGATCGGAGAAGATCAGCGCTTCTTCCTGCCCGCATCGGCGCTTTCGGGGGCGCTCATCCTTTCGGCGAGTTCGGTTGCCAGCAAGTCGCTCGTTCCAGGCACGATCTTCCCGATCGGCATCGTCACCTCGCTTATCGGCATTCCCTTCTTCATCTCGCTGATCCTCTCGAATGTGAGGCGCTCATGGTAACGATCAGGCTCGATGGTCTCGGAGCCTTCCACGGGGCGCGGCTCGTCCTTTCGGATGTTTCAACTCCCCTTTTCCGGGGTGGCGAGGTTGTCGCCGTGATCGGACCCAACGCAGCGGGCAAGTCGACGCTGTTCAAGCGCATCGCAGGACTTCTGAAGGGCCCGGGACGTGTCTGCCTCGAGGGAGCGGTGAAGGGGCCGGACGGCATCTGCTATATGCCGCAGGATACGGCAGCCAACGCGGTGCTGACCGTCTATGAATCGATTCTGCTCGCCCGCAAGCAGGGCTCGGCATGGTCGGTCAGCGACGGCGACCTCGCACTCATAGACGGCATCCTGGCCGCGCTCAGCATCTCGGATCTTGCCTTTCGCAACGTCGGAGAATTGAGCGGCGGGCAAAGGCAGGTGGTAAGCATTGCCCAGACCCTGGCTCGCGAACCTGAAATCCTGCTGATGGACGAGCCGACGTCCGCGCTTGACCTGCACCGGCAGGTCGAGGTGCTGACCTTCATGCGCGGGCTTGCGCGCAAGCACGGGATCGCAGTGCTGATCGCAATTCACGACCTCAATCAGGCCTTGCGCTTCGCCGACAAATGCATCGTCATTGCCGAGGGCCGGATGGTCGCCTGCGGCACGCCGGAAGAGGTTGTCACCCCGGCGCTATTGCGTGATGTGTACCGCGTCGAGGCGAGGATCGAGCGCTGCTCGCGGGGCATCGGTCACGTTATGGTGGACGGCGTTGCCGCCGAAACGCCAGCGACTGCATCGATAGCAGCTTAGAGCGTCTGTGGTCGAAAGCCAAAAGCCTAGAAAATAGATCAAAATTCTAGCCTAAATAAATGAATTAAAAACATTTTCAGACGCCAAGGCGGTTACTTTTGCGACGAATGGAAGCGTTCGCTTTCGACCGCTGCACGTCCCTCGACGAGCTGCTGTTCTACGAGACATCTTGGGTAGACACAGGTCGTGAAAACGCGCGATAAGGTTAGCCTGCGCTAGATTCAGAGATGGCCGGGGCACCAGATGATGGCACGCCGAATGTGCAACGCAATGCTTGGCTTCGCGGCGCTTGCCATAACCGCGTGCCAATCGGCGCCTGAAACGCCGCGACCCACTGTCGAACCTGCGTTAGGATCTGGACCCATTCCGGCCCAAACCGCCTCGGATCCTGCCGCTGTTCCTTCCGGCTCGGCAATTATTGATCAATCCGTGGCGGTCACTCCGCCTGCCAACACCGTCCCGACAAAATATGCTGCTTTTTCGGGTCTATGGGCCGGACGATTGGAGGGGATGTATGACGCCAAACTTGCTGTTCAGACGATTTCTTCCAATGGCAAGGTGACGGTCACCTATGCGTGGGGAACTCTGGGCGACAACCATCCGGGAGAGGCCGCCGGCACTGGAAAAATTGTGGGGACTACGTTGAAGCTCGAGCGCCTGCCGAGTGGCGCAGACGTCAGTTTTGTCATGCGGCCCGACAGAACCCTGGCCGGAACCGTCAGGCTTGCCGGCCAGACCTACACGGGCGCGTTCCTCAAGCAATGATCGAAGACATGCTTGGAAGGCTATGTTGCTGTTGCCCGATCAGCCCGCGGCGTTCTTCCATGGGCGCCGACTTCTGATCGAGAGATGACCGCGGGCGACTGGGTTTGTTCGACGCGCGCTTGGTCGCCAGTCTAGCCGCTGTCTGCGCTGACCGCGTCACCAAGCACCTTTGTGCGGGGCTGTATGCGCGCCGCGGCAGGCGCGAACACCGAAATCGCCTTCGGGTGGACCTTGAAATGCGCCGGGGTCGAGGTGACGATCTCACCGTCAGTGTTCACCGGCATCGGCCTTTTCGTCTCGATGTCGAACTCGACGCATCTGGCTGTGCGAACCTCGCTCCAGGCGCCGTGCGTGCCCGAGCGGAACGAGCGCAGCAAGAGCGCCATCTTCCAGAGATTCGTCATTTCCAGGCTGTACAGGTCGAGATGGCCGTCATCGATCTCCGCGGTCTCCTCGACGACGTTGCCGCCGCCATAGTGGCGGCCGTTGCCGACCGCTATCTGGTAGGTCTCGACTTCGGTCGTTGCGCCCTTTTCTGTAATCCTTGCTTCAAAGTGGCGGGCCTTGGTCAACACTTTCATGGCCGCCAAGGCATAGCCAAACCTGCCGAAACGCTTCTTCAGCGCCGGATCCAGCCCCTGGGCAAGATCGGTGCTGAGGCCGATGCTCGCGACGTTGAAGAAAGCGTGGCCATTGACGGTCCCGATATCGATCAGACGTCGTCCGCCCTCTACTATCACGTCGGCCGCCTTCCCAAGATCCAACGGTATTTCGAGGGTGCGCGCCAGATCGTTCGCCGTCCCCATCGGAATGATGCCCATCGGCAGCCCGCTTTCCATGACCGCGACCGCCGCCGAGGACACCGAGCCATCGCCGCCGCACACGATCACAAGATCGGCCCTATGGCGAAGGCGCACGATGTCGCGTGCTATCTCGGGCAGTGCCTCAAATGTCTCGACGCTGACGCGGAGCCCTCCGGCTTCCAGCCGCTCGACGACCGGTGCGAGAGATTCCTGCCCGCGTCGTGCCTTTGGATTGATGAGTAGAAGCGCGCGTCTGTTCGTGATGTCATTCATGCGGCGTAGATAGGGTGCGTGCCTGCGGATTACGACGTCGACAGGCGCGCCCGGGAAAACAAGCCACAAAATCACGGCTTCGGCAGCCGCTTGTGGAGGTTGAAATTCGGTCCACATAATAATACCGAAAATGGGTACTACCAAGGTGCGGACATGACCAACACAGTCACAGCCAAAGGACAGGTGACCATCCCGAAGCCGGTCCGGGACCTGCTCGGAATCGTTCCGGGCAGCAAGGTTGATTTCCGCCGCACCGATGACGGCAATGTGGTGATTGTGCGTAGTGACAAGAAGCAGCCCGTGAGCCGCTTCGCGAAATTGCGCGGCCATGCCGGCAAGGGGCTCGACACCGACGCGATCATGGCACTGACGCGTGGCGACGCGTGACGCTGGTCGGCTCGATCCTGTAACGGACGATGCGAACTGGGCGGATTGGTCGATCGACCGGCTTGAGGCGGCAAGCCTCAATGGGCCGTTGCTGATCAACGATGCGGTCTATGCCGAACTTGCCGTCCGCTATGACCGCACGCCTGTTTCTCGTCCGCTGCTTCGCGCGGCGTGTGCGTAGGCCCCGCGGCTTGGGTCTACGCCATCGTGGCGAAAAGAAAAGCAACTCCACCGAGAATAATCCTGGTTCGACTGCGTTCTCCCCCAGGTAACAGTGCCCCCTTGGTGACCGGAGAGACCACAATGGAAATTCTTGACTGCGAACGCATCGCGAAGGCCAAGCGGGCTTTCACGACCCGCCGAATTCCCACGGAGCGCATGCGGATGTTGCTTTCGCCTCCTGCCGAACCGAAGGCAGGCGACCTGGTGCTCGCGCGGATCGAGGCGCTCGGTCACCACAAGTCGGTCGAGCTGCCCTCGGGACGCAAGGCGGCACTTGCCGCGACGGACGAAGTCGTCCTGGCCTACGGCAACCGCTACGCCCCTGATCAGTTCGAGGCGATCGTGCCGGCAGATCTCGGACCGTGCCATATGGTGGCGGCAGGCGGAGTGGCTTCGCGGGCGTTGGCATGGCACGACAAGACCATGTCTCCGACTGCGATCGTGCCGCTCGGCCTCGTCACCAACTCATGCGGCCGCGTTCTGAACGTTGCAGACTTTGCGGTCGCGCCGCAGCCGGCGCGGCTCACCCCGCCGACAATCGTTGTCTTCGGAACGTCGATGAATTCGGGCAAGACGACAACAGCTGCAAGCCTCGTGCGTGGTTTGACCAGGGCAGGTTTCGCAGTTGGTGCGGCAAAGGTGACCGGAACCGGAGCCGGCAATGATCTCTGGTCGATGATGGATGCCGGAGCATGCGCCGCTCTTGATTTTACTGATGCCGGCTTTGCCACGACCTATCTTGCCCCAATCGATGCCATCGTCGAGGGCGCGCAGCATTTGCTGCATTCTCTTGCTGCCACCGGGGCGGAGATCGCGGTTCTGGAGGTCGCGGATGGGCTATTCCAGTCCGAGACGGCCGCGCTGGCAAAGTCCCCGAAATTCCGCGAGCTGACCGGCGGCGTGCTGTTTGCCGCAGGCGATGCGATGGGGGCGGTGGCGGGCTGCGAAAGGCTGCGCGAGCTTGGATACGACGTGCTCGGGCTCAGCGGGCTCCTGACCTGCTCGCCGCTGGCGCGCCGGGAAGCAGGCGCTGCCAACGTCCCTGTCTATGGCGTCAAGGAACTCACCGATCCGGCGACCGCGGCAAGCATAGTCTCAGGGATATTGAACCCGCGCCTGATGGTGATCGCTGGAGGTGCACAATGCCTCTACCAGGAATCCTGATCGGCACGCGACTGGTCGCCCTTGCGGTTCTTGTCGCCATCGGCTTTGCCAAGGCCGCCACGTCGCTCGCTCTTGTCGCCATCGTCGGTGCGGCGGTTTCCGGGGAACCGCAGCCGCTCGGGCAGGGCAGGCTGATCGTGGCCGGCCTTTCGCTCGGCATCGCGCTCTTCGCGCTCGGGGTGATGCAGCGCCGACAGGGGGCAGCTTTTGCACTGGACTATGTGCGCGAGGTCCGCAGACTGCTGGTCGAGCAGCTCTTCGCGTTGCCGCCTGGCGCCGGCCGGACCGGTCTCGGCCTGGTAATGACCCGCCTCGTCACCGACCTCTCCGCCATCAGATCCTGGCTGGCCGACGGCGTGGCTTCCCTCTTTGTTGCGGGTCCTTCCGTCGTTCTCATCGTGGTTGGCGCCTTCTGGCTTGCCCCAGGGGTTGCGCCGTTCCTGCTTTGCGGCGTTCTTGCCTGGTCGATCGTCTGTCTTGTTGCCCTGCCGTTTCTTCACCGGGCCATCCGCGAAAGCCGGCGGAGGCGGGGACGGCTTGCCGGCCGTCTCGGCGACATCGTTGTCGCCCGGGCGGCGTTTGCCCATTTCGGCAAAAGCGGAACGTCCACACGCAAGATCGACCGGATGTCGGAAGCGCTCAACATGTGGCTCGTTCGCCGCGCAGGGTGGTCGGGGGCTGCGCGCGCGTCCAGCGACTTCGTCATGCCCGTGATCGTCGTCATCCTCGTGGCCTATGCGTTTTCGGGCCGCCCGGCGATACTCGTTGGCGATCTCAGCACGCTATTGCTCCTCGCCGGACTGACGGTTGGCCAGCTTTCCGACCTCGCTCGCGCCGCCGATTATCGGCTTGCCTATGTCGAGTCCCGCCGCCGGATTGCCTCCATCCTGGCAAGGCCGGTGCTTGCGGATCCTGTGAATCCAGTTCCCCTGCCGCGCTCGACGGCAGGCCGGCGGCTGCGCATCGAATTTCATTGCCGACACGGCACGCCGTCAAAAGTGCTGGAGGCCGCGCCCGGCGCGTCGATCCTGCTTGGCGGTGATACGCCTGAAGCACGCAGCGCGCTTTTTTCCAGCATCGCAGGTTTCGAGGAAAACAGCGGCCTGGCGATTTTCCTCGATGACATCCCCGTCAACAAGATTTCGCAGCGCGACCGGCGCCGGGCAATCACCGTTTTGTCGCCGGCGATCCCGTTGGTGCGGGCAACAATGGTCGACAATATAGCCCTGGGAGCGCCCTCAGCGACCTCGCAAGAAGAGATAATCGCCACGGCCTCGCTGTGCGGCCTGGCAGTCGATGAACCTACAGACAGGCGACTGGAGCCTCCTCACGTCGGTGCAATGCAGGCCGCCCGGATCCGTGCCGCACGAGCGCTAGTCCGATCAGCGGCCGTGCTCCTAGTCGACGACCTCGATGTCTGCAAGGACCGGGACTTGCTTGCGGCCGTTCTTGCCCACGCGCGTGCCGCGCAAACGACAGTGATCGTCTCGTGCGAAGCAGCCATTGCGGGCATGGAATTCGATGATACCTGGCGTCTCGATTGCGAGTGCAACCCCTCCTGAATACCCCTGTCTAGGTCTATCGATCCACAATATGGATCGCATTTTCGCCGCAAGGCGCTTATAATGGGGCCGATTGCATGCCAAAAATCGGTTATGCGAAATAACAGGTCCATGATATAGACCTTGTACGAAATCTGGAACGAGCGGGAGGAGATCGCTTTGTTCCGATTTCGGCGTGAGCGTTTCAGGCAGGCGTTGTTGCCTGATCCGAGCGGAGGAGCTTGAAGCATGACAGCCGCCAGCAACAACACGATAATCGTCGATACGTCGGCCGAGGTGCTGGATGCGCGGCCAGGGTCGCGGCTGATGTGGCCGGTCGAGGCGGTGGCCTCGATACTGCTCGTCTTCGTCATCGGTCTGCTGCTCGCCGGCGTCATCTCGCGCTACGTGCTGGCGTTGCCGATCGTCTGGATCGATGAGGCTGCTTCCATCTCCTTTCTCTGGCTCGCCATGCTCGGCTCGGCGATCGCCATCGACCGCAACGAGCATCTGCGTCTTACCATCTTCCTCAACATGATCCCCGCGCGCGGCCGCGACTTCGTCAACGCCCTCGCTTTGCTCGTGGTGGCGACGGTGCTGCTTGCGCTGATCGTGCCGGCAAGCCAGTATGTACAGGAAGAGTGGTACGTCACCTCGGCGGCGCTCAACATTCCGATGAGCTTCCGCGCCTCGGCAATTGTCGCCGGGCTGGCATTGATGTCTGTCATCGCCGTGGGCCACGCGATCCGGGCGGCGACGCTCGCCAACCTGGCCGCCGCTGTCGCAGTCGTTGCCGCACTGGCCGTGGTCGGCTGGCTGCTTTCGCCATTGTTCCTCACGCTCGGCTACGCCAACATCGTCATCTTTCTCGTCGGCGTGGTGGCGGTCTGCCTTCTGCTCGGTGTGCCGATCGCTTTCTGCTTCGGCGTCGGCACGATCGCCTTCATCGCCTTCAGCACGCACGTGCCGATGATCGTGCTTGTCGGCCGCATCGATGAGGGGATGTCGAGCCTCATCCTGCTGTCGGTGCCGATCTTCGTTCTGCTCGGCTGTGTGCTCGACGCGACAGGCATGGGCAAGGCGATCGTCGAGTTCATGGCGTCGCTGCTCGGCCATGTGAAGGCCGGCATGTCCTACGTGCTGCTGGGCTCGATGTTCCTCGTCTCGGGCATTTCCGGTTCGAAGGTTTCCGACATGGCGACTGTCGCTCCGGCACTTTTCCCCGAAATGAAGCGGCGCGGCCACAAGCCCAGGGAGATGATCGCGTTGCTCGCAACCGGCGCTGCGATGGCCGATACGGTGCCGCCATCGATCGTGCTGATTGTGCTCGGCTCGGTCGCCGGCGTTTCGATCGCTGCGCTTTTCACCAGCGGCTTCGTCATCGCGGTGGTTCTGTTGCTCGTCCTTGCGGTGCTCGCACGTTGGAAGGCTTCGGGCGAAAACATGGAAGGCGTCCATCGCGCTCCGTTCTCGCTCGTCTGGAAGACGCTGCTCGTCTCCGCCCCCGCACTGGTGCTTCCCTTCCTGATCCGCGGCGCCGTCGGCGGCGGCGTCGCCACCGCCACCGAGGTTTCCACAATCGCCGTGCTCTATGCGCTGGTCATCGGCGCGTTGTTTTATGGCGGCATCGGCGCGAAGAAATTCTACGCCATGCTGGTCGAGACGGCGGCGCTGTCCGGCGCCATCCTGCTCATTCTCGGCACCGCCTCGGCAATGGCCTGGGCGCTGACGCAAACCGGCTTCGCCAACCAACTGGCCATCTACATGACTGACCTGCCCGGAGGCTGGTTCTCCTTCATGCTCGTCACCATCGCCGTCTTCATGGTTCTCGGCTGCGTTCTTGAAGGCCTGCCAGCGATCGTTCTGATGGCGCCGATCATGTTTCCAATCGCCGCTCGGCTGGGCATCAACGACGTGCACTATTCTATGGTCGTCGTGACGGCGATGAACATCGGGCTCATGGCGCCGCCTATCGGCATCGGCTTCTACATCGCCTGCAAGATCGGCGACGTCTCGCCCGACGAGGCCATGAGCGCCATCTGGCCCTACCTCGGTGCGTTGCTTGCCGGCCTGTTGCTGATCGCTGCCATCCCGGCGCTGTCGGTAGCCTATCTCTAGCCACTCGGATTCAACCAGGAGGAAACACGATGACCATCACCCGCCGCAGCTTGATGATTGGCGCAGCCGCATCCATCCCGCTCGTGAGCACCATCCGCTACGCCGGGGCGCAGGCGGCGGAGTTCAACTACAAATACGCCAACAACCTGCCGCTCACCCACCCGATGAACCTGCGCGCGCAGGAAGCCGTCGAGAAAATCCGCGAGGAGACCGGCGGCCGCGTCGCCATCCAGATATTCCCCAGCAACCAGCTCGGCGCCGACACCGACATGCTGAGCCAGGTTCGCTCGGGCGGCGTCGAATTCTTCACGCTGTCGCCGCTGATCCTTTCCACGCTCGTCGCCAATGCCTCGATCAGCGGCATCGGCTTTGCCTTCTCGGACTACGACGCGGTGTGGGCGGCGATGGATGGCGACCTCGGAAAATATGTGCGCGGCGAGATCGAGAAATCGAACCTGGTCGTCATGGAGAAGATCTGGGACAACGGCTTCCGCCAGATCACCAGTTCCGTCGGCCCGATCGAGACGCCCGCGAACCTCGAAGGCTTCAAGATTCGCGTCCCGGTCAGCCCGCTCTGGACCTCGATGTTCACCGCCTTCAAGTCGGCGCCGGCCAGCATCAACTTCGCCGAAGTGTATTCGGCGCTGCAGACGAAGATTGTCGACGGACAGGAAAACCCGCTCGCCATCATCTCGACGGCCAAGCTCTACGAGGTGCAGCAGTTCTGCTCGGTCACCAACCACATGTGGGACGGCTTCTGGTTCCTCGCCAACAAGCGGGCCTGGGAGGCGATGCCGCAGGACATGCGCGAGATCGTCGCCAGGAACCTCAACGAGGCCGGCGTGAAGGAGCGCGAGGACGTCGCCAAGCTCAATGCCACGCTTGAGCAGGAGCTCGCCGCCAAGGGCATGAAGATCAACCATCCGGATGCGGCCCCGTTCCGGCAGACGCTGAAGGACGCCGGCTTCTACGCCGAGTGGAAGGGCAAATACGGCGACGAAGCCTGGGCCATCCTGGAAAAGGCTGTTGGCGCCAGCCTGACCTGAGTGCAGGGCAGTTCCCGGGCGGGCAGGGCATGTGGCTCAACCGCCCGATAACAGCCGCGATTTTTGTAAGGAATTCGATGGTGGTCGACCGGCTCAGGGGAAAATCCGCAATCGTCTTCGGCGCCGGGTCGTCCGGACCCGGCTGGGGCAACGGCAAGGCGGCCGCGGTCGCCTTCGCGCGCGAAGGCGCTCGTGTCGCCTGCGTCGATCTCGCAGCGGCGGCCGCCGCTGAAACCGCTGATATCATCCGCGACGAAGGCAACCAGGCGATCGCGTTGTCGGCCGACGTGACCAATCTGGCCTCAGTCGAGTTGGCAGCAGCGGCAGCAATGGAGGCGTTCGGCGCCATTGACATCCTGCACAACAATGTCGGCGTGACCCATATGGGCGGTCCCGTTGAACTCGACGAGAACGCGTTTCAGGCCGCCCTCGACCTCAATATCGGACCGGTCTACCGCACCGCCAAGGCGGTGTTGCCGCATATGCTCAAGGGCGGCGGCGGTGCGATCGTCAATATCTCGTCACTCGCCGCGATACGCTACGTCGGTTATCCCTATTTCGCCTATTATGCGGCCAAGGCCGCGGTGAACCAGGCCACCGTGGCGCTGGCCATGCAATATGCCCGGCAAGGTGTTCGCGCCAATTGCATCATGCCGGGCCTGATCGATACGCCGATGATCTATAAGCAGATTTCCAGCCAATACGGCTCGGCTGACGAGATGGTGGCCGCCCGCAACGCCATGGTGCCGATGGGCAGGATGGGAACAGCGTGGGACGTCGCTGCGGCGGCCGTGTTTCTTGCCTCCGAGGAGGCGCGCTTCGTCACCGGCGTTTGCCTGCCTGTCGATGGCGGCCAAAGCTGCGCCGTCTGCGAGCTCCGCTGACCATGGACATCGCGCCGCCCCCAGACCGCGATCAGACCGGCTCGCAGAGCGTCGACCGGGCGCTCAGCCTTCTTTCGATGGTCGGCCGGCACGCCGACCGCGGTGTTTCGCTCTCCGATATCGTCGAGGAAAGTGGGCTCAACAAGCCGACAACGCGCCGCCTGCTGCTGGCCCTGATGCGCGCGGGAATGGTCGAGCAGGACGAGGCGACGCGGCGCTATTATCTCGGCGAGGAGGCCTACGTGCTGGGCAGCCTCGCCTCGCGACGTTTCGGTCTGCTTCAGGTCTCGATGGAAAGTCTGCTGCGCCTTTCCAGAAAGACCGAGGATGCCAGCTTCCTCTCGGTTCGCCGCGATACATACTCGGTCTGCCTCTATCGCGAAGAGGGGACCTACCCGGTCAGGACCCACGCGCTGCAGGCCGGCTTCGAGCACCCACTGGGCGTCGGCGCCGGCTCGCTCGCCATGCTCGCCGCACTCCCCGACGAGGAAGTGGAAGCGGTGCTGGCCGCCAATGACGCGGTGCTCAAATCCGACTACCCAATGCTGCCGGTCGAGCAGATCCGGCGCGACGTCGAAACGACGCGCGCCAACGGCTATTCGCTCAATCCCGGCCGCATCGTCGCCAATTCCTGGGGCGTTGGGGTTGCGCTTCGCAGCGCCGACGCACGGCCAGTCGGCGCGCTGTCGATCGCGGCGATCGACAGCCGGATGCAGCCGACAAGGCAAATCGAACTCGTCGGATATCTCATGCTGGAGGCAAAGCGCGTCGAGGAACGGCTTGCCCAGATGTTCGCCTCGCGCGCGCATATGCGCGAGCACCCCACTTTAAAGCCGCGCACCAGGAGGTTGTCACAATGACGGAGACTCACACCGACGGACGGGCGCATTCCGCGTTAGGAAAGTCGGAATTGGAAAACACCGGGCAGTTGATGGCGACGGCAGCGGCGTCCACGCTTGCTCATGCCGGTGTCGAGCCCTGCGACGTCGCCGCCATCTTCGTCTACGTGTCGTCGCTGGAGCGCGCGAAGTCATGACCATGGCTGCAGGCGGCGTGACGCCTTCCTCCACGCGCGTCATGAACCTCTCGCATTTTTTGACCCAGGCGGCACGCCGCAATCCGCACGATATTGGCTTCGTCTGGCGCGAGCGGCAGTGGACATGGCGCGAGATGGAAGCGCGCGTCAACGCGATGGCCGCTGCACTCCGCGACGCGTTCGGCGTGACAAAGGGCGATCGAATCCTCGTCCAGTCGGCCAATTGCAATCAGATGTTCGAATCTATGTTCGCCTGCTTCCGGCTCGGGGCCGTCTGGGTGCCGGCGAACTACCGCCAGTCGCCGGACGAAGTCGCCTACCTCGCCAAGGCGAGCGGCGCGCGTGGCCTGATCTGCGGCGCGGGCTTCCCGGCTCATGCTGCTGCCTGCCGGGAAGCAGCCCCCGGGATCGACTTCGTCCTGTCGATCGGCGCGGCCGAATTCGGCGATGACTACGACGCCGTCGCCGCCCGTTTTGCCGGCCGGACCGTTGCCAGCGTCGCCGTCGATCGCGACGATCCCTGCTGGTTCTTCTTCACCTCCGGCACGACCGGCCGGCCAAAGGCCGCCGTGCTCACGCATGGCCAGATGGGCTTTGTCATCACCAATCATTTGTGCGACCTGATGCCCGCCACGACGCGCGACGACGCCTCGATCGTGGTGGCGCCGCTGTCGCATGGGGCCGGCATTCATCAACTCGTGCAGGTGGCGCACGGCGCCAAGTCTATCCTGCTGCCAACCGACAAGCTCGACGTGCCGACGGTCTGGGCGCTGGTCGAAGAATGTCGGGTGACCAACGCCTTCACCGTGCCGACCATCCTCAAGATGCTGGTCGAGGACGACAGCGTCGACCGGTTCGACCATTCCTCGTTGCGCTATGTCATCTATGCCGGTGCGCCGATGTACCGCGCCGACCAGAAGCGGGCGCTCGAGAAGCTCGGGCCGGTTCTGGTCCAGTATTTTGGCCTGGGGGAAGTCACGGGCAATATCACTGTGCAGCCTCCTTCCTATCATTCCGTCGAGGATGGCCCGCAAGCGCGCATCGGAACCTGCGGTTTCGAGCGCACAGCCATGCAGGTCGAGATCCAGGACGACGCCGGCAATGCCGTCTCGCCGGGCGAAACCGGCGAAATCTGCGTGATCGGGCCGGCAGTCTTCGCCGGCTATTACGACAACCCGCAAGCCAACGCCGCAGCGTTCCGCAACGGCTGGTTCCGCACCGGCGATCTCGGCCACATGTCCGAGGACGGCTTCGTCTACATCACCGGCCGCTCGTCCGACATGTATATCTCCGGCGGCTCCAACATCTATCCGCGCGAGATCGAGGAGAAGATCCTGCTCCATCCCGACATCAGCGAAGCCGCCGTTCTCGGCATTCCCGATCCCGTCTGGGGCGAGGTCGGCGTCGCGGTTTGCGTCGCCCGCGCCGGCGTTGTGCGCGAAACGATCGCGATTGAGCGCTGGCTGGAAGGCAAGCTCGCCCGCTACAAGATGCCCAAGCGCTTCGTGTGGTGGGAGACGATGCCCAAATCGGCCTATGGCAAGATCGCCAAGAAGTTGATTCGCGAAGAGCTGGAGCGCCGCGGCGAGTTGGGACCGTCCGAGCCGAAGCTCTCGGCATGAGGAGCAGGCGATGAACAGCAGCCACCAAAGCCGCGCCGTGGCGATCACCGGCGGCGCATCGGGCATCGGCCTTGAGACGGCGCGCCTGCTGACCGAGCGCGGCTTCGAGGTCTTCCTCCTCGACCTCGCCGCGCCAGCGCTGGGTTCGGCCTGCACGGATCTCGGCCTCAGCGAGAAACGCGGCATCGTCTGCAACGTCGTCGACGAAGCGGCTGTCGACGAGGCCATCGGCCGGATCACCGCCGCGCACAGCCTTGCCGCAGTCGTGAATTGCGCCGGCATAGCGATGGACCGGCCGTCGGTCGAGACCAGCGTCGAGGATTTCCGCCGCATTGTCGATGTGAACCTCACCGGAACGTTCATCGTCTCGCGGGCTGCGGCGCGCTACTGGCTTGAACGGAAGCTGCCGGGAGCGATTGTCAATATCAGCTCTGTTTCTGGACTTTGCGGCAACAGGGGCCGCAGCGCCTACGGCGCATCGAAAGGCGGCCAGAATCTGCTTACGCTCGTCATGGCCAATGAGCTCGGCGTCGATGGCATCCGCGTCAATGCCGTCGCACCCGGGCCGATCGAAACGCCGCTGACGCAGGCCGTCCACACCGAGGACGTCCGCCGGCAGTGGTTGGATCGCGTGCCGCAGCGCCGCTACGGCACGCCGCGCGAGATCGCGGGAGCGGTGGCTTTCCTGATTTCAGACGAGGCCAGCTACATCAACGGCCAGATTCTCGCCGTCGATGGCGGCTTCATCCATGCCGGCCTTGTCGCCTGAGATGGCTCCGATGCGCAGCATCCGCCATCCCGGTCCGATCGCCTCGGAACGTTTCGCAGCGATGCCCTGCGCCGCAGAGCGGCTGACGCTGCGGCTCGAAGCCGGTCGCTCGATCAATGACGCCGTGGCGCAGGCCCTCGCGGTCGCCGGGTTCAGCGGCGGGTATATCCGCCTGCGCAACGCGCGGGTTGACCCAATGCGCTACGTCATCCCCGCCGCCTCTCCCGATGGCACGCACGCCGCGTGGTACAGCGATACATTCGCGCCGGAAGGCATAACGGTCATCGAGGATGCGGGCCTTGTTGCCGGCCGGCGCGACGAACAGCCTTTTCTTCATTGCCATGGCATCTGGCGAACACCCGACGGCGTGCGCCGCATGGGCCATCTCCTGCCGCTCGACTCGCATCTGGCGGAGCCGGTCGAGGTCACCGCCTGGGGTATCGAGGGCGCGCTGTTCGACGTGCGCGACGATGCCGAGACGAATTTTCGCCTTTTCGCGCCGATCAGGGCTCCGCTCCTGGGTGAGCGCCGCGGCCGCCGCGCCGCCATCTGCACAGTAAGGCCCAACGAGGATATCGGCCAGGCGATCGAAGCCGTCTGCCGACGGCACGGCTTTGACCACGCCTCGATCCAGGGCATCGGCAGCCTGGTCGGCGCGGATTTCGACGATGGCTCGGCTGTCTCCTCCTATGCGACGGAAGTTCTCGTCACGGGCGCCGTCCGCTCCGGTCGTTGCACGCTCGACATCGCGCTGGTCGGCATGGACGGTGTGATATCAGCAGGTCGCCTTCGCCGCGACGCTAACCCCGTCTGCGTGACGTTCGAACTGCTGGTTGTCGCATCCGATGAGAAATCTGCCTAGTTGAGGATGCTGACCACGCTGTGTGCCGTGTCGCTGCGGCCCCACGTGGTCGACCGTTGATCAGGATCATCCGAAATTTAGGTTTCACGACCCGGTCAGAGCGGTTTTCGGATCCATTTTGCCAGGACGCCAACGATGCCTTCCCGGAACGACAGCACCGCGACAACGAAGATGATGCCCTGGCCGATCGTGACCCAGTCGCCGAATGTCGCGAGGTAGTTCTGCATCGTGACGATGACTGCCGCGCCGACGATCGGTCCGAACACCGTGCCCATGCCGCCCAACAGCGTCATCAGCACGACTTCGCCGGACATCGTCCAGTAGACGTCGGTAAGCGACGCCAACTGGAACACGATGGCCTTGGTTGCGCCGGCGACGCCGGCGAGCGTGGCCGACAGCACGAATACGGCGAGCTTGTAGCGGTTGACCCGATACCCCAGCGAGATCGCGCGCGGCTCGTTCTCGCGGATCGCCTTCAACACCTGGCCAAACGGCGAATGGATGATCCGATAGATCAGCAATATGCCGGCGAAGAAGATGGCCAGCACGAAGAAATAGAGAACTTCGCTCGAACGGAGGTCGATCAGCCCGAACAGATGGCCGCGCGGCACGGCCTGGATGCCGTCCTCGCCGCCGGTAAACGCCGCCTGCAGCGAGAAGAAATAGATCATCTGCGCAAAAGCCAGCGTCACCATGGCGAAATAGATGCCGTGGCGGCGAATGGCGAGCGAGCCGATGGCGAGACCGAGCACGGCTGCCACCAGCGTGCCCGCGATAATGGCAAGCTCAGGCGTCAGGCCCCACACCTTTGCTGCATGGGCCGAGACGTAGCTCGCCATGCCGAAATAGGCTGCGTGGCCGAAGGACAGGAGACCGCCGAAGCCGAGCAACAGGTTGAAGGCGCAGGCAAACAGCGCGAAGCACAGCACCTTCATGACAAAGATCGGATAGAGCAGAAATGGAGCGGCGACGAGGAAGACGAACAGCGCGGCGAAGATCGCAAGGTGATGACGGGGCATGCCCGCAGCGCCGACGGACGTTATGGCCGCCATAGCGATCGGGTTGGTGTCGGTTGTCATCACACACTCCGTCCAAACAGACCCGCGGGCTTGACCAACAGCACGAGCGCCATGATGACAAAGATCACCACCGCCGAGCCTTCCGGATAGAATACGCGGGTCAGCCCCTCGATCAGCCCGAGCCCGAAGCCGGTGAGGATCGAGCCCAGGATCGAGCCCATGCCGCCGATGACGACGACGGCGAAGACGACAATGATCAGGTCTGCCCCCATGTTCGGATTGACTGCGTATATCGGCGCGGCGAGCACGCCGGCGAAACCCGCGAGTGCGACGCCGAAACCATAGGTGAGCGTGACCAGCAGCGGCACGTTGATGCCGAACGCGCCGACCATGGTCGGGTTCTCGGTCGCGGCCCTGAGATAGGCGCCAAGCCGGGTCTTTTCGATGATGAACCAGGTCGCAAGGCACACGATGAGGGAAGCCACGATCACCCAGGCGCGCGAATTCGGCAGGTACATGAAGCCGAGATTGTACCCGCCGTTCAGAAGCGGCGGCGGCGGGTACGGCAGGCCGGATACGCCGAAAAACTGGCGGAAGAAGCCGACGATGATCAGCGCCAGGCCGAATGTGAGAAGCAGCCCGTAGAGATGGTCGAGGTGATAGAGCCGTCGGATCAGGACGCGCTCAAGCACGATGCCGGTGACGCCGACAATCGGCGGGACGATGAACACAGCCCACCAGTAACCGACGCCAAGATAGTTGAGCAGCATCCAGGCGCCGAAGGCGCCCAGCATGTACTGGGCGCCATGCGTGAAATTGATGATGTTCAGGAGACCGAAGATGACCGCCAGCCCGAGGCTCAGAACCGCATAGAAGGAGCCATTGATCAGCCCGAGCAGCAATTGCCCGAACAGGACCTGAGGCGGAATTCCAAGCAGTTCGAACATGGTCGCTCCAGCTGACTTGTCGACAAAACAACGCGCCGAGCTGTTCGGCGCATCGTTGGCGAGGCTCGCTTACTTGACGAGCGAACAGCCGCCTTCGGCGAGCGGGCGGAACGCCTTGTCGGCCGGAATGGTGGCCACCGTCTCGAAATAGTCCCATGGAGCCTTCGATTGGTCCGGCTTCTTGACGCGGAACAGATACATGTCGTGCAGCTTGCGCCCGTCGGCGCGGATGGTGCCCTTGCCGAACAGCGGATCCTCGGTCGGCATTTCCTTCATTTTGGCCATCACCTTGGCCGCATCCTTGTCGCCGACGGCCTCGACGGCCTTAAGATAATGCAGGACAGAAGCGTAGACTCCGGCCTCGATCATCGAAGGCTTTTGTCCGGCATTCCGCTCCTGGAAACGGGCAGAGAACTCCCGCGTTTGATCGTTCTTGTCCCAGTAGAACGCGCTGGTGAGCACGAGGCCTTGCGCCACTTCGAGGCCAAGTGCATGCACGTCGTTGATGAACATCAGCAGGGCGGCGAGCGCCTGGCCTCCCTGGGTGATGCCAAATTCCGACGCCTGCTTAACCGCGTTGATCGTGTCGCCGCCGGCATTGGCGAGGCCGACGACCTTGGCGCCCGACCCTTGCGCCTGCAGCAGGAAGGACGAAAAATCCTGGCCGGGGAAAGGATGACGGACGGCGCCGAGAACCTTGCCGCCCGATGCTTCGACGACCGCCGTCGTATCGCGCTCGAGCGCGTGGCCGAAGGCGTAGTCGGCTGTGACGAAGAACCAGCTGTCGCCGCCCTGTGCGACCATGGCCGAGCCCGTGCCGTTGGCAAGCGCCCAGGTGTCGTAGGTCCAGTGGACGGTGTTGGGCGAACAGGCTTTGCCGGTGAGGTCGGACGAGGCCGGACCCGAGGCGAGGAAGATCTTGTTCTTCTCCTTGGTGATCTCGTTGACGGCGAGCGCCACCGACGAGGTTGGCACATCGGCGATTACATCGACGTTTTCGGTGTCGTACCACTGGCGGGCGATGTTCGAGCCGACGTCCGGCTTGTTCTGGTGGTCGGCGGAGACGATCGACACATTGATGCCCTTGTCCGTCGCCTTGAAGTCTTCGACCGCCATCTGGGCCGCGATGACCGAGCCTTCGCCAGCGATGTCTGCATAGATGCCGGAACGGTCATTCAGAACGCCGATCTTGACATCTGTGGCGTAGGCCGCGCCGGCCATCAGCAGGCTCGCCGTCGAAGCCAGGACAAATCCCATTTTTTTCATCGCTACTTCCCTCCGATTGGGGCGCAACGCGCCGTTGATGATGTCTAGACGCCGAGATAGGCGTGCAGCTTGTCGATGTTGGCGTCGAGTTCGTGGTTGGGGATGGTGTCGATCACGCGCCCCTGTTCCACCACGTAGTGACGGTCCGCGACCAACGCGGCGAAATGAAAATTCTGTTCGACGAGCACGATCGTGAATCCCTCGTTCTTGAGCCGGGCAATGGTGCGGCCGATCTGCTGCACGATGACCGGCGCAAGCCCTTCGGTCGGCTCGTCGAGCAGCAAGAGCTTGGCGCCCGTCCGCAAGATCCGGCCGATGGCGAGCATCTGCTGTTCGCCACCCGATAACTTGGTGCCTTGGCTCGAAAGCCGTTCCTCCAGGTTCGGGAAGAGCTCGAAAATCTGCTCGACGGTGAGCCCACCGGGCCGCACCTGCGGCGGCAGCATCAAATTCTCCTCGACAGAGAGGCTGGAAAAGATCGCCCGTTCCTCGGGGCAGTAGGCGATGCCCATCTGTGCGATCAACCGCGACGGCAGCTTGATCGTTTCCCGACCTTCATAGGTGACCGAGCCCGAGCGCCTGGAAAGAATTCCCATGATCGCCTTCAGCGTCGTCGTCTTGCCGGCGCCATTGCGGCCGAGCAGCGTCACCACTTCACCTTCGCCAACCTCGAAACTGACGCCGTGAAGCACATGGCTCTCGCCGTACCAGCCCTGCAGGCCATCGACGCGAAGCAGGGGTCTCGTAGAGGGGCCAGCAGCCGGCCTGCTTGCAAGTTCAACTTCAGGCATGTCCGGCCCCGATATAGGCTTCGATAACGCGCGGATCCTTGGAAACCGCAGCATAGTCGCCTTCGGCGAGGACTTTGCCGCGAGCGAGCACAGTGATGCGATTCGACAGCGAGGCGACGACCGACAGATTGTGCTCGACCATCAAAATGGTGCGGTTCTTGGAGATGCGCCGGATCAGCGCCGAGATGCGCTCGATGTCTTCCTGCGCCATGCCGGCCATGGGCTCGTCGAGAAGCAGCATTTCAGGGTTCAGCGCCAGCGTCGTCGCGATTTCAAGCGCGCGCTTGCGGCCATAGGACAGATCGCTGGCGCGGATGTCTGAAAACGCGGTCAGGCCGACATCGGCGAGAAGCGCCGCACCCTCGCCATCGAACTTGGAGAGCACTTTTTCGGAGCGCCAGAAATCGAAACTGTCGCCGCGCCGGCGCTGCAGCGCGATGCGGACATTCTCGAGTGCTGTCATGTGCGGAAACACCGCCGATATCTGAAAGGAGCGCACAAGGCCCAGCCGCGCGATGTAGGCCGGCTGCATCCTGGTGATGTCGCGGCCTTGGTAGCGGATCGCGCCGCGCGTTGGCTGGAGGAATTTGGTCAGCAGGTTGAAGAGGGTCGTCTTGCCTGCGCCGTTGGGGCCGATCAGCGCGTGGACCGATCCTCGCTCCACCGTCAGGTTGACATTGTTGACAGCGACAAAGCCCCCAAATTCCTTAGTCAATCCCGCTGCTTCGAGGATCGCTCCGGAATTCATGCGCGGCAGCCCTCGCCGGTCATCGGCGTGAAAACGTGGAACCGCGCTGCGAGGCCATCCGCCCCCGGGGTGACTTCCATGGTTTCCTCCCGTGGCACTTCCGCCCGCAACAAACGACCTAATGCACATCGCGTCAAGGCCGCAATTACCGGCGCCGTGGCACGGAGCCTTCGATCATTTTCGAATTGCAATGTCGAAGCGGCGCCAACGACCGGCGAGACGTGCCGGGATCCGAACCGAACCCCAATCCGAACCCATCCGGCCGAGCAGTTCGAAATTCCGCCCCGACTGATTGGGCCGACTGATTAGATGAATGCGAAAAGCTTAGCTGCGCTGGCTTGAGTTGGGGTTTTCCCGGTCTGCCCGGGTGATCTTGCCTTTCGACGCTTTCGATCCGCCGCCCCATTCCTGGGCGTTCCTGGCTTGGGCGCCGCCCTTGGCCGGTTGCTTGGCCTTGTCGCTGCCGCTTGCCCTCTTTCCCGATACAGGCTGGTTGGTTTTCGCAGACAAGTTTGTCTTTGCCATGTGTCACTCCTCTCGATGGTCGCAGCCATTATTGTCCGCCTCCGGGGCAGGGCGTCGGTTAGTCCTTGCCACGCCTTGGATCCTTGCCGGCAGCCTGGCTGCTCTTTTGCGGCTTGTCCTTCTTGTCCTGATTGCCAGCGCGGTTGCCGCCGTGCTCGCTGCTCGATCCCTTGACGGCTTTTGTGTCCTGAAGCTTCGTAGCCATTCTGGTTCTCCTTTGGTCCCTAGTTGAACTCGCCTGACGCAGCGATTGTTCCCGCCGGGAACATATCGACCCTTCGAGAGTTGGCCCGGGAGAACCGCACTGCAATGAACGCGAGGAAGGGGATTGCCGTCGGAGCTTTTTGAAGGATGACCTTCGCTTTCGAGAAGTGTTGCAGATGAAAATTGCCCAGATCGCCCCCCTTACCGAAGCCGTGCCGCCGCGGACCTATGGCGGGACCGAGCGGATAGTCTCATATCTGACTGAGGAGCTTGTTCGACAGGGGCATGACGTGACCTTGTTCGCCAGCGGTGATTCACGCACCTCTGCCGAATTGGTCCCGTGTTGCGATATTGCATTGCGCCTGAATCCCAGGGTTCGGCACGACATTCCCCACCACGTGACGATGCTTGAAAAGGTGCGCAGGCGGGCCGATGAATTCGATGTGCTGCATTTTCACATCGATATTCTTCACTTCCCCGTACTCCGGGACTTTGCCCAGCGAACCGCTACGACACTTCATGGACGGCTCGACCTCCCGGACCTGGCGCAGCTTTACGCGATGTTCGATGACATTCCGCTGGTCTCGATTTCCTACGACCAACGTTGGCCCATGCCGCCGGTCAATTGGGCGGGCACGGTGTACCACGGGCTGCCACGCGACCTTCTTCCTTTTCGCCCGAAAGCCTCGGGCTATCTCGCATTCCTCGGCCGCATCTCACCGGAAAAGGGGCCGGAAACGGCCATTGAAATCGCAGCGCGTACCGGTATGCCGCTGAAGATCGCCGCCAAGATCGACAAGGTAGACCAATCATATTGGAAAGAGAGGGTGGAACCCCAGTTGCTTCGACATTCGAACGTGGAATTCATCGGCGAGATCGACGAACGGCAAAAAGCAGACTTTTTGGGTAATGCGGCAGCGCTCTTATTCCCCATCGACTGGCCGGAACCCTTCGGACTCGTAACCATCGAGGCGATGGCCTGTGGCACGCCTGTGATAGCGTTTAGGCGCGGCGCCGTTCCGGAGGTCGTCGACGACGGCGTGTCCGGGTTGATCGTCGACACGCTCGACGAAGCTGTGGACGCGGTACGGCGGATAAACGGCCTCGATCGTGCACAGGTGCGACGGACTTTTGAAGAGCGATTCACGGTCGAGCGCATGTGCCGCGACTATGCAGCGATCTATGGCTCGCTCTCGGACGACATAACGACCGCACTTGGTTCTCAAAACAAGCGCGCTAAAAATGCCGCAATGATGACTATGTCTACCTGACCGAGCAAGGAGACGGCTCGGCTGCTCGGATCAGCGCCTGAGCCGCCTTGGTCGCTTCTGAACGGAAGGTTGACCATGACCACTCAACTCGAAGACCGCAAGATTGATCCAGCCGTGGCGCTGCCGGCAATCGACGAAACGGCACCGCGCGAGCCGCATCGGCAATTTGCGCTGAAACACGAGGATTGTTTCGTCGTCGCAGACAGCTACGGCGACATACGCGGCACCGGCGACGGGCTTTTCCGCGACGACACGCGTGTATTGTCGCGCTTCCGTCTGTTCATTGGCGGCCGGATGCCGTCGCTGCTCGGCGCCTCGCTGTCGCAGGACAACATCCTATTCACCGCCAATCTTACCAATCTAGCCACTATCGGGCCGAATGGCAGCGAAGCATTGCCGGGCGTCGTCCACGTCGATCGGACGCGGTTCATCTGGCAGGACCGCATGTTCGAACGCATCAAGTTCACCAACTACTCCGCGCGCGAGGTGGTTCTGCCGGTCCGGCTCGACTTCGACGCCGATTTCCGTGACATGTTCGAGGTGCGCGGCACTACGCGTAGCCGCCGCGGTCGCGCGCATGACGCACTGGTCGGCGAGGCGAGCGTAACGTTCCGATATGAAGGCCTCGACAATGTGGCTCGTCAATCGGTCATCGCATTCTCGATCAAGCCCGATCAGGTGCACCCCGATCACGCCGATTTCCTCATTGTCGTGGCAAGGCGTGACAGCAGAGCATTGTACCTGGAGGTCGGCCACAGCGAAGAAACCCCCTCCAGCGACCGCTTTCGCGCGGCCGCTGCGCGAGCCCGCTTCGCCATGCGCTCAAAGCGCCGGCAGGGCGCCACCGTCTTCAGCTCCGGGCGCGTGTTCAATGACTGGCTGACACGCACACGCGCCGACATCGCGCTGCTGACGACCGATCTGGAGACCGGGCCATACCCGTATGCCGGCATCCCTTGGTTTTCGACGGCTTTCGGCCGCGACGGCGTCATTTCCGCCTTGCAGATGCTTTGGCTCAATCCGGACCTTGCTCGTGGGGTCCTGGCCTTCCTTGCCCACTATCAATCGACCGAGACCTCTGTATTCGACGATGCGGAGCCTGGCAAAATCATGCATGAAACCCGCAAGGGGGAAATGGCCGTGCTGCGCGAGCTGCCGTTCGGCCGCTACTATGGCGGCGTCGACACCACGCCACTCTATGTCTATCTGGCTTCGTCCTACGCCGATCGCACCGGAGACGAGGCGTTCGTCGATCGCATGTGGAACTCCCTGGGCGCTGCCACTGCCTGGATGGAAGAGGTCGGAGCCCGCAACGGAGAAGGCTTTGTCACCTACAACCGGGCGGCCGACACGGGTCTGTTCAACCAAGGCTGGAAGGACAGTTCCGATGCCATCTTCCATGCCGACGGCACGATCCCCAAAGGACCGATCGCATTGGTCGAGGTGCAAGGTTATGCCTTCGCCGCATATCAGGGAATGGCGGCGCTGGCCGCCAGGCGCGGCGACGACGCAAAGGCGGCGCACTGGAGCGCCCTGGCAGAGAGGATCCGTCAGGCGGTGGAGACGCATTTCTGGATGCCGGACCGCGATTTCTATGCTTTGGCAATCGACGGAGAAGGCAAGCAATGCGCGGTTCGCACGTCCAATGCCGGTCACCTGCTTTACGTCGGGCTGCCGTCGGCGGAACGGGCTCAGTCAGTCGCCACCCAGCTGCTCTCTGCTCATCTCCATAGCGGTTGGGGCGTTCGCACACTGGCCGACGACGAGATCCCATTCAACCCGATGTCATATCATAATGGCTCGATCTGGCCGCACGACACCGCGCTCTGCGCCTCCGGTCTCGCCCGCTATCACGAGCGCGACAGCGTCGTGAAGCTGATGAGCGGTATGTTCGAGGCGGCGGTCCGTTTCAATATGCGGCTGCCAGAGCTGTTCTGCGGCTTTACGCGTGCCGCCAGCGATTCACCGGTGGCCTACCCGGTCGCCTGTCTGCCGCAGGCGTGGTCGGCTGGCGCCGCTTTCATGATGCTGCAGGCTTGCCTGGGCATTCGGGTTGACGGCTGGAAACGCGAAATCACCGTCGAACGCCCGCGGCTGCCGATCGGCATCGACAACATCGTTATCCGCCACCTGGCCATCGGCGAGGCGAAAGTCGATCTCATCTTCGAGCGCATTGGCGACCGCGTTGTGTGTTATCTCGACCACCGCCATGAGGGTCTGGTGCCTCTGGTGGTGCGCTCATAACGCAGGCTCCCCATGCGCTCCGTGATGGACACTGCCATCAATGACCACGGCGCAACTGAAACCTGCGCCGATCGCCAGCGCACCGACTATAGGGTGGTACCTGCGGCATCTGCGAGCGCTGGATTGAGTCGCGCCTGGGTGAGCCCTCGACCAGGGTAAGTCGCAATCTGAAGGAATGGCATACACAGCCAGCGCAGCGCAAAACCTGTACGCCGAATCCGCCTGAAGCTCCTTCGGAGCTTTGGCTTTTCGAGCGCATTGATTGGTCGTGAGTTTAGTTGGTCTTCAACTGGCCGACGCGGTTTTCGGCAATCCAGCGAGCGGCAAGCACCAATGCGCCCATACTGAAATCCTTGCCGTGTTTGGCCACCATTTCTTCCGACAGCTTGGCGAGCCGTTCGAAGAATTCGTCCTTGCTCTCGCCCTCGGGGGTGGGTTCGGTTTGCATTTTGTGCTCCTTTTGCATGCGGCCTGCCTTTGCTATTTGAACATCTGTGCGGGAAAGGTGACGATCGCGGCGGTGCCGTCGGCTGAGCCCACTGCCAGGTGGCGTCCGTCGCCGGACCAGGCAAGCGCGGTCACCGCGCTGCCCAGCGGCCTGACGAGGAGTTCGTCTCGCGCGCCGATCTGGGCGATGGTGATCCGGCCGTTGGCATAGCCGGCCGCAATCAGTTTTTTCTCCGGGTGCGCAGCCACTGTCTCGACCGGAGCCAGCCCGGCGCGGCCAGTCTCCAGCGCGCCCGAGGTGTCGCCGTCAAGTGGCGGAGCGGTCATCGACCAGCCGGCGATCCGGAAGGCGCCCGACGCAAACAGCGCATGCTCCGGCCGGCTCCAGCACAGTGTCCGGACCGGCGATGGAAATCCCTCGACGATGCCGTAGCGATCATCGGTCATGCTGACCAGGGCAAAGCCGCCTGTTTCGAGTCCACAGGCCAGCCATGTGCCGTCTCCACTCCAGCGGATCGATACCGGGCGCGCCGAAAAAGAAACGTCGCGTATCGGGGTAGCGTCGCCGTCGACCGCCCAGATCGACAATCCGTCGCCTAGGCCATGGGCGAGGCGCCTTCCGCCTGGCGAAAAGGCAAGCGCACCCGTGGACGGTGTCGCATCATCGTGTCGCAGTCGTACCGCATCGCCTTGGCCGCGTGCCAGGAAGACATCCTGGCCGTTGCTGACGGCTGTGATGGCCGTCCGGGGGTTGTGGTCGACGGCGACGACCGGCCCGTCGATCTTCACCAGCGTCTCCATCACATTGCCGTTCGCGGCCAGATGCACCGCTTCGCCAGCCGCCGTTCCAACGAGGAAGCCGAAGGAAAGGTAGCTGGCGAGCGGGACGTCTCCATCCCCCAACGCAGCGGTGGCGATCAATGGTGCCGGTGGCTTCTCCCGCGGGCGGATCGTCGTCTGGCCGAGATCGCCGCTCACCCTGATCCGCGATTCCGGCGGCTCCTGGTCCGCGACTGCGGCTATGGCGACCGTTCCGTCGACGCTGGTGTATGCGACAGCCGAGCCATCGGCGCTGAAGCGCAGGTCGGCGATCGCCGACGGGCGACGCCAGCTTCGCGCCAGCAGGTCGAACAAGGTCAGGTTCTGTATCGCGTGCTGGTTCATGACCATTCCCTTCGTCAATTACCCACCTTCGCCGCGAGGCTGCGGTCGACGTCCTCGACGTCGGCTTCCGCGGCGGCGATGCGTTGCTCGCACCTCGCGCCTTCCTGCATGACCGCGGCGGCTCTCTCCTCCGCCTCATGCAAATCCTGCACCAGTTGCGCGCTGGCGCCGCTCCTGCCGATTTCGAGTTCCAGGCGCAGCACATCCATCTCGATACCGGCGCGTATCTGATTGAGCCGCAGCGCCTCGGCAGTCAGCGCGGAGACGTTGGCGACAAGATCGAGCCGGCGGGCGAGCAACATGTCACGCCTGGTCGTTTGCCCCATCGGATCCTCCATCATTTTTCGGTCCCAGCCGTCGGTCCGGGTGGTTTTTCGAAAGCCGACAGCGATTTGGGCAATGTGCCGGCCTGCGACTGGAACTGTTTTTCGGCCGTTTCGATGTGGCTCTTGAGCTGATCCCAGATGTCGACGCGGATCATCGATGTCGTATCGCCGGTAAGGCGCTCGATCTCCTCGACGCGGAACTGCCGCGACAGCGAAACGCCGGAAAACACGAAGTCGCGCAACAGGATCGCATGGTTCTCGATGAACAGATGGATCATCGGATGCGTTTCCGTGGTGACGCCGCCGGCGGCAAGCTCGGCCCGGATGAAGTCCTGGAAGTGACTCTGGAGGCGATGTTGGCTCTCGCCCATGAAGCGCATGACAAAGACCAGATCGCGGGGCATCAGCCTGACAAGATCGCCGGTGACGCCATCAACCTGGCTGGACATTGGCTCGGGCTGCCTCCGGCTGTCTTTGTCGTTCGCCACGGCTTTTCTCCAGTGCGAGGCCCGTCCGTGAACCATCACCCTCAAATAGTAGAGAAAGGAGAAGAATAAAATAGATGATGTGTGTTTTTCAAATTTGCTGCGAAGCTAACTTGATATATCGCAATTGCGAATAGATATTAAATATTACATGCGTACGTTACAACTGTAAAGGAACGTTACAGTTGCCGTCCTCTTCATGCGCCGAAAGGGGCGGCGATTTGTTTTTAGCGTCAGGCACGGGCGCCATTTTCAAATTGGCACGGCGCTTGCTTTATACATTTCCACAAGAAGCCCATCGCGCTTTTGACGCGGTGCCAAAAGAACGAAGGAACGGAGGAAGCAGGTCACGTCCGCTTCGATACGCCCATCGCATATGCGGTTGGCGCCGCGGTCCCTGTAAGACTCTAACACCTTTGCCGCGATCCACTTGAATGGCCGGACCATGAGTCGCGCCTGAATGCGCAACCCTTTGTCGTGCCGTTCGCACTCTCACTTGCGGCGCTGTGCGCCGCTTCATGCCGGGGTCAAGGGACCTGCGGCTCAAACCTGGTGGAGGCTTATGACCATGACGTCTCTGACGCTCAACAAGATTACCTCGCAACGCGGAATTTCCGTCGGCGAGGCAACCAAGAAGATTGCCGATCTCGGCTGGAATCCTTCCTACGTCCAGGAAGCGGTGACGTTTCCGACGGACTACAAGATCAACAAGACGCCGCGCGACCCGATGAAGCAGGTTTTGCGGTCGTACTTTCCGATGCAGGAAGAGAAGGACAACCGGGTCTACGGCGCGCTGGATGCGGCGCTGCGCGGCGACATGTTCCGCAATGTGGAACCGCGCTGGGTCGAGTGGATGAAACTCTTTCTGGCGATCATTCCCTTCCCGGAAATCTCGGCTGCCCGCTCGATGGCGATGGTCGCCCGTATCGCTCCTGGCGAGGAACTCAGGACCGGCTTCACGATGCAGATGATCGACGAGTTCCGGCATTCGACGATCCAGATGAACCTGAAGAAATGGTACATGGAGAACTACATCGATCCGGCTGGCTTCGACATCACCGAGGAAGCCTTCGGAAAATGCTACGCCACGACCATCGGCCGGCAGTTCGCTGAAGGCTTCATCACCGGCGACACCATGACTGCCGCCTGCATGTACCTGACCGTGGTGGCCGAAACCGCCTTTACCAACACGCTCTTTGTCGCCATGCCGTCGGAAGCCGCCCGCAACGGCGACTATGCGCTGCCGACCGTCTTCCTGTCGGTGCAGTCCGACGAGAGCCGGCATATCGGTAATGGCCACTCACTGCTGATGGCGGCGCTCAAGGAGCCGGAAAATCACCTCTTGCTCGAGCGCGACCTGCGCTATGCCTTCTGGCAGAACCACGCGATCGTCGATGCGGCCATCGGCACCTTCATCGAATACGGCACCACCAACCGCGACAAGAACAAGGAGTCTTACGCGGAAATGTGGCACCGCTGGATCTATGAGGATTACTACCGCACCTACATGCTGCCGCTCGAGAAATACGGCATCAAGGTCCATCACGACGACGTCCAGGCAGCCTGGGAACGCATTACCAAGAAGAACTATGTCCACAAGGTCGGACAGTTCTTCGCGGTCGGCTGGCCGGTCAATTTCTGGCGCATCGAAGCCCAGACCGACAAGGACTTCGAGTGGTTCGAGCACAAATATCCGGGCTGGTACGCCGAATTCGGCGACTTCTGGAAATGGTACGCCAAGCTCAGCCACAAGGGCGAGAAGGTGCTGCTGTTCAACAGCGACGTCGGCTATGTCTATCCACATCGCTGCTGGTCCTGCCTTGTTCCCTGCCTGATCCGCGAGGATATGGTGGTCGGCGAGATCGACGGCCAGTTGCACACCTTCGCCCACGAACTCGACAAGTGGACTGCCACCGTGGCGTTCGCCGACGAATATCAGGGCCGTCCGACACCCGCGATGGGCCGCTTCAGCGGCAAGCGCGAATGGGAGACGCTCTATGACGGCTGGGATCTGGCCGATGCCATCAAGGACCTGAACTTCGTCCGCTCTGACGGCAAGACGCTGGTCCCGCAGCCGCATATGCGTTTCGCCGACAAGGAGATGTGGACGCTGGACGACGTGCGCGGCAACAAGCTCGGGTCGCCGCTCAACGCGCTGCGTGCCATGTCACCCGCGGACCGTGAGAAGCACCTGGCGGAATACCGGGCCGGCTTCACGATCACCCCCTGCAACTGATCAGGCCAAAGGGGGGCGGGTTCGTCCCGCCCCTTCCTTTCACTGGAGGTCCGTATGTCGGAAACCCACACGGTCAGGCTCAGCCCGGTCGGCGTCGAATTTGATGTCGAAAATGGCGAAACGGTACTCAACGCCGCTTTCCGCCAGGGCATCGCCCTGCCGCACGGCTGCAAGGAAGGGCAATGCTCGGCCTGCAAGAGCGTGTTGCTCGAAGGCGAAGTCGACATGCTGAAATACTCGACTTTCGCGCTGAACGACATGGAGAAGGAGAGCGGCCACGTCCTTTTGTGCCGCTGCATCGCCTACTCCGATCTGGAAGTCGAGCTTCTCAACTACGACGAGGAGATTTTGGCGAAAGCGATCGCCGTGAAGACGTTCAACGGCCGGATTGCTCTGATCGAGCACCTGACCCACGACATTCGCGGCATCGAGATCGAACTCGGCTCGCCGATAAAGTTCTGGGCGGGGCAATATGTCGACATCACGGTTACCACGGAAAAAGGGGAGACGATTACGCGCTCGTTCTCCATGGCAAATACGCCGGACCAAACCGAAAAACTCTGCTTCATCATCAAAAAATACCCTGAGGGAAAGTTCTCTGGAGAACTCGATTCCGGAGGAATCAAGGTTGGAGCTGAAGTCACCGTCGTCGGACCCTACGGAACCTGTTTCCGTCGGGAAGAACGGCAAGGACCCCTAGTCCTGGTCGGCGCCGGCTCGGGCATGTCGCCGATCTGGTCGATCCTCAACGACCATCTGAAGAGCGGCGAGAAACGTCCGGTCTATTTCTTCTACGGTGCCAGGACCCGCAACGACCTGTTCTATCTCGACAGGATCGCCGAGCTGATCGGCCAGCATTCGGATGTCACTTTCATTCCCGTGCTGTCGCACGCGACTGAGGACGCCGAATGGGAAGGCGAACGCGGTTTCGTACACCAGAGTGTCGACGCCAAGCTCAAGCAACTTGCGGTCGACGGGCAGGGCGATGTCCATGCCTGTGGCCCGCCACCGATGATTGATGCGCTTCAGCCGGTTCTATTCATGAACGGGTTCGAGACTGAGCGGATCTTCTTCGACAAGTTCACCACATCGACAGGTGCTACGCCGACCCACTGAGGGACGGCCACGCAACTGCAACCACAACTGCAACAAGGGAGTGAAGACTATGCCAGCTATCTCGAGTTCAGTCGGATCCGGAGCCGCCGGCGCGGCGATCTTTGCCGATTCCGACAGCCGGAAGTACCGGTATTTCGACCCGAAGGGCCAGCGCGCCACGCACTACGAAGACATGACGGTCGACGTACAGCCTGACCCGGAGCGTTACCTGATCCAGGACTGGATCATCTCCTTTGCCGACGGCAAGGGCGCTTATGTCAAGCAGAACACTGCTGCGCAGAGCTCCAACTGGCATGCCTTTCGCGCCCCCGATCAGGAGTGGGAACGCACGCACTACCAGCGCCAGTCGAAAATCGAGACGATGGTGCAGAGCGTCATCAACAACGCCCGCAAGTCCGGCGCGCCCAAGACCTTCGACAAGGCCTGGGTCAAGATCCTGCAGACGCAGCTCGGCGCCTGGAAACATGCCGAATTCGGGCTCGGCACCTCGCTGATGCAGGCGCAGCGTTACGGCTACACCCAGATGATCAACAACGCGACGCTGACCAACTCGTCCTACAAGCTGCGGCTTGCCCAGGACATCACGCTCTACCTCGCCGAGATCGGCATGGACCTTCCCGGCTGGGACGACGAACTCGGCAAGAAGACCTGGCTCGAGGACAACAACTGGCAAGGTACCCGCGAGGCGGTCGAAACCATCATGGGCGCGAGCGACTATCTCGAACAGTATTTCGCCATCAACATCGTCTTCGAGCCGCTGGTCGGGGAAGCATTCCGCTCAGGCTTCCTGATGCAGATCGCCGCCGCCAACCACGACTTCATAACGCCTGCGGTGATCTCGGCAGCCGAGGCCGACTACGAACGCAACCTCGCCAACACGATCGACCTCATGCACATGCTCGCCAACGACGAGAAGCACGGCGCGGCGAACAAGAAGCTCTTCCAGGGCTGGGTCGAGAAACACGGCGCGCTCGCCGACAAGGCAGCCACCGGCCTGCAGCCGATCTGGTCGATGCCGCATTCCAAGCCGGTCGCATTTGCGGATGTCCGTGCCAAATCCGAGGAACGGATTGGTCAGATACTCCGCGAACTTGGCCTCAAGCGCTGACACAGGGAGAAACCGTCATGTCAACTGCAGCACGCGACGCATCGCAATCCAACATCTTCAGGGCGATGAAGGACATCACCTTCGAACAGACGATTTCGCATCAGTGCGGCGTCACCATGAACGACTCGGTGGAAGCCAGGGCCATCGCTGAATTCATGGGCCTGAAGCCGAACGTAACCGTAACCTACCAACCGGCGATGATCCGGATCGATGGCACCGGCAAGCTGATCTTCAAGATGGATGAAATCAGCGAATATCTCGGCCGCGAGATGACGGCGGAAACCTTCGAGGTCAACAGCTCCACCCACTACGGGCGGATGGTGCGCATCGACGACAACACCGTGATCTTGTTCGGCAACATGGACGAGATGTTCGAATACATCGAATAGCCGGCAAAAAATCAGGCGTGCCGCCTGATTGCGGCACGCCGAACCGATCAACACGCATTTTGCGGAGGAAAGAATGTTTAGGACACCGGAAGGTAAGGACATTTTCGTGGTCGACGGCCACACCCATTTCTGGGACGGCAGCCCGGAGAACCAGAAGAATATTCACGGCAAGCAGTTCATCGATTGCTTCTACGCCTATCATACCGGGCTCAGCCCCAAGGAACAGCTGTGGGAGAAGAGCAAGTTTGAGAAGTACTCGGCCGAGAATCTCTACAACGACCTGTTCATCGACGGGCCGGATGACATCGCGATTTTCCAGACCACGTCACTAAGCGATTTCTACAAGACCGGCTTCGGCTGCATCAAGCGCACCTCGGAGATCGCCAAGAGGTATCCCGGCCGTTTCATTGTGAATGGGGCGTTTGACCCGCGCGATGGCGAAAAAGCGCTCGAATACATCCATTTCATGAAAGAGACTTACGACATTAAAGGCGTGAAGATGTACACCGCCGAGTGGAACGGCGCGTCGAAAGGCTGGCGGCTGAACGACTCCGAGGCCTACAAATGCTTCGAGCTCTGCGACAAGCTCGGCATCAGGAACATCCACGTCCACAAGGGTCCGACGATAATCCCGCTCAGCAAGGATGCGTTTGACGTACACGACGTGGATCATGCTGCTACGGATTTCCAGGGCCTCAACTGGATCGTGGAGCATTGCGGCTTACCGCGCCTCGATGATTTCTGCTGGATCGCGACCCAGGAGACCAATGTCTACGCCGGGCTCGCGGTGGCACTGCCCTTTATTCATTCGCGTCCGCGCTATTTCGGCGAGGTGATCGCCGAGCTGCTGTTCTGGATCGGCCCGGAGAAGATCCTGTTCGGTTCCGACTACGCGATCTGGACGCCGCGTTGGCTGGTCGAAAAGCTCTGGGCCTATCAGATTCCAGAGGACATCGCCGCCGAGCGCGGCGTGCAGTTGACCGACGAGATCAAGGAAAAGATCCTCGGCCTCAACGCTGCCCGCCTCTACGACATCGACATCGAAGCCCGGAAGGCGGAATTCGCCAACTCGCCTTTTAGCATCGCCGCGGAGTAGGAACGATGGCAACCGCCTTTTCCGGTAGCCGCGAGAATGAGCTCTGGCGACGCCTTGGTGAGGTCAACGATCCGGAGCTCGACGAATCGATCACCGAGATGGGCTTCGTCGAGCTCGCCGCAGTCGCCGACGACGGCGGCGTGCAGGTCGAGTTTCGCCTGCCGACCTACTGGTGCTCGCCCAACTTCGCTTTCCTTATGCTGGACGGCGTCTGCAAATCGCTCGACCAGCTTTCGTGGTCGCCTGCCTATCGGGTGAAGTTGCACGACCATATGTTCGCGGAGGAGGTAAATCGCGGCATAGAGGCTGGCAAGGCATTCGGCGAGATCTTTGGCGAACTTGCTGGCGACCTCGATCTCGCAGGTCTGCGGGAAACGTTTGCGATGAAGGCGTTCAAGCGACGCCAGGAGGCAGTCTTGCGCGGCCTCCGGCAGCACGGTCTGACAGATCGGGAAATCCTCGGCATGGACCTGCCGGCGTACGACGTCGCGCGGTTCGAACCCGGCGAAGCGGCCAAACAGAAGCCGAGGTATAGGTCGGCTCTGCTTGAACGCTTTCCCGACCGCCGGGCGGATGAGCCTGTCTTCGTGACATGGGAAGGGCAACCGATACCGGCCCATGCACTCAGTGCGCATCTCGCCGAGCTGCGCAGTGTGCGTATCAACATGGAGTTCAACGGCGCGCTTTGCCGTGGGCTCAAGCAGACCAGATACAAGGAGCTGGATGTGGTCGACGGCGAACCGACACTGGTCGATTTCATCATGGATCGCGTGCCGGCACGAGCCACGCCGACCGCCTGAAGCAGAGCCGAAAACAACGGCCTCCCTCGCACAGGCCCCTAACCAACAACCCGCCCGTAAGGCGGAAGGAGGAATCATGCCCAAAATAATGCTTCACAACTCCGACGCCCGCCGCGCTCTCGCCCGTGGCGTCTTTCGACTGGCCGCTGCCGTCGAGCCTACGCTCGGCCCCAAAGGCATGAACGCCATGATCGATCGGCCGATCGGCACGCCGATGGTGACCCGTGACGGCGTCAGCATCGCCTCCGAGATCGAATTGCACGACCGTTTCGAAAACATGGGCGCGCAGGTCGTTCGCGAAGTGTCGATGCAAACCAACGAGGTCGCCGGCGACGGTACCACGACTGCCATCGTGCTCGCCAACGCTCTCATCCAGGGCGGTGTGGAGGCGAATGAACGCGGCGCGAAATCCGTCGATCTGTGCAAGGGCATCGACCTTGCCGTGACAGCGGTGGTGGCGGCGCTCAAGGCTTCGGCCAAACCGGCTAAGGGCAACCGCATTCTCGCCTCGGTCGCCAACATTGCGGCGACCAATGCCAAGCTTGGCGCACTGGTGGCGGAAGCCCACCAGCGGGTGGGGGCCGAAGGCGTCATCACCACGGACTTCAGCGTCACCACCGAGACCACGCTCGATGTGGTCGAGGGCATGTCCTTCGACCGCGGCTATCTCTCTCATCACATGGTGACTGACCAGGAGAAGATGGAGGCTGTTCTCGAACGGCCGTACATCCTGATGACCGATCTCAAGATCAAGCAGCCCGAGGCGCTTGATGCGGCTCGCCGCATTGCCGCCGAGGATGGTCGGCCGCTGCTGATCGTGTCCGAGGAAATGTCGCCGGAAGTTGTGGTGACGCTGCTCGGTAAGCAAGGACCTGGAAAATACCTCGTTGTCCATCCGCCGGAATATGGCCATTGGCGCAAGGCGATGATGGAGGATCTGGCGATCATCACCGGCGGCAAGGTGATCGCGCGCGACCTCGGCGGTCGGCTGGAGGACATCAGCGCCGACGATCTCGGAACGGCTGACCGGGTGAAGACCAGTTCGTCCTACACCTCGATCATCCGCGGCGGCGGCGACCACGCGGCAATCGCGTCGCGTCGCGCTCAGGTGCAGCGGCAGTTTGAAGCTTCGCCGCCGAATATCGATCAGGACAAGTTGCGCGAACGCCTGGCCAAGCTTTCCGGCGGCACCGCGATTCTCTATGCCGGCGGTGTCACGCCGGTCGAGCAGAAGCGAACCATTCAGCTCATCGAGGATTCGCTGAATGCGGTGCGCGCCGCATCCGAAGAGGGCGTGGTCGCCGGAGGTGGCTCGGCGCTTGCCCAGATCGCGCCGCTGCTCGACAGGGTGGCGGCAGACGTCGATGGCGATGTCGCCGAAGGCGTGCGCCTGGTGCGATCGGTGCTGTCGCGGCCGCTCTGGCGCATAGCCGTCAATGCCGGCGCCGATCCCGAGGCGGTCGTGGCGGAAGTCACGCGCATCAACGGCGGCTACGGCTACAACGCGTCTCTCGGCAGCTACCAGAACATGTTCGAGGCAGGGATCATTGATCCGGTCCGCGTCACCTACACAGCACTCGCCAACGCAGCTTCGGTGGCGACGCTGATCCTGACCACCGAAACGCTGATCGGCCATCTCGCCGAGGACGAGGACCCGACGGCCGGACCGGCTCGCGGTGGCGGCTCTGAAAAACTCGGCCGCGCCTGAAGCAATCCGAACAATCTCGACGTTGAAAGGATACGACGATGAAAGCTGCCAGACTGTACGAATACGACCCGCGTATGAATGTCCAGCTCAGGGTCGAGGAGGTCAAGGCGCCGACCATTACCGCTCCCGACGAGGTCATAGTGCGGGTAGGTGCTGCCGGCCTCTGCCGCACCGACCTCCACATCATCGAGGGTGTGTGGAAGCCGACCATGGATCCAGAGGGGACGCTGCTGCCTTACATCATGGGCCATGAAAATGCAGGCTGGGTCGAGGAGGTCGGCAGCGGCGTCAGGTCGGTCAAGCGCGGTGACGCCGTGATCTGCCACCCCTTCCGCTCGTGCGGCATCTGCCTCAACTGCCGCCACGGCGAGGATATGTACTGCGATAACGGCCAATTTCCGGGCCTCGGCATGAACGGCGGTTTCGCGGAGTATTTCATCACCAGCGAGCGTTCGTTGATCAAGCTGAACGCCAACGTCACACCGATCGAGGTGGCGCCGCTTGCCGACGCCGGCATCACCGCTTATCGCGCCGCCAAGCGCGCCGCCAAGCTGCTGCGACCAGGGAGCTATTGTGTGCTGCTCGGCATAGGCGGGCTCGGCCACATCGCGCTGCAATCGCTGCACGCGATCTCGGGCTGCCGCATCATCGCCGTCGATCGCGAGCCGGCAGCACAGGTGCTGGCCAAGGATCTCGGCGCCGACTTCGTCCTCGATGGCGGACCGAACGTCATCGAGGAGGTCAGCCAGATCACCGGCGGGGGCGCCCATGTGGTCATCGATTTCGTCGGCGAGCTCGGCGTCGAAAACATCTGCTGGAAGATGGTGCGCAAGGGCGGGCAACTGTTCGTCGTCGGCTATGGCGGCAATATCAATGTGCCGACCGCCCATCTCGTCATCGAGGAGATCAACATCGGCGGCAGCCTGGTCGGCAATTTCACCGAGCTTGTCGAATTGATGGAGCTCAACGCCGACGGCAAGGTGAAGATGCACTACACCGAATACAACCTTGCCAGCATCAACACCGCGCTCGACGATTTCAAGAACCGTCGGTTCACCGGTCGCGGCGTCATCGTGCCCTGAAATATATGGGCCGGATTCGCGCGGTCGGGTGCGGTGTCCGGTCACATCAAGAGGGAGAGAAAGGGTCCGGGCGGCAAGATCGGCGCGGCTGTGGTGATTTCGCTGACCATTGGCATGACTTTCCCCAGCCAGTGGCGCGAATGCCGCGCGGCGCTTTTGTGCCGGTGACGGGTTCTGATCCTAGAGGAAACCGCGGCGGATGCCGTATTGGTCGAGTTTGCGATAGAGCGTCGGCCGGGAAATGCCGAGCCGCCGCGCGACCCGACTGAGATTGCCGCCCTCGGCTGCCAATGCGTTCTTCATCGCCTGGCGTTCCGCCTCGACGAGTGTGCCTCCAGGCGACTCGGCCGACAGGGTCTTGCCATCATCGGACGTGGCGCTGGGCGCCGCGATTTCACCGGGGAGATCGTGGAGCCCGATATCTCGGCCCCGCGCCAGGACATGCAACCGCCCGATGAGGTTCTTCAGTTCGCGTACATTGCCCGGCCATTGATAGGCGAGCAGGGCATCGAGCGCTTCTCGCGAAAATTCCAGCGGGTCCTCGCCCGCTGCGGTGGCGATCTGCCGGTTGAAATGTTCGACCAGCAGCAGCACATCCTCGCCGCGCTCGCGCAGCGGTGGAACAGTGATCGAAACCGCGCCAATTCGATAGTAGAGATCGCGGCGGAATCGGCCTGCGGCAATCTCCTGCTTGAGATCGCGATTGGTCGAGGCGACCAGGCGCACATCCACCGGGCGGCCCCGGCTGTCGCCAATGCGGTTGACCACGCGCTCTTCCAGGACACGCAGTAGGAACGGCTGGATCTCGAGCGGCAATTCGCCGATCTCGTCGAGACTGAGGACGCCGCCATGGGCGAGCTCGAAAACCCCCGGTTTGCCTTCACGCGAGGCGCCGGTAAAGGCGCCGGCGACATGGCCGAACAACTCGCTGCCGAACAGGTCCCTGGTGATCGCCCCGCAATTCATGGCGATGAATGGGTCGTTCGCCGTGCGCCGGCTGCCGGCATGGACAAGCCGCGCAAACAGCTCTTTCCCGACCCCTGTTTCACCCTCGACCAACAGCGATGTTACGCTGCTCGACCGGGCGACGCGGCAGGCGACGTCGATGGCGGCATGCAGCGCTTCGCTTTCGCCGACGATCATGGCGACAGCATCCTGAAGATGCTTGTTCACTTCCCGCTGGACCACCGCCGCACTGGAGACTGCCGGCACGGAAGGGAATACCAGCGCCGCGCCGCGGAGGTCGCCATCGAGCTTGAGCGGGGTGATATGGCAGGATCGCAGATGGGCCGGCAGCGCCCTGGCAAGGTCGGCTTCGGAGCCGGAGGACGGAAGGTTCATCAGCCAGCGGCCACGGCCTGGCTCCATCGGGCCGTCCATCATCTCAGTGGCCTCGCCATCAGGCACATTGTTGCAGAAGATGGCACGACCGCGGTGGTCGACGATTACCAGCCCGTCCTTTCGGCGGTAGCCGGGAGCCGATGAAATGAAAGCTTCGAGCAGGCGCGTGCGCTGTTCCTGCTGCTGTTCGGCCAATGCCTTTTCGATCTGCCGGGCTGTCGCGGCGACGAGCGCGGTGTTGTGCGGCCTGAAGATCGGCGAATAGCCTGACAGGTCGACCACACCGATGATCTTGCCGTCCAGCGGGTCGCGAATCGGCGCGCCGGCGCAGGTCCAGGATTTGATGCCGGCACAGAAATGCTCGGCCGCATGCACGAAAGTCGGCTCGCCGGTCCACAGCGCCGTACCGATGCCGTTCGTCCCGACGGCATCCTCGTTCCATTTGCCACCGATGGCAAGGTGGATATCCATGCCGTCATGCAGCGTCTTCTTGTCGCCGATGGCGTCGATCAGCACGCCGTCGCTGTCGGCCAGAACCAGCATCGCGCCGGTCCCGTCCAGTAACTGGCCAAGCGAGGCGAACGACCGCCGCGCCGCCGAAAGCAGTTCTGCATTGGCCCGGGTAAGATATTCGATTGCGTCGCGATCACTGCTCAGCGGTGCTTCAATGCCTTGAGCGTTGATGCCGCCGGTGACACTGCGGTACCAGGAATCGTGAATGAGGGAGCGGACGTGGCTTGGGTGGACTGGATCGCCGGCGCATTTGGGCTCGTCAGCCAGAAAACTTTCCCAGGCGCGCATGGTGGCACGCTCGTCATAGTCGATGTCGCTCAGAGCCATTTGGCCGGTGGCCAGCGACCTACGCGCCGGAAGCGCATCGATCTTCATCTGATTGGGGGCTATCTCGCGTTTCATTCAGTCATCACAGAACCTTTGAGGTATGCCATTTCTGTATGCTGTCGCGTTCGTAGGAAGCACGCCCATGCCTGTCGCTCAGTCGATGCCGAGTTTCGCGCCGATGTCGGCGGCAAGCTGCTCTTCGGTGTAGGTGGTGGCGAGGCGGGATCCGTCCATGTCGGCAAGCGCCTCGGCAACGATTTCGTCGACCGGCGAGAAGAAGCCATTCTGCTTTGTTGCCAGCACGAAGACCTGGTCGCCGCCGCGGTCGCGGATATCGCCGATGTGATGAAGTTGGCGGCCGGTGTTCCGATCCTTCGAAATGACGCGGCCGTTCATGGTGACTTGGATGGACGGCTTGGCCTCGGCAACCGGTGCCGCGCCGCCACCGACATGGATGATCAGGCCTTCCGCCTTTGGTTGCTGTCGTGGCTTCCTGGAAGCTGAATAGCCGCCACCGCTGATCTGATCGGCAAGACGGACGATGGTCGAGCGGTTCTGCTCGATCAGTCTTTTGACTTGTGCGTCCTCGCGCCGCGGGCCATCCCGCTTGGAGATAATCTCGACCATGAATCCTCCCAGATTCGCTCCGCGTCGCCGTTTCTACGGCTCAATTCTTCTTTTGCAGTGAACCCTACACCGCCTCGGCGAAGTTCGCCATTCATATCAAGATAGCGCCAAAATTTGCTTTGCTGGTAGCAGGCGGCTGCTACACGGGATTTCAGATAATCGGAACGCCCGCTTGCTCAGATGCACGCCGCTGCCATGCCGGCCTCGGCATGCGGCTTGGCTTCATTGAGGCGGCGGTGAAAGGCGAGAGGCTCGACTTGCGACGGACTATCTGCTCGCCAGCGTCGCTACAAGATCGCTGAAACGCTCGCCCTGGATGCTGACATGCTGGCGCAGGAGCGTGCGCGCCTGCTCCGCGTCGCCGGCGAGGATTGCTTCCACGATCGCGCCATGCTCGGTGAACGACGTGGCAACGCGGTTGCGAACGCGCAGTTGGAGGCGCCTGTAGGGCTGCAGGCGGCGGTGCAGGGCGACGCACTGCTCGGCCAGAAAACCGCTGTGGCTGGCAGCGTAGATAGCTTTGTGAAAGCGCTCGTTATCGTAATAATAGGCGTCGCTGTCGCCGGCCGAAGACGAACGCTCGCAATCTGCATGCGCGGCCAGGATCGTGGTGCGATCGGCATCGGTGAACCGTCGCGCGGCCAGCGAACCGGCCAAGCCTTCAAGTTCCGCCATCACCTCGAACATTTCGAAAATGCGGTGCGGTCCCGGATCGATCACCACGGCACCCCGGCGCGGCCGGATCTCCACCAGCCCGATTGCGTTCAACTGCATCAGCGCCTCGCGCACCGGCGTCCTCGAGACGCCGAAGCGTGTTGCCAATTGCACCTCGTCCAGTCGTGCACCGGGGGCGAAGTCGTTCGAGATTATGCCGTTTTCAATCTCGTCACGTAGGCGCTGAACGACATTCTCCGACATTTTCTGGGCCTTCCAATGCAGCACAATAAATCTTGTATGCAAGAACGTTGACTTTGCGCACAAGAACGTTTAAGAACAATACCACGAAAGGCAAGTCGGACACAAATGGGTGGACGCATCCGGGCACCGGCACGCGTCGAGGCCGCGCGGCGGGTCTGCTTGCGCCGATTTCGATTTTTTTGCCAGGAGGGACTCCGACATGGCAGGCATCTCGTTCTTTAGCGATATGGTGCAAAGCATTACCGATCGCGGCCGCAGGCTGGTTGCGGCAGGCGCGCGCAGCGAACCGGTCCAAGCCGAGACGAATATCGAAACACTCTGCGACATGCTGTTGTCGAGCCGGGGCGAGGCCTCGGGCATGGCATTGGCCGCAGAGGTCCTTCGGCGCTGGGCCCAACTGGACGCGGCCGGTCAGCAAGACTTCGTGCGCATGCTGCACGAACAGTTCGGCCCAGACATCGCCAAGCTTGACAAAGCCATCGAGCGCTACCGCAGCGACAGGAGCTCGGACGCCGTCATCGAACTGCACCAGGCCGCCGAGCCGCGTCGCCAGGAACTGGTGCGCAGACTGAACCTGGCCCCCAAAGGCACGGCAAGGCTGGTGGAGATGCGCGAGCGCCTATTAGCCATGAAGGATGCGACGGAACCGTTTCGCGCCGTCGATGCCGACTTCGCCCACCTGTTCGGCTCATGGTTCAACCGCGGTTTTCTGACCCTGCGTCCGATCGACTGGTCGACGCCGGCCGACATCCTGGAGAAGATCATCAGATACGAGGCGGTGCATGAAATCGCCGGCTGGGAGGAACTGCGGCGGAGGCTAGCTCCAGCCGACCGCAGATGCTTTGCGTTCTTCCACCCGCGTCTCGCAGATGATCCGCTGATCTTCGTCGAGGTTGCGCTGACCAGGGCGATTCCCTCCGCCATCGCTGATGTGCTCGATGTAAACCGTTCGCCGATCACGGCCCAGGACGCCACCACCGCTGTCTTCTATTCTATCTCCAACTGCCAGGACGGACTGCGTGGCATCTCTTTCGGGAATTTTCTGATCAAGCAGGTGGTGGAGGATTTGCGCCGCGACCTGCCCGGCTTGAAGACCTTCGTGACGCTGTCGCCGGTTCCGGGTTTCGCTGGCTGGCTGGCAAGACTGCGCAAGGCGGCCGATGCCAGCCTCGATGATCGGACCCTCAAGACGCTCGAGCTGCTGGACGATCCGGGCTGGGCGGACAATCCGCAGAAGGCACAGGCCGTTGAAGCGGTGCTTCTCCCGCTCGCCGCACGCTATTTCATTAGGGAACGGGCCACCGGCAGACGGCCGGTCGATCCTGTGGCGCGTTTTCATTTGGGCAACGGCGCTCGCCTTGAACGGCTGAACTTCCTCGCCGATCGCTCCGCCAAGGCGATGCGGCAGTCCCACGGCTTGATGGTCAACTACTTTTACAAGTTGGACGACATCGAGGCGAACCACGAAGCCTTGGCGCAGCATGGCGAAATAGCCGCTTCGCCGGAGGTGAGAAAACTGGCGGCAACCGCTTCGACCGACACCGATATCGCGGCCCCGATTCGTCGACGCCGCACAGAAATGCAGAAAACCTAACAAGCAGATTGGGAGGAGTTCAATGAGCAATCATCTGTTCGACGCCATGCGAGCATCCGCCAAGTCAGGCGAGTCGATTTTCATCGAGACTATTGATGGTCAGCGTTGGACCTATGCAGATGCGCTGCGGCTCTCCGGACAGATCGCCAGCGCAATTGATGTGCTCGGCGTTCGCCCGGGCGACCGCGTCGCGGTCCAGGTGGACAAGAGCCCGCAGGCTCTGATGCTCTATCTCGCATGCGTGCGCTGCGGGGCGATCTATCTGCCGCTGAATACCGCCTATACGCTGACTGAACTCGACTATTTTATCGGTGACGCGGAACCGCGGCTCGTCATCGTCTCCTCGAAGTCGCGAACTGATGTCGAGAGGATCGCGCACGGCTACGGCGCGATTGTCGAAACGCTCGATGCGGACGGCGCCGGGTCGCTCATGGAGTTGGCCCGGGACGAGTCTGACGATTTTCTCGACGCGGCGCGCGCGCCTGACGATCTCGCCGCGATCCTGTACACATCTGGAACCACCGGCCGTTCCAAGGGCGCAATGCTGACGCACGACAACCTTTTGTCCAATGCAATAGCACTGCGCGAATGCTGGCAGGTGACGGCAGCCGACCGGCTGATCCACGCGCTGCCGATTTTTCACACGCATGGGCTCTTCGTGGCGACCAATGTCACGCTCATCGCCGGCGCCTCGATGTTTCTGCTGCCAAAGTTCGATCCGGAGGAAATCCTTTCTCTGATGCCGCGGGCGACGCTGATGATGGGCGTGCCGACCTTCTATGTCCGGTTGCTGCAGCATGAGGGCCTGAACCGGGAGACGGTCGCCAACATCAGGCTGTTCATCTCCGGCTCGGCGCCGTTGCTCGCTGAAACGCACGCCGCATTCAAGCAGCGCACCGGTCACGCCATCCTCGAACGCTACGGCATGACCGAAACCAACATGAACACCTCAAACCCCTATGACGGCGAGCGAAGGGCAGGGACAGTAGGTTTCCCACTCCCGGGCGTGTCGGTGAGGGTCACCGATCCGGCCACCGGCGAGACGCTCGGACCAGGCAAAACCGGCATGATCGAGATCAAGGGCCCGAACGTTTTCCGGGGTTATTGGCGGATGCCTGAAAAGACCGCGGCGGAGTTCACCAAGGACGGCCATTTCATCAGCGGCGATCTCGGCAAGATCGATGAGGCAGGCTATCTCCACATCGTCGGCCGCGACAAGGACCTGGTGATCTCCGGCGGCTACAACATCTACCCGAAGGAGGTCGAGGGTGAGATCGATCAACTCGACGGTGTCGCCGAGAGTGCGGTCATCGGCATTGCACATCCGGATTTCGGCGAGGGGGTGACGGCCATCGTGGTGCTCAAGCCCGGTGCCACAATGGACGAAAAGGCGGTGCTGAACGCGCTGCGCGACCGCCTTGCGCGCTACAAGCAGCCGAAACGGGTGATCTTCGCCGAGGACCTTCCGCGCAACACCATGGGAAAGGTGCAGAAGAACCTTCTGCGCGACCGGTTCAGCAACCTTTACATGCCCGCCTCCTAGAGCATGATGCCGAAAAGTGTGAAGCGGTTTTCGGACGACATCATGCTCTATCTCTTTGATTTAGAACCAGATTCAGATTTCAGGTCAACTCCTGAAATCATCCGGCTCTAGGAGGCGCTGACGACCCTGCGTTGGTGCTTGGGAGCGAGACCAACGCAGGCTGATCTACCACCGATGGAAATGAGAACGGGCGCCTGAAGGCGTTTCCCGAGGGAGGAAGCTATGAACATTCAGATTCTGTCGATTGCGCTGCTGATCGGCATGTTCGTGATCGCCACCATGCAGCCGATCAACATGGGCGCGCTCGCCTTCGCATGCGCCTTTCTGGTCGGCTCGCTCGTCATGGCTATGAAGCCGGCGGAAATATTTGCTGGCTTCCCGAGCGATCTCTTCCTGACATTGGTCGGCATTACTTACCTGTTCGCCATCGCCCAGATCAACGGTACTATCGATTGGCTGGTCGAGGGCGCGGTCAAACTGGTGCGCGGGCATGTGGCCTGGATTCCCTGGGTCATGTTCCTGGTCGCGGCCGTCATCACCGGCTTCGGTGCGCTCGGACCTGCGGCGGTCGCCATCCTGGCCCCGGTGGCGCTGGGTTTTGCGTTCCAGTACCGCATCAATCCGGTCATGATGGGATTGATGGTTATTCACGGTGCACAGGCGGGCGGCTTTTCGCCGATCAGCGTCTATGGCGGCATCACCAACCAGATCGTCGAAAAGGCGGGGTTGCCGTTCGCGCCGACATCACTGTTTCTCTCCAGCTTCTTCTTCAACCTGGCCATCGCCGTCCTCGTATTCTTCGTCTTCGGCGGCTCGAAGGTGCTGCGTAAGTATTCGGTCGCGTCGGGACCGCTGCCTGACCTCCACCCCGAAGGCGTGACGCAGTCAATCGTCGGCCACGGCGGCACGCCGGCTACTCCGATCAGCCATCACGTCTTTGAGGAGCAGACAAAAAATGTGTCGGCGCTTTCCGGCCTGACTACGGAAAGGCTGACGACATTAGTCGGCCTAACCGCGCTCGCGGTCGGCGCACTTGTCTTCAAGTTCAATGTCGGCCTGGTGGCGATCACCGTCGCGGTCGCGCTCGCGCTCCTCTCGCCGAAGACCCAAAAGGCAGCGATCGACAAGGTCAGCTGGTCGACGGTGCTCCTGATCGCCGGCATCATCACCTATGTCGGCGTCATGGAGAAGATCGGCACGATCGACTACGTCGCCCAAGGCATTTCAAGCCTGGGCATGCCGCTGCTGGTTGCACTCCTCCTCTGCTTCACCGGCGCCATTGTATCGGCATTCGCCTCGTCCACGGCATTGCTGGGAGCCATCATTCCACTGGCCGTGCCCTTCCTCCTGCAGGGACAGATCAGTGCCATAGGTGTGGTTGCGGCGATCGCGATCTCCACCACCATCGTCGACACCAGCCCGTTTTCGACCAACGGTGCGCTGGTCGTCGCCAATGCCCGGGAAGCAGAGCGCGAGGGCGTGCTGAAGACGTTGCTGATCTACAGCGCGCTTATCGCCATCATCGGCCCTGTCATCGCCTGGCTGGTTTTCGTGGTCCCCGGTTTGGTTTGAACGGTCGGCCAATCAGTCTGGCCGCTCCGGTGCAATTTGACCGGCGGCCAGGCTTGACCCGAAATGATCTGATCGGCGGCGGCGCAGGCGGAGCTGATTGCCTATCAAGGCAGCCGTTTGGCCGATAGCGCCGCCGCCCGCCCTGCCTGGCGGGCCGTCGCTGCTCATGCGGCGGGTGAGGGCGCGTAGCGGCTGCCCAGCGAATAGCGGCTGCCGACATAGGTGAGCTTGTTGACGGTGGCGACCGCCGCGCCCGACCAGGTCCGCCGATGCAGGAGCAGGCAGGGGTCGCCGGGTCGGATCATCAAATGGCGGGCCGCCATCTCTTCTGCGGCGACGGCCGAGATCACATGCTCCACTTCCGTCAGCGGCGTCGCCCGCTGCAGGTAGTCGTAAGTGGTGGTCGCCACGAAATCTTGCCGATGGTAGTCGGGTGCGAGCGCCGGATTGACAAAGCGTTCCTCGAGCTGGACGGGCACATCGTCTTCGAAATGCACGATGATCGAATGGGCGACCGGTCTGCGGCGCGTGAACTCGAAGGCGACGACGAGGTCCAGCGCCGGATTGCGGATCTTCTCGAGGACGATGACCTCGGCCCTGTGGCGTGCGCCGCGCGCGGCGATCTCGCCGGCGATGTTCCTGATTTCGATGAGGGCCGATTGCGGTTTCGGCGGCGCCACAAAGGTGCCTACGCCCTGGATACGCAGCAGGTGGCCTTCCGAGGTCAGTTCCCTCAGCGCCCGGTGCACCGTCATCCTCGAGACGCCGAGCGTGCTGACCAGCTCGTTTTCGGAAGGCAGCCTGCGGTCCTTCGGCCAGTTGCCGCTGCCGATATTGCCAAGCACGTAGTCCTTGACCTTTTCGTAGAGCGGCCCGGCGGTTTCGGTAAGCCTGATCATCGTCCGCTCTCCATCCGGACGATGGTCTTCAACCCGCCGCTCACGCCGGCGATCAGGCGCTGGTAAGCGGCGGGAATTTCGCCGATCGCGATCTCGTCGGACACGAAGCGCGACAGCGCGGGCGCGAGATCGCCAAGCATCGAGACGGCCGGCGCAAGCTCGTCGGCGAAGGCGTGGCAGCCGACAAGCGCGATCTCGCGCTCGACCAGCAAGTTGGGGTCGAGGTCGAGGCGGCCATGCGAAATGCCGACCAGCGCCAGCGTGCCGCCGCCGGCCAAGACATCGAGCAGCCGCGCCATCACCGCCACGCTGCCCGTCGCGTCGATGGCATGGCGCGGATTGGGGGCATGGCGCAGATTGGGATCACAGGGCAGGGCGTCCAGGTCGACGACGGTCGCGCCGCTCACCTCGGCCACAAGCTCCGCACGCGCTGCATTGCGGTCGGCGACGAGCACCGGTCTCTCGCTGCGCCGCGACAGGAGCAGCGCCGCCAGCCCGCCGATCGGGCCGCAACCGGCAATAAGCACCGGCGCCCCGGCCGGCGCCGACAGCCGCCGCACTGCGTGCAGGGCGACCGCCAGCGGCTCCGCCATGGCGGCGATTGCGGGATCGAGCATGGGGTCGTGGCGCACAAGCAGCCGCGCCGGCAGCTGCGTCTCTTCCGCGAAGCCGCCGTCGCAGACCTCGCCTACAAAGCCCAGTGTGGCACAGACATTATGCCGGCCGCCGCGGCAAGCAGGGCATTCGCCGCACCAGAAGCGCGAATCGGCCACAACCGGGTCTCCGAGCGCAAACTGGGACACGCCGGCCCCCACGGCAGTCACTTCGCCAGCGAACTCATGTCCGGCGACGCTCGGCGCGCGGCTGATCCACTGACCGGTCCGGAAGTTGTGGAGGTCGGAGCCGCAAATGCCGGCGGCCGTCACCTTGAGCCGCACCCAGCCAGGCGCTGGTTCGCCGGGAGATGGCACGTCCTCAACCCGCAAATCACCCGCCGCATGGAGTCTGGCCGCCTTCATCGTCCGCTACCGCGCCAAATATCGGTCGCGCACGTCGGAGACGGCGTGTTCATGCGAGGAGAAGCCTTCATAGCGGGCAAGTGTGCGGGCATGGCGCGCGAATTCCGGATAGGCCGCGGCCGTCACGTAGCCGATCGAAGAGCGTTTGACGAAATCCGTGACCGAGAGCGGTCCACAAGTACGCGCCCAGCGACTGGTCGGCAGCACGGCGTTGGGGCCTAGCCCGAAATTGCCGATCGAGACCGGCGTGTGCGGTCCCATCAGGATCTCGGCAGCTTCGGTGATGTGGCCAAGGTGCGCGAAGGGGTCGGTGGAGAGGATCTCCAGGTGCTCCGGTGCGTAGTCGTTGATGAAGCGGTAGCTCTCCTCGATCGAGGCCGTCAGCACAATGCCGCCACAGGCGCCGGTCAGGACCGCGGTGGAGAACGCGACCCGTTGCTCGCTCATGCGCGCCCAGTGCTCCGGCAGCGCCGCCAGTGCCTCCTCCGCCACGCGGCGGCTGTGGGTCACCAGATAGGCAGACGAGTCCGGTCCGTGCTCCGCCTCGATGAGGAGGTCGAGCGCGGCCAGCCCGCCATGCACGCTGTCGTCGGCGAGGATGATCGCTTCGGACGGGCCGGCGGGAAGGCCAGGGTCGATGACGCCGGCGAGCAGCCGCTTGGCCGCAACCACCCAGGGGCTGCCCGGACCGACGATCTTGAGCGCGGCCGTGACCGTCCCTGTGCCGTAGGCGACTGCGGCCACCGCCTGCGCGCCGCCGCATTTGTAGACCGTTTCGACGCCGGCGAGGCGCGCCGCAACCAGCGTCGCTGCGTCCACCGAACCATCGGGCGCCGGCGGCGTGACGATGGCAAGCTCCGGGACGCCCGCCACCACTGCGGGCACTGCGGTCATCATTGTCACCGAAGGGAACGCCCCTTTGCCGCGCGGGACATAGAGCGCCACCGAGCGGATCGGCGTGAAGCGGTCGCCGGCAAAGGCGCCGGGCCGCATTTCCTTGAGCCACATCGCTTCCGGTTTCTGCTCTTCGTGGAAATGCCGGATGTTGTCGATGCCGAAGCGAATGGCGGCGATCACGTCCTCGTCGACCATGCCGAAGGCGGCGTCGAACTCGGTGGGGCTGACCTTCAGTCGCCTGGCATCGAGATCTGCCTTGTCAAAGTCGCGGGCGAAGCGAACGAGCGCGGCGTCGCCTTCTGTTCGGACCGCCTCGATGATCGGTGCGGCCTTCTCCATAAAGCCAGAGAGATCGGTCTCTGAGCGCCGCATCAATGCCGAACGAGCGGCGGCGTCGAGTTGGCTCAGATCGTGGAATGATACGTTTGGCATAGGATTTCCTTTGCGGCCCGACGAGCCGGCTTTCCTCATTTCGATTTCAGGAAGATGTCGAGCCCGACCAGCCTGTCGAGCAGGAAAACGGCGACGGCCGAGCAGGCGATGAAGACCACGGAGATCGCGGCGAGATCCGGCGTGATGATCGAGCGGATGGAGTTGTAGATCAGCACCGGCAGCGTCACGATGCGGGCATCGACGAGCAGCAGGCTGACCAGGAATTCGTTGAGCGCAAGGATGAACATCAGCAGCGAGCCGGTGATCACCCCCGGCATGACCGCCGGCAAGGTGACGGAGAAGAACACCTGGAGCGGCGGCGCGCCGCAATTGGCGGCGGCCAGTTCAAGGTCCGGGTCAAGCCCGGTGGCGCTCGCCGTCACCGCCCAGATCATGAAGGGCAGGTTGATGACGCAGCAGGCGATGCCGACTGGCCAGAGCTGGCCGAGAATGCCGGCGTTGCCGAAGATCAGCATGAGGCCGATGCCCGATCCGATCAGCGGGATGGTGAATGGCAGCAGCAGATAGATCTGGATCGTCTTCTCAAAACGCACCGCATATTTCGCCAGCGCGATGCCGGCCAGCGTGCCCACTGGAATGGCAACGATCGTGCAGACCGTCGCGACCTGGAGCGTGCGCAGGAAAGCGTTGCGCAGGTCGGAGGCCTGCGAAATACGCGCGTACCACCGCAGCGACAGTCCATCCGGCGGAAACGTAATGATGTTGCCGCCGGTAAAGGAAGCGCCGAGCACAACGATCGTCGGCGCCGAAAGCGTCACCAGGGCGATCGTCACCAGGGTCCACAGGACAATCGATTTGCTGCGCGAGCCGATCACGCCCGCGACCTCCCCATGGCGAGCGTTCCGGCTCCAAACAGCGCGAACACCAAGCCGACAAGGATTGACCCGAGAGCGACCAGCATAAGCGCCAGCATCGCGCCGAGACCCTGGTCGGAGGTGCGGAAGAACTGGTCGTAGATGGCGTTGGCGATAAAGTCCTGCGAGCCGCCGCCAAGGATCGCAGGGACTGCGAAATCGGTGAGCGAAAGCGTCAGCACCACCACGCCGGCGCCGACGAAGCCTGGACGAGCGAGTGGCAGCACGACGTGGATGAACGTGCGAACCCAGTTCGCGCCGAGCGATCCAGCGGCTGCCTCCAACTCTTCGGGAATGGCGGTGAGTGCCGGCGCCAGCATCAGTACGGCAAACGGCAGCATGTATTGCATGAGGCCGAACAGCACGGCGGGGTAGTTATAGATGAGCCGCATCGGGGCCACCCCGACAAGGCCGAGCGCCTCGTTCACCATGCCCTGGTTGCCGAGGATGATCAGCCAGCCATAGGCACGCACCACCTGGCCGATGAAGAACGGCAGGAACAGCGCGATCAGCAGGAATTTGCGCAATCCCGGCGAACGCGTGCGCACCATCAGATAGGCGTAGGGAAAGGCGAAGACGAGCGTCACCGCGGTGACGATCAGGGCGGCAACGAGGCTGCGCTGCGCGACGACCAGGAACAGTGGCTCGGTCAGCGCGCGGCGGAAATTGGCGATGGAATAGTCGTCGGAGAACTGGAAGGTGGTGGTGTCTAGCGTGCGCAGGCTGGCATCCGCGATCTGGATGAGACCAAGCACGAGCAGCCCGACAAGCAGCACCGCCGGAAGCAGCATCAGATAGGGCGTAGCGCGCCTGAACCGCGCCGGCCAGATAGCGGCGGCAACGCCTTCCAACGCATCCATGATGCGCCATGTCAGGGGATAGGCTGTCCTGGCTGCCCGCATGAAAATCCGTATCCGACGTCGTCAAGGAGCCGGTGCCGCGCTAGAGCAATTCCAGGAAAAGTGTATAGCGGTTTTCCGTCCGGAATTGCGTAAAAACAAAGAGTTAGCGCAGCACCGGCCGACCGGCGTCAGCCCTGCATGATCGCCTTGAACTTGGAAAACCACTCGCTCTCATTCTCGACCTGGATCTTCGACGAGATGCGGATGAGGCGCTGGAAATCCGCTTCGGTGGTCGGATAGGACGGATCGCCCACCAGATCCTTCGGCGGCGTGAGGCCCGGCACCACGCCCGGCAAGCCAAGCCCGTCCAGCCAGATCTGCTGGGCTTCCTTGGTCAAGGCGTGATTGATGTACTGCTTGGCCCAGTAGAGTTCGTTTTCCGGCAGGCCCTTGGGGATCCACAGACCGTCAGTGTCGAATTTTGCACCCTCTTCCGGCACCACCCATTCGATTTTGACGCCGTTCTTGCGCGCCTCCCGGGCGTTGGTCGAGATGGTGCAGGCGGCGTCGATCTCGCCGTTCTGGAACCAGGTGGTGAAGTCGGGATCCTCGCCCAGCAGCGGCTGCTGTGCCTTCATCTTGGTGATGAAATCCCACGCCGGCTGCATGTTGCCGGGAATGTCCTCCAGCTTGCCACCACCGGCGACCTGGGCGGGGAAATGGAAGCCGATGCCGTCATTGTAGAAGGCAAGCCGACCCTTGAACTTCGGGTCGAGCAGATCTTTCCAGGACTTGGGCGGTCCATCCGGGAATGCCGCAGGCCGATAGGCAAGCACATAGACATAACCGTAGGTATTGACGATCGGGAAGCCTTCCAGGCCGGCCGGCTTGGCAAGGTCCGTCACATTGGCGAGGTTCGGCAGGTCGGAGAGGTCTTCCGTCACGCCGCGCAGTGCCGATTTCGTGGCATTGGTGGTGGTGTCCCAGTTGATATGGATCGGCGGGACGCGTTTCTGCGCTACGGCCGCCCAGACCTTGGGCTGAATCTCGTTGTCTTCGGTCAGGTCGTGACGGACAGCAATCCCCGTCATTTTGGTGAAGCTGTCGGACACGCCAGCCTTCAAACTATCCACCCAGCTGCCGCCCCAGGCGCGCACGATGATCTCCGCCGGCTTTTCCGGCTCCTGCGCATAGGCGCCGCGCAGGCCGAGCGCCGAGGCGCCGCCAAGCGCGGCGGTGGCCTGAAGGAAGGTTCTGCGGGAAAGATGGGATATCTTCGGCTTAAAGCGCTTCATCTGCATTCTCCTCTGGGTTTGACCGGTTTCCGGTTCTATCGAAAAACAAGCATGTCCCTGGCGTTCCACCCCAGGAACACGCTTTCGCCTATGTCGAACTGCGTGTGCGCGGCGGGATCATGGTCGAAAACGCGAATGACCTCGTCGCCAATCGCGGCGCAGGCGACCTCGTAGACCATGCGCTCGCCTTCGAAGATGGTGTCGGTGACAGTTCCGGCCAGCATGCAATCGAGCTTCGACAGCTGCGCAGCATCGCCGGCGAGACGGATCTGTTCGGCGCGGATCGCTCCCGATGCCTTGTCGCCCTCGGCAGGCGGATTGACCGGATCGCCGACCTTTCCGGCAAGCATCAGATCGCCCCGAAAGATAGAGACGTCGCCCGCTTCCGATACGGCCCGTACCGTGCCGGCAATGAAGTTGGTGACGCCGATGAAATTGGCGACGAAGGCGTTGCGGGGCTGGCGGTAGGTGTGGATCGGCCGTGCCTTCTGCTGGATCTCGCCCTGATCCATGACGACGATATCGTCGGAAACCACCAGCGCCTCGCGCTGGTCGTGGGTGACATTGATCGTGGTGACGCCGAGCTCACGCTGGATGCGGCGGAATTCGAGCTGCATTTCCTCGCGCAGCTTGCGGTCGAGTGCGGCGAGCGGCTCGTCGAGAAGCAGCAGGTCGGGCTCAAACACCAGCGCGCGCGCAATCGCGACGCGCTGCTGCTGCCCGCCGGACAGTTCGTGAATGCGCCTGCCGCCGTAGCCTCCGAGCCGGACCAGCGCGAGATATCGCTCGACGCGGTCGGGAATGGTGCGTGCGTCGCGCCGACGCATCTTCAGTGGGAAGGCGACATTCTCGGCCGCCGTCATATGAGGAAACAAGGCAAGTCTCTGAAAGACCATGCCGATCGACCGCTTGTGCGGTGGCACCGCGCTCACCGCTTCACCGTTGATGAAGATCTCGCCGCTGCTCGGGGTCTGGAACCCGGCGATCATGCGCAGGAGGGTTGTCTTGCCGGACCCAGACGGCCCGAGAATGGTGAGAAACCGGCCCTTCGGCAGATCGAAGGACGCATTCTTGACGGCTTGAACCCCATCGAAGTCCATCCCGACGTTGCGGACCGTGACGGCGATTTCCCTGTCGCCTTCCGCTTCGTGCGAAGCTGCGGCCCGAAAACGCTCCTGCATTGTGGTTCCCCTTTTGTCGCCGGTCGCATGCAAGAACGTCCAGCGTGTCAGGTGGTATATACAACCATATACAAGCTCGGTCTACACAGTCCTCGTTGCGCCGCATCTCAGTCGCTCAGATGGATGCGAGATAGCCGCCGTCGACCGGGAGGCAATGCCCGGTGACATAGGCGGATGCCCCGCTCGCCAAAAACACGACGGCGCCGGCCAGATCCTGCATCGTGCCGAAGCGCCGCTGAGGGATCTTGGCCAGCATCGCCGTCTGCCAGTCGGGATCCTGGTAAAAGGCGTCCGTCATCGCCGTATGGAAATACCCCGGAGCGATGGCGTTGACGCGGATGCCGAGCGATGCCCATTCCGCGGCGAGTGCGCGGGTCATGCCCAGAAGCCCGGACTTGGACGAGCCGTAGGGCACCGCGGTCGGAATGCCGACATAGGAGGTCAGCGAGCAAAGATTGATGATCGCGCCACCGCTGTTGTCGTCAGCCATCCGCCGCGCCGCAGCCTGCGCGCAGAAGAAGGCGCCCTTCAGATTGGTCGATACGATGCGGTCCCATACCGCCTCGTCCACGTCGAGCGAGGGCTGGACTTGTTCGTAGCCGGCGTTGTTGACCAGAATGTCGAGCCGACCAAAGGCATCCGCGACCTCGTCGACCACCACGCGGATGCGATCGGTGTCGAGCACGTCGAGAGACCGGCAAAGCGACCTTCGCCCATGTGCGCTAATTCGGTCCGCCGTTTCACGAAGGGAATTTTCGTCGCGGGCGGTCACCGCCACATCGGCGCCGGCCGCCGACAGCGCCTCCGCCAATGCCTGGCCGATGCCGCGGCTGGCGCCCGTCACCAGCGCCTTTTTTCCCGTCAGGTCGAACAGGCGAGCGGCGTCCATGGCGGTTTCCTGCATTCCCGAAAAAAAACCATGCGGTCGGATTGGAAACGAACACCAGTTGCGGCCGGTTGTCTATACATCTTGCGCTATTGCGGGGGTGCCACCAAACGGCGCGGCGCCGGTTTGCGGCGATCGCTTGAACGACGGCATCCCGGATGGCCCCCCATCAGAACGCCATCAACTGGCGTCTCGCTAGCAAAGCCATTAAGCTCTATCAACGGCAAAGGGAGTCCCATATGGTCGAAGCGCGGCTTTCCGTGCGCAGCGCAAAGGCGCGTGATCTTGCGCACCGGCTGGCTCGGCGCGAGAACCGCTCGATCGCCGACGTGGTTGAGCGCGCGCTAGAATCCTATGAGGTCCGGCACGCCGGTCGTGAGCCGGCGTCGACGTTCTACGCGCGTATCGCTAGCGCTTATGGCGTCGAAATCGACCTTGAAGCGACGATCAGGGGCGCTCGGCAGGTTGATTCGGGACCTGAGCTTTGATCTTCCCCTGCTGCCAGGGTCATTTCCGAGACGCTGAAGAAGTCGCCCGAGCCTGCCTTGTCGCATGGTTGTTCGCCATGGCGCCTCGACACGCTCGCCTGAGAAATTGAATTCACCCTATCGGCGCGATTTTCCCGGGCGCCCTTGTCCAACCACCCCCGCTGAATGCGGGGTGATTGGACAATTTTGCATGGGAGGAAAAGTTCAGCGCATCAACGGCCGCCCGCCCATGGCGCACGACCCCTAAGGACCTTGCCGGGCTGTGGCTGTTCTTCTTGCGGAGCGACCACCGGTTGAGGCAAGGAAGCCGTGTGACTGGTATCCAAGGTCATTCCGCTGTTGTCGACGCCAGTAGCGAAGCCGCGGGTCGGGTCGCGGTCCGGGTTTTGATTGGCAGCGAGCGAGACTCCTGTCGACAGGCCGAGGAGGGCGATAGCGGTTACAAGTTTGTTCATCGTACTGTCCTTTCATAATGAGCAGACCCGCCGACGGCGGCTCGCGCGGAATTGACTCCTGCTTTGCGAAATCCCGTCGGCTCTCTGTCTCGCCATCATGACGAGGCTTCCTGCTCACGGATGAAACTACGCTGGGCCTGTCGCAGAGGTTTGCCCGAGTGCTATCGAAGTGTATCCGAATGTATGAGAATCCATGCGAGGTCCCGCAGCTCTTGGACTTCGACAAATTTGGCTACAATTTTTTTGGCCGCCTGTCGGCGTTTGCGCGGCCAGATACCTGTCGGGCGCCGTCATCAGGTCCAGGTAAGCGGAGCTGCCGAAGAACGCCGATGACGTAAAAGCGGGACAATTCCCCTGATCGGGTGAACGCATAATTTGCTGATCGGGCGACCGCGCGGCGCCCACCATCAGGTGGTTCGCGACCGTCGCTTTAAAATGTGCGGCGGCTGTGTTGATGCGCTTATGAAAAGATGGTAACGCGATATTAAAGATTGTTTCGGGTTGTTACCTCTGGGGCGGGGCGAATGGGATTGGTGGTACCGCGGGCATGGCTGTGTGCCGGCCTACTGATAGGCTTGATGATGTCCGCGACGCCGATGGAGAAGGCTTCGGCCGACGTCGTGCCTGGCGCCATGGCCACCGGGCAGCCAACCTCCATCCCTGTCGGCTACATCGAATTCTGCAGACGGCGGGCCGCGGAGTGCGCGATACGATCAGGCAGGAGCGCTCCAGTCCTTCTGTCGGCGGGCATGGAAGGCAAGCTCGCCTCCGTCAACAAGCTGGTGAACAGATCGATCAGGCCCGCGAGCGATTTGGACGTTCACGGCATGATGGAATTCTGGTCCTATCCTGACCACGCGCTCGGCGACTGCGAGGATTATGTCCTGCTCAAGCGCCAGTTGCTCAGGCAGCAGGGCATATCGCTGTCGAACCTTCTGATCACCGTCGTCAGGAAGCAGGACGGCGAGGGGCACGCGGTGCTGACCGTCAAGACCGACAAAGGCGACTATGTGCTCGACAACCTCAACGACGATGTGAAGCCTTGGTCGCTAACTGGATATCGATTTATAAAAAGGCAGTCGTCTACGCATACCGGGCGCTGGGTCGCGATAATCGAACACCCCGATGTTCTGGTCGGGGCAGTCGACTGAACCTCCCGAATTAGCGATCGACAATGCCTGGCGCTGGCGCTCATGCCGGAGAACGGCCAGGGAAGCCCGGCTGCGCGCCTGTTTCCGCACCGGCCCAGGCACATGACCCGTGATCTTGAGTCGCACTGCATGGGAGTTCCATTCCAGGCATAGGCTTATTACGAGCACCGGAAAGCGCTTCCTTGCGGCGCTCGATAAGCTAATGTCCCTCAGCCGGAACTCGATTTCATTCCGCGCCTGATGCCGGTAGAGCTTACTCTTCTGCCCGTGTTATGGACATGTCGAATGCTGGAGGATACAGGATGAAATTGAGAGACGCGGCACTTGCTGTCATTTCGAAAAAACGCAGAGGCGTGGCCTGGTATAAGGTCTCTCAGAAGAAGGCCGACAAATACGGCTTCTATGTTTATTCCAGTCATATGGTCTGGAAAGACCAGCCGTTTTTCCGAAAGGCGCTGCAGCGGGTCAAAAACATCCGTGGGATTCCAGATCCCCGGGCTTTCGTCCTGCAAAGCTGCTTGCGATCGATCGAGCGTATCGACGGCGATGTGGCCGAATGCGGCGTAAGGCAAGGCCGGTCGACGATATTCATGCTGATGAGCGATCTTCGGCCACGGCACTACCACCTTTTTGACTCGTTCGCTGGCCTCTCGGAACCGACCGCAGAGGACCGCAAGCCAAACGGCCGAACGCCATGGAAGTCCGGCGATCTCAGCACCGACGAGAAGGTAGCCAGAGAGAATATTTCCGACTTCAGCAACACCACTTTTCATGTCGGATGGATACCGGAAACTCTTTCCAACGTATCTGACCGGCGTTTCGCCCTGGTCCATATTGACGTCGATCTTTACGAGCCGACACGTGACGCGCTCGCCTTCTTCTACGATCGGGTCTGCGCGAATGGCATGATCATATGTGACGACTACGGCTCTGCGCTCTGTCCTGGAGCCCGAAAGGCCTTTGATCAATTTTTCGAAAACCGCCCGGAAGGTGTCATCGAACTTCCAACGGGGCAGGCGATTGTCGTAAAGGCAAGCTAGTGCGCGGCATTCTAGTGGCGATGAAAAGCCTGAACCGTGCAACCGCGCGGCGACTGGTGGCGATGAGATATGCTGAATCCAGCGCCCTCGATTAAAGACTGAAGACGAATATCTTTTTCTTTTGGAACCGCGCCACTACGGTCTGTGCGCGGTTGACGATGTCGGCAAAGATGCGATCAGCCTTATCCTGGCCCAATCCCTGCGGACATGCTGGTAAACAGCGAGGAGCAGAACGACATCATAGCTGTCCCTGAGAACGGATGGAAGCTTTCGGCTCCCCAAGTTCATGGCATCAAATCGGCTTTCGACGCCAGATCCCAGAAAGATCGAGCGAGCCACGCCGATATGCGGTTTCAGGATATCGATGCCGTGGATGTAAGCCGGCCTATGCTTGGCGATTTCATAAGCGACGATGCCCATATTGCAGCCGACGTCGAGGATCGTCTTGCCGGCGTAGTCTACCCCGCACGAAAACAGCCCGTCGAGTCGATCCTCCCACGTTCCTGCGAATTTCTTGCGGGTGTTCCAAAACGGCATGAATTAGCCTCTCATGGCTGGATAGGTCGGCGGCGCTATATCGGTCAAGAGCGCGCTGCGCTAGTCTAGTTTCCGTCCACAAACGTCTAGCGCTGAATGGCTGCGGCTACTCTCCATCGACACGAAGAGACGATGTCACGGCGGCAGGCACGGGGTGTCCGTACGATGACGCCTACGACGGAGCAAAGTACGCGTTGAAGAACTGTTCAACGATGTCGTCGACGACTGATCTCTTTACGTGCCGTAAGTCCTCTTCGTAGCTACGAGTGAGGCCTCCATAGGTGACAAGCTCGAATGAGGGAAGGTAATGGACATTGTCCCGTTCCCGGCAGACTTGACCAAGCACAGCCCGAAGAACGGATTTGCCTTCAGTGTTCGCCGTGACGACATCCGCGTCTTGAAACGTCCGAGCCAATGCAACCGGTGAGACTGTGAGAACTATCGGTGCATCGGGTTTGTGTTGACGGACCATGTCCACGGTAGCCATCACGTTGGCATAATTCTCCTGAAAGCTGCTGACGTGAAGCGTCGTTTCCTGCATTCCGCCTCCGCCACGATAAAGCGGTTTCTGTGCTGCTACCTTGCCACTGGCCCTGTTGATGAAGACCTCAGTCATTCCGAAGGTAAATATGAATGCCGTGGCCGAATCGAAGCCAGCCCGCATCTCCCTGTTCATGCTCTCGATCACCTCTTTGAGAACTTCCGGAGATTTGGCGAGGATGAGACGGCGGTAGGGGTCCTGAAAGCAGATCGGACCCCAAGGCGCAGGTTTTTTGATCTGCCACCAGTCGTCATTGGCTTGATCCCACAAGCCGAGCATTTGCTCAATCTGAAGGCGAACAGTGAAGGTGTTATAGAAGTTCATATGCTCTCGCCCGGGCAGCTCATCTACAATGGCTTGCGCTGGGTCGAAACTGATATTTCTGTAAGACGGAACGCAGGCGACCTGCTTGCTTGTTAAGGCAAGACGAATTTCCTCCGCAAAGCAACTTCCCATCGTGAAGAATATATCGTTTCGAGTGAATACTGCGTTTTTACGGATTGTAATGACGCCTGAACTGGAAAAATCGCCATACTTGTTATTCAGTTTGTCCGCAGCCGCCAAATGGATAGGTTGAATGTACCCTAGTCGCTTGCGGAGCCGAAGATACTTTCGTCGAACTCGCTCTAGCAATGTCACATCGCTCCATGATCGTCATACTTGGCCGCTGACAGCAATGCCCGACATTTAGCCCGCTTCCCCGCTGGCCGCAATCCGGCCGGCACGCCGCCAAAGCCGTCGTGCGGAAGCCCATTATCGTCGCAAACGCTCGCTTCAAAGCCAACCGAAAATAGGCCCCAAGCCCCGATCATTAAAGCGACTGCTCTAAGACACGCCAAGAATCGCGGCGACGCTGTTGCAGAGCAGCACCAAAATTGGCATAGAACGTCTCCCTCTCGTCTGGATTTTGCGCATAGAGGATTTTGGTGCCGACGTTCAGTGGAGTCGACAGGATCTTTTTGTGTGACTATGAACGTTAAATTGCTAAAATATCACGCTTACAGCCGTTGGTTCGGGCGTCCCTCATGGAATGCTTCGTATCTGTTCGGACGGGCCTGCCGGCGGCTGAAGCCAGGCGATATTGTCATAGATGCCGGCGCGAATCTGGGTGAGATCACCTCGGCCTTGGCTAAGACGGGCTCGACGGTTCATGCCTTCGAGCCAGACCCCTACACCTTCGAACGGCTGCGCAAGAACGTTGGAGCGTTCAAAAATGTCCATCTCTATCAGCAGGCGCTTGCCGACCAATCCGGGACTGCGAAGCTCTACCGGTCACGTAAATTCAGTTCTGACCCAGACTTTTGGTCGCAATCCTCTTCCTTGTATGCCGACAAATCTAACATCTCGAAAGACGACTACACTGAGGTTGAGCAGTTAAGCATAGTTGATTTCGTTAGAGGGCTTGGATCTCCAGTGCGGATACTGAAGATTGATGTAGAGGGCGCGGAAGTGCCAATGCTCGAATCGATATTATCCTGCGGATTGATGAACAAGATCGATATGATCTTTGCTGAAACCCACGAGAAAAAAATCCCACAGCTTGCAGAACGTACGCGCGCGCTCCGCGAAGCAATCAAACGAGATTGGGCCAATAAAATCAACTTGGACTGGCACTAGTCATCTCCACTGGATGTTGACGAGTTGGATCACGCCTTCATAGCACCTTTGCCATCACCTATAACAAGTCGAGTGATGAGCGACGTTCGAAAAAAACATGGCGATCCGAACATGGCCGCTGCGACCTTGTGCGGACAGCCCCTTGAAATTTGTGAGCTCAAATGAAGAAAAGAAGCCAGTTTCATATTTTCCGTAGATCGATTGCCGACACAATTCAGTATAGATTTCGCAATGCGCTGAGGAAAGACGATTTAGAAGCGCGTGGAAATCTATCGCCAGTTTCTCAAAAAGAAATCTTGCTTGTGGCAGTCGTCAGGAACGAATACCCTGAGATAATTCCATTCCTTGATCACTATCGATCGATCGGCGTTTCCAGATTTGCCATTGTCGATGACCGTTCTGAGGACGGGACACGGGAATTTCTGTTGAGCCAACCAGATGTGGACGTATTCATCTCACGAAAGACCTATGGAGAAGCAGGGCGCGGAACTTTCTGGCGACAGGATATAATCCGCAGATACGGGTTCAACCGGTGGTACGTGATCGTGGATGCGGATGAATACCTGGTTTATGATGGCATGGATCGCCACGATCTGCATGACCTTGCCGGTTGGATCCGAAAAAGAGGCATGAAGCACTTGCTGGCGCCGATGATCGACATGTATCCAGCAGGAGACTTAAGGGACTTTCCGTTTGACCCAAAACGCACTCCTTGGGAGATAGCCGATCATTTCGATGCTTCGGGATACGACTACACAACGAGCCCGCAAAATATCAAAATCCGAGGTGGCCCGAGAAGTCGGGTGTTTGGTACGCACACCCTAACGAAATATCCGTTCGTATACGGGGATCGATTGACGATCTTAAATTCAATTCACGCTCCGCTACCCTATTGGCGTAACCACGTGGAGAGTTATGGCGCTCTTCTTCATTTTAAGTTTTTCTCTAATTTCACGACGAAGGCTCAGGTCGCCGCCGATGAAGGCCAATATTGGAACGGTGCTTCAAAATACAAGGAATACCTTTCCGCCACTATCGACAAGCCGGACTTCAATGTGATGAGCGATATTTCGCAAAGCTATTCGGGTATTCAGGATATAATCGGTGCGGGCCTGACCCAAGCTATTTCTTGGAATGATTAGATCGATAACCCGGTCCTTGGCTGCTCACCAATTCTCGCGGTTGGGAGCCCGATTTTGCCGGAGGCTCTATTCCAAAGCCCAGGCGATCATTCCTCTTGGACCCGGAGAGTTGTGTATGCTCCCATGGTCGCCGATCCCGTCAACGCGGGCTGGCATCCGGATTCGGCATTGACTGCACGTCCGAACAAAGTCACAGACAAGCGATCCGACATAGATTTATAGCAGATGTGCGAGCGGTGTCGCGAAAGTCGCATGGATCGGCAAAGGCCAACTGACACCGACGACACATCGCAGCAGGAAACCGAATGAGCGCAAAGAGACGAATTTCAGCGGCCTTGGCGTACCCGCTGGTCAAGCGCCTGATCCTCGAGAACCTGCCGCCGCACATAAAGCTGTATCTCGCCGGTTTGCTGTGCACGATTGCCGGTGCGGCGGCGACGTCCGGATTTGCCTGGATCATGCGCGACATGATCAACAGCGTCTATATCGACAGGAACGCCGCCGCCGTTTGGGGTATCAGCGCGGCAATCATTGGACTTTCCGCTGTCAAGGGCATCGCGGCATACGGTCAAACCATTACGACCGGAAACGTCCGCAGGGCCATCGTGTCGGACCTCCAACACCGGCAGTTTTCCCGGGTGATGCGCCTCGACATTGGCCATTTCGTCAATCAGCATCCCGCCAAATTCATTTCCAAGATAATGTTCAATGCGCGCGCCGGTGCGTCCGTCATCATCACGCTGACGAGCAACACGGCCTCCGACGTTTTGACCCTGGTCGGACTGGCAAGCGTCATGGTCGTACAGGATCCGACCATGTCGCTTGTATCGGCGGCTGCTTTGCCGGTGATCTTCCTCTCGGTGAGCACGATCACGCGAAAGATCAAGTCGCTGGCAAGGGGCGAGACAGAGCTGGCGGCACAGGTTCAGTCGATCGGCACGGAAGCCATAGACGGCATTCGCACCATCAAATCGTTCCAGCTCGAGGACAAGGCGATCGCCAGCTTCGCTAAGGCTGTCCGCAAGATGGAAAGGCGCGGCGTCCAGATCAACCGGACATCGGCGTTGATGAGTCCATTGATGGAGACAGGCGGTGGCTTCATCATCGGCCTTTTCCTCATTTATGCCAGTTGGCAGACCCTCGGCAACGGCAAGACCCCGGGCGAATTCATGGCCTTCATAACCGCCTTTCTGCTTGCCTATGAGCCCGCCAAGCGGCTCGCCCGGGTCAATGTCGACATTCAGAAGCAAATGGTTGCCGTCGAGCAGATGTATGATTTGATCGACACGCCCGAACAGCGACAACTCGCAACCGCAGGCGAGCACCTCACCGGCGCCGAGGGCGGTATCCGTTTTGAAGATGTGGCTTTCTCCTATGGCGGCAACAGCCCGGCGCTGCACGGTGTTTCCTTCGAGGTCCGACCTCGTGAGAAGCTGGCGATCGTTGGCCGCTCCGGCGCTGGCAAGACCACCATCGTCAATCTGATCCTGCGCCTGATGGAGCCGGACAGGGGTAGGATCTTCATCGACGACAAGGACATTGCGAAGATCAGCCTGGCTGACGTTCGCGACAATATCGCACTGGTGTCACAGGATATCTTCCTGTTCGAAGGTTCTATCCGTGACAACATTCGTGACGGACGCCCGAACGCCACGGATCAAGAAATCGATTCCGCGGCGGAACTCGCCCGGGTCACAAGTTTTGCTTCGAACCTTGAAAACGGGCTCGACACCCTGGTAGGGCCGGGCGGTACCAATCTGTCGGGCGGGCAGAAACAACGAGTTGCCATCGCGCGCGCCCTGCTCAAGGATGCGCCCGTGATTGTCTACGATGAAGCAACATCCGCGCTCGACGGCGAAAACGAACGGGCGGTCATGGAGGCTGCGTTCGACGATGCATTTCAGCGTACGGTGATCTGCATTGCGCACAGGCTTTCAACGATCAAGGCGGCCGATCGTATTCTGGTGTTTGACGCTGGCATCCTCGCGGACTCCGGGACTCATGACGAGCTCGCCAGGCGCAGCGAAATCTATCGCTCGATCTTCCATCTGGAGGCGTCCGCTCCGCTCGTCGAAGGCGGCAAAACGCTGCGGCAGAGCGTATTGCGCTGAAGGCCGATGACCAGTTTTTACCACGGTTCCTACATCCGGTATGTGATTAGTGGATTGGGCCTGCAGTTGCGCCGGTACACAAAGGCCGTGCGGACGCTGTTTGCCGGCTCCAGGCCTCGTTCCGTTCTTGAGCAGCAGGCCAAGGTCGACGCGCTGATTGCGCGCCGGGACTGGACAGGGCTTGAAGCAAGTACCAATGAAATGGCCATCATGGCCGATCGTGCCCGCGACCCCGAAATGTTGCAGACGGCGGGCCAGGCGTTCGAACGGCTGGGCAACTTCGCACGGGCGGCCGAGCTTCGGCTTTCCGCTCGCCGGCAACGAAAAGGGAAAGGTGCCAATGAGTGGACTGGAGAAGACCTCGGTTCGGATAGGCTGCTGATCGATCTTGTGGAGGATGACCCTCGCAGTCTTGGCCGGGTTATCCGCCATGCGCGACTGGCCGGCGCCGCCGCTGCATGTGCGCAAAGTGCGACGATTAGGGTCGAGCCGCGCCTCGTATCGCTTGTGCAGCGGACGTTCCCCAACGCGACCGTGGTCCCAGCGCAGCAGAATGTCGTTGGTGACAAATTTGCGACCTTCGAAAATCTCGCCTGGATTTTCGGCCGCGATGCCGAAAGACTAGCCGCCGACTTCGTGCCGCTGCGGGCAGATCCTGAACTCGTCGAGATCTTCCGCAAACGCTATCGCTCGATGACGGACCTGCCACTGGTGGGTCTGTCCTGGGGCAGCAAATCACACACCAAGGACGTCCCTGATTTCCCCGAATGGGCACGGTTCGTCGCCCGGACACAGGCGACGTTCGTTTCCCTCCAATACGGACAGATCAAGCCGGCGCTGCGGCGCCTGCGCAACGGCAATGACGCACGGCTTATCTATGATGACAGTGTCGACCAGATGCTTGATATGGACCGTTTCGCCGCGCAGATCGCCGCGCTCGATGCCGTGGTGACGATCAGCAATACGGCGGCCCATCTGTCCGGAGCACTCGGCGGGCCGACCATTTTCCTGATCGATGACAAGTTTCAAACAGCGTGGCCGGTGACTGGCAATCGAACGCCCTGGTATCCGACCGCCGTCGTCATGCGCAAGGAAGGACGTCCGTGGCCGGTGGTGCTCGACGACGTCGGCCGGCGGCTCTCGTCGATTCTGACGGCGCGTTCGACGCTGTCTAGCGATAGTTGAGGGTCGCTGTGCCGAGCAGACGGTCCATCCTTGAAAAGGCAAAAGCCGCCGACCTGCGCCCGCAAGGTGTTGACGGCAAGCGGCTGCAGAAGGTTCTCGATCGGGCAAAGAAGTTTTTTAAGCGCCCCTCGCGCCATGCTGACGAAAGCGTCAAACGGCATGCGAGCCTGATGGCGCAGAGTGTCGAACGGCGTGACTGGCAGGCGGCCCGGGAACATGCGCTGGCACTCGGCCTGCTCGGTGAGCAGCTTGGCGATCGCGGGCTTGTCAAAAAAGCCGGGCGTGGACTAAGACGCCTCCGCGGCGGCAATCGTGCCTGGCAGTTGATTGCGTCGAGCAAGCAAGTGCCCGGCCGGCCCGAATGGGATGGCAGTGATCTTGCGGGTCGCAGGCTTGCCGTCGAGCGGCGCGAAGGCGATCTCGCAATCTTCCTCCAGTTCGCGTCGCTGCTTGGCCCGGTGATCGCGGCCGCCGACCGGTGCACCGTCCTGATCGAGCCGCGACTGGCGCCACTTTATCGCAGAACATATCCCGCGCTCGATGTCAGACCAGAGGCGGAAGCGGCGGCGGCGGTCGACGCCGATGTCTTCGCCTGCTTTGAGACACTGGCGAGGCACTTTTGGCCGGATGAGCCGACAGCGCGTGCGCCCTTCGTTCCGTTGGAGCCGGACCGCCGGCTTGTCGCCGAGTTGCGCGGCGCCTATCTCGATCATGGCCCGGGGCCCCTGATCGGCTTTGCCTGGGGAAGTCTGAACAAAAGCAAGGACCTGCCGGTTCTGGATGACTGGCGGGCGCTGCTCGGCGGTCTGCCGGGCCATTTCGTCAGCATGCAATATGGCGATGTCGGGCCGGCGCTCTCCGAATTCGAGCGGTGGGCGCCGGGACGCATCATCCATGACGCGTCCGTGGACCAATTGTCGGATATGGACCGCTTCGCCGCGCAAATCGCCGCCCTCGACGCGGTGGTGACGATCAGCAATACCGGTGCCAATCTGGCGGGAGCGCTCGGTGTGCCGACCGTCGTCCTGCTCGACGATGGGTTTCGGCTGTCGTGGCCTGCCTTCGGCGAGACCGTCGCCACATATCCAAGCGTTCGACTGGTGCGAAAGGGCGGCCGGGCGTGGGCGTCCGCGATGCGGGAAGCAGGTGGACGGGTTGCGCAAATCATCGGTGGAGTTGGTGATGGAAGCTAGTCAACTGCTTCGCCGGGTTCGCCGCTTTGTCGCGCTCGCAGGCTACAATTACAAGGTCTGGTTCCGTCGTCACCGGCGGCAGCTTTTCCTGCGCTGGCGCGATGGCGACATTGCCGATCAGATGGCGGATTATAGGCGAAGCATCGAGGCGCGCGACTGGTCGGCGGCGCTGCCGAAAGCCCTGGCGCTGGGATCGATCGCGAAGTCGAGGCGCGAGGTCCACCTTCTGGACGAGCTCAGCAAGGCGCTGATGCGCATGGGCGCCTACGGCCCGGCGGCCGAACTCAAGATCGCCCGGCGCCACATCGTCGAGGGCCGCGCCGACGGCGAATGGCTCGGCCAGGATATCTCGGGCCAGGTCCTGCTCGTCGATCTGATGGAGACCGAAAAGCAGGGTCTGGCCACCGCGATCCATCATGCGAGTTCCGTCGGCCGCGCGCTCGCCCGGGCCGCTCGTCTGATCGTCCTGGTCGAGCACCGCTTGGTGCCGCTGTTTCAGCGGACATTTCCCGCCGCCGATGTGCGGGCCGTCGGTCAGGGGACCAAGGCAGCCTATGGCGAGGCCCACCTCTTTGCCGGCGTCCAGCATCTGACCGCCGTGTTCGAGACGGATGAGACCACGATCCGGGAGCATTTCGTCCCGCTGAAGCCGGACCCGGCGCGGGTCGCTGACCTTCGCGCCCGCTATCGCAGGAACGGCCGGCCGTTGGTCGGCGTCGCATGGGGCAGCTCCAATCCCGGCAAGGACCTGCCGCCACTCACGGCATGGCGCGGCCTGCTCGGTCGACAGGACCTGCAGTTCGTTTCGCTGCAATATGGCCGGATCGAGCCCGACCTGAAAATCCTGACCGATGGTGATCCCGCGCGCATCTTGCACGACGTCTTGGTGGATCAACTCATCGACATGGATCTTTTCGCCGCGCAGGTCGCGGCGATGGACGCCGTCGTAACCATCAGCAACACCGGGGCGCATCTGGCCGGCGCACTTGGCATCCCTTCGGTCTTCATCCTTGGTGACGGCTTCAAACGTTCCTGGCCGGTCGAGGGCGACCGCACGCCTTACTATCCTTCCGCCGTGCTGGTCTCGAAGCGGGAACGACCCTGGGCTGCGGTGATGGAAGACGCACAAAACCACATGGGCTCACTCATCAGCACTGTTTGAATCCACCACCCAAGGCATCGCGAGTGTCCCAGGCAGGTTACAACCAGCGGACAGTCAAGCGCCTTCTTGACGGCGAGACCAGTGTAAACTAACCGGCGGGCGGCCGTTCTAAATTTTCACGGGCAAGAGGCGATGCATATCTTTGGGTAGTAGTTTGGGAAACAAGGCGTCTTCTCCTGTCAGCGATGGCTTTGTGCAGCGGCTCCTCGCGGCGTACCGGCTTGTGCATCCAGGAAATCTGTTCAAGCGCGGGCGTATCTACGCTCGCGGCAGGGCAGCGACGAGGACGGTCTACTTCGTCCCACACAACCGCAACAATGTTCGGCTGCTGGCTGACGCGGCAGAAATTCTGGGTGACCGCGGCATCCGCTGCGTGTTCGCGCATCTCGATGGATTGAAACGCGGCGGCGTAGCGCGACCTGAACTCAACGCCCGAGGAATATCGCATATCGGCTTTGCTGACCTCGAGCGGATGATCAGGCCCGGTGACATGCTGGTGACTGGAAGTGACTTTGCGCCGCAATTTTTTAGGCGATTCATCGACTCCATCAACTTCGGCATGGTCCGTGTGGTCGGCCTCATCGGAGGTGCGCGAGAGCTGCGGCCGCATCGATTTGTGAGAGCTGACTACATCCTGTCGATGGGACCAGCGGCGCTGCAGCAAAGGCGACAGCCGACATATGTTGTCGGCTCCCCGGTCATTGAGCGTGCCGCCGCAAGCGCTGGTGCCAGGCACGACGAAGGGCTTTTTGTGCTGGTGAACTTCAAGGGGAATATCGAGGACCCCGCAGATCGCCAGGCGATTGAAGCCGTGGCAGCCGCATGTGCGAAACTCGGCCTTGCCCATGTCGTTAGCGTCCACCCCACGATGTTCGCAAAAGTCGACATGCCGAACAAATCGCCGCTGGATTTCGCACAGCTGCTCCCGGACGCTCTGGCGCTCGTAACGCGCCCAAGCACCACTGTTTACGAAGCAATCGCCTGCGGCATTCCGGTGGTGCTGTTTCCGCCGGTTTCGCCCATGGTCGAGTTCGACAGGCCCATGGGCGCCTTCAAACCAACATTGTCGGAGCATGACCTCGTCGAGGATATCCGCGCTGCGGTCAGGTCAAGACCGACCTATTTTGAGCAAAGCCGGGATTTCCTCAATGCCAATCTGTCGATTGATCCAAAGGTGCCGGCTTCGCAACGGATCGCCGAAGCCTTAATCGATATTTACAATCGCTGATCCTCTCGGAGTAGTGCTTGACGATCTGGGCGTGGCCGAACAGAAAAGCCTGAGGGACATTGCGCAAATCGACCCGACAAATCTCGCAGCAAACGGCTCCTAGCGCGACACTGCGGTGTCTGATATTTCAGGCGCAAGTCACGTGCGAAAGATTGCGCTTTCTGCGCTATGAAGATATGCGGCGGGATACAAATGATGCTTGCCCGGCTCGACTACTGGAAATGGCTCGATGAAGCCTTTCAGCGGCATGGCAGATCTCATGCCGACGACAGGGCAGGTGTGAATTGATCCGATGCAAAGGCTTTGTCTGCGGATGCGGGCATAGCGGCACCACGCTGATAGCGACGATCCTTGCCTCGCATGGCGATGTCTTTTTGCCATTCGAAGAAACCAACGTGTTTTTCAAATGGACCCCACTTGCGCTGTATCGCTACTCGAAGCTGAAACAGGCGGCCATTGGGGCGGGCAAGTCGGTGCTGCTTGAAAAGACACCGCGTCATATCAGGCGTGTCGACCGGATACGACGTCTGGTGCCGGGCGCGAAGTTCGTGATGCCGGTACGCGATGGGCGCGATACCGTTGCTTCGCTGACCAAGCGGCTTGGCGATGCGACCGAGAGCCTGGATCGCTGGATTTCGGACAACACAATGGTGCTTGCCGAGCTCGGCAGCACGGACGTCCTGATTTACCGCTACGAAGATCTTGTCAATGACCCGGAAGCGACCATCGAAAAGATCTGCACCTTCCTGGGATTGTCGTTCGACCAGAGTTTGCTCGACTATCATCGGAACCCGCAACGATGGTTCACACTCGATGCGCAACCCCAACATGCCGCGCTCCGCAACCAGCAGGTCAACAAGCCAATTTATGATGGCCGCGGCCGCTGGAAGACCGAACTGGGTCAAATGGAATTGAAGGAGCTTACCGAGGGACGCGGCAAACCGCTGATGCAGGCGTTCGGGTATGTTTGAGGGTTCCGTCGCGCGGATTGTTCACTCTGGAAGCGCGCGCGGATAGCCAAACTGATCGAAGTCGCGCTCATAGGCGCGGTAGATCGTATCGGCCAGTTCTGGCGTGAAATAGTCGGCAAGCCTGCGGCGCGAGGAGGTGTGCAGAGGTGGCATCGCCGCGCGTCGCATTTCCTCGCTTGCACCGACATGATCGAGAACCCGTTCGAAATCTCGTGCGAAAGTCTCGGTTTTGCCGATGAGGTCGAACACAACGCCTGGAAGGTCGACGATGTCGCTTTGCCTCTGCCAATGCTTGTCGATGCGCCATGTCGAGGTCGTGCAGGCAAAGGCGACGAAATCAGCAAACGACAGGCTCTTGTCAGCACCGACAGGCAGCGACGGATCCGCCCTTTCGCGATGGGCCAGATAGACCTCCACCCTGCCATAGCCAGGCACAAGGGGGCGGTCGCGATATTGGTCGGCCCAGCACGACAACAGCCTTGTATAGGGATTGCGAACGAAGGTGAACCGCAAGGCTTCGGGACTTGTGGCCATGCGATGGAACTGCACGATGCCATGGCGAGGCGCCTGCAAGCTCGACGCTTTTCGGTTGTGCACCTTCCAGTTCTGGTCGCTGCGCCACTCCGACACGGTGTCATTGCCGATCATGGCTGCAAGGTTGCTGCGAATGCGGCTGCTCGCCGCCTTCGGCGTGGCGAGATACAGGATCTTGAGTTGCGGGACGACGTCGATCAGGTCGTCCGGCAGATAAGCGGTTTGCATCGCTCTGCGGTAGAAAGCCAGAGCTTCCGGATGCGCCCAGGCTAGAAACGGCTCCTTGACCAGACCGCGGAGATTTCGCAGCCCCGGTCGCAACGAGCGCTCCAGGCGGCGGACCACGCCGACTTTGCGTTTGCCCGAGACGGTCTTGTCGGCGGGCGAGACATGGCTGGTGGTCATCGGCAAAAACCCTCGCCTTGAAAGCAGTCTACCGTCGTGGCATAGCCGCAACCACGCGGAACTATACGCCAGCGCCCCTATCCAGGACCGGCTTGCCACGCTTAATAGACTGCGAGCAAAGTCCCGCCAAGTTCGAAAGCTTGATCGGGGTGCAAAAGGGCGTAGCGAGGTCGCATGGATTTGTCACGGCATGATCAACGGGATCAAGCTGACCCGAAGAAGCCTATCCTGTTCGTGCGCCAGCGTTACGCGCCCTTTGGCGGAGGCGAGATCATGCTGGAAAACATCATGGCGGCGTTCGCCGCGCGTCAACGGCCGGTGGCCGTGCTGTCAGGCGACTGGCCGCGACACGAAGGCATAGAGTTCATCCAGTGCGCCGGCCGCCGCTTTCCCCGCTCCCTGCGGGCGACGTCCTTTGCTCGAGCCGCCTGCCGCAAGATCGCCGAAATGCCGCCGGCCCTGGTGCAGAGCAACGATCGCCTTCCGTGCTGCGACGTCTTCCGGGCCGGGGAAGGCGTTCATGCCGCCTATCTTGCCGAGCGACGGCGTTTCGAGACGCGGCTTGGCACGGCAGCGATGGCGCTGAGCCCGTTTCACCGCCAGACGCTGCGCCTCGAGCGCGCGACCTATGGCAGCCCACGGCTTAAAGCGGTGATTGCCATTTCGAAAATGGTGGCGCAGGACATTGTCCGTCACTACGACTATCCGGCCGAACGCGTGCACCATATTCCCAACGGCGTCGACCTGGAGCGCTTCAACCCTAAGTTGCGCCAACAGCATCGGGCCGTGGTCCGCTCACGGCTTGGCGTCAACGATGACAGGCCGGTCGTTCTCTTCGTTGGCTCGGGTTTTGCGCGAAAAGGACTTCTTGCCTTGATGAAGTCTGTCGCAATGCTCGATGGTGAGCCGGAGTTATGGGTCATTGGCCACGATTCGCGCGCCGATACGTTCCAGCGGGCCGGTGACAGGCTTGGTCTTAGTGCAAGGCTCCGCATGCTGGGGCCGCAAAAAGATACGCTGCCATGGTACGGCGCAGCCGACATTGCGGTGCTGCCTTCCATCTATGATCCATTCGGCACAGTGGTGATCGAAGCCATGGCCAGCGGATTGCCCGCCGTCGTCAGCACCGGGTGTGGGGCGCGCGAGCTTGTCGATCGCTTCGAGCCGACGCTTGTTTGCGACGCAGCCAGCGTAAACGACCTCGCCGCCGGGCTTGCCCGCGCCTTGCTGCTGTCGTCACGGCCCGAGACTGCGGCCAGGGTCAGGGCGGCAGCCGAACACTACGATTTCAACGTCATGATCAGGAGAATGATAGCGCTGTACGAAAATCTCGACCTGAAATAATTTTCGACATATTTTTTGAATCCGTTAGGATCACCGGAGTGCCAACCGGCCGGGGGACAGTTTCATTTGAACAACAGTCGCAGTTTTGATGCCGGAACCGTCTGACCGTGCCGGCGCTCTCAGTCGTCATAATCAGCCGCAATGAGGAAGCGTGCATTGCACGTTGCCTTCGCTCGGTACTTTTTGCCGACGAAATCGTCGTCCTCGACAATAACAGTACTGATCAGACCAGGGACATCGCCAGCGGGCTCGGGGCCAAGGTGCTGATCACCCTCGATTGGCCGGGTTTCGGCGCGCAAAAAAACCGCGCCCTCGCCGCGGCGACAGGCGATTGGGTCCTTTCGCTCGATGCCGACGAATGGGTCGAGCCGCCGCTGGCCGCGGAAATCAGGGCCGCAATCGCCAACCCGAAAGGCTGTGACGGCTTCGAAATACCAAGACGATCGCGTTTTTGTGGGCGCATTGTCCGCCATGGCGGCTGGTCGCCCGATCTGGTGCTTAGGCTTTTCCGTCGCCAGTCCGGCCGCTTCAGCAACGACACCGTGCATGAGAAGGTGGTGGTGAATGGCAAGGTCTCGCGATTGTCCCATCCCCTGGAGCATGACTCCATCGCCGACCTGGCGGACGCGCATGACAAGATCGGCAGATACGCGCAAGCGTCCGCCGCGCGGATGCTTGCCGAGGGGAAAAAAAGCTCGATCAGCAAGGCGGTTTTGCGCTCGGTCTGGGCTTATATGAACAGCTATGTCTTCAGGCTGGGGTTTCTGGACGGTTCGACCGGTGCGATGGTCGCCGCTTATTCGGCCGGCTACACCTATCAGAAATGGGCGCTTGTCGCGTTGGGTGGCAAGTCGAGGTGCGCCGAGGAAAGCCGGGCCGGGGTGAACGGCAAATCCGCGGGTTTCAGAAATCGCCCTGGCTAATTTCCGCGCCATTGTTGCCGAGTTGTTGCCAGACAGTTAGTGTGTGCCCGTTTTGAAATTGGAGCCAAGGTACTGAATATGACTGATGCGTTTAGGGTATTCGTTGGATGGGACAGCCGTGAGCCGATCGCCTACGACGTGGCGCGGCACTCTTTGCTCAAAAACGCTTCGGTGCCCGTCTCCGTCATTCCAATCAAGCAGGACGAGCTGCGTGCCCGTGAACTGTATTGGAGGGAGAAAGATCCGCTCGCGTCAACAGAGTTCACTTATACGCGGTTTCTCACGCCTTTTCTCGCCGACTATACGGGCTGGGCTTTGTTCTGCGATTGCGACTTCCTGTGGCTCGGTGACGTTGCAGGTCTGCTGGAATACACGAAGTCGAACAAGGCGGTCTATTGTGTCCAGCACGACTACACGCCGAAGGCCACCACCAAGATGGATGGCGTTGTCCAGACATCCTACCCTCGAAAAAACTGGTCCTCGCTGATGCTGTTCAATTGCGCGCATCCTGCGGTTAAATCGCTTACGCCGGAGGTCGTGAACCGCGAAAGCGGCGCCTACCTCCACCGAATGCAGTGGGTCGCCGATGAGGATCTGGGCTCGCTGCCGGTAGAGTGGAACTGGCTTGAAGGTTGGAACGAAAAGCCGGCGCATGGCACACCCAAGGCGGTCCACTATACAAGTGGCGGTCCGTGGTTTGCCGAGTGGCAGAATGTCGACTATGCGGATCTGTGGATAGCCGAACGCGACGAATTCCTGAGCAGTGCCGATCAAGCAGAGGCTGCTCTTTCGCGCTCGGCGAGCCGGTAGCCCAGCCAAAAAGCCCCAGCGGCTGGCGGTGGCGATGCCTAACGCCGCTTGGGGTTCCCGCGCAGACGGCCGGTCTTCGCGCCGTGCTGCGGCACGACCTCGCCGAACACCGGGTTGGGCGCGCTCTTCGCGGGCGCCGGGACGGCCCGTATCGTTTCGACCAGGGTCGGGCGCTGCTTCGCCCCGGCACAAGCGCCCTCTACATCTGCCCGTCCAGCCATTCCCGCAAATCGCGGTCCTGCTTGTTTTCGGCAACGGGCAGCGAGGGCCGCCTCCAGACATACCAGATGGCGGCAAGCACCCCGGCAGACCACGTGCCGGCGAAAACATTCGCAATGAGGTCGATTGGAACCTCCCAAGCCGGCTAGAACATTAGCACGGCATCATTTAGGAGGGCGACACCAATTAGGAGTAGAGCAGAGCGGGTGGAGCCGTAGGAGCCTCACGGCCATCCACCGTCTCAACCAGCTGTCCCTTGCGAGGTCGCGGCCAAGAAGGCGATGAGCAACAGCCATGCGGTCACCTTGAAGACGGCGCGTAGCATTCTTCGTCAATGGCAACGATCGGACGCAACGCTGCTCAACATGTCAAGGCGCCGAGCAATCCAGTGCGGTTGAAGCGGCCGCTCGCAGCGTCAGACATACCCCCTCTTCAGGGTACGTGGCGAGTGGTCTCTTCGCAGTTGCGAGGCAAGCGGGGGGCGAAGCTAACGCGAATGGAGTATACCTCGCGCCTGTGTCGCGGCTGAACCCGGAGACAATTTGGCTCGAAGGAGGGACTGTCAATCGACCTGTTCCGGTCCTGGAACTGCAGCGAAGGTTACTCATCGAGTCGCCGAACCTGTGAACGAACGCTCTTGTCCGTTCAAACCTCGTCACCGCAATGAGGAAATCTCGAACCGGGCCCAGCGCGACCTGCCGGTTTTGTGACGCATCTGGCCTGCGGCGGTTGCACTTGAGTGACCCGGTGTTGCTCGATCTGGCGGAACCCCGAGGTGCAATCTGCGAGTGAAATCAGAACGTTGCATGGATGGGGTAGCGGCACGTTCCGCCCGATTTTGAACGACCGCCGGTTCGCCCCCGACAACGTCAGCGCGACCGCAAGTCAGCAGCAATGCCTGGCATTGCTGTCGGTAGGGCGAGCCAGTCACGCCGAAAGCCGTAAGCGATCCGGAAGGGTGGCGTGTTCGAAAGTTGCACGGTGCCACCAATCGCATCGGACCGCCGGAGGCCATGCCATTCGAATGGATGGTGCAGAAAGTCGGTCGAATTCTATGATGAATTCGGGTCGTACTGCGCTCGACCAGGCGTGATCCTTGCTTTTTTGTGAGAGTGCAGTGCAACATCACCCAATGGTTGTAGCCCGTGCAGGGTACTCAACACGTCAAAGCTGGAGTACGTTTTTGCCCAGGGAGGTATCTAGGGGAGGATTGGCGGGGTTTCGAATGACGTATGCTACAAGCCTTTCATTGAGTGAGAATGAAAACCGTCCGACGTCAGTCGCAGTCAAAAGCGACGATAAGGCGTATATCAAGGCGCTAGGCTTCGTGCCGAAGCGATATGCGGCGGAGACCGCTATCGTCAATCAGGGGGAGGACGGCGATCGCGTCTTCATGATCGAGTCTGGCTGGGGTTGCATTTCTCATGACCTTGCCGGTGGACAGCGACAGATTTTGGACTTTGCCCTGAAGGGCGACATTGTCCTGCCACAGACCTACACGGGCGCTGCTCTTCAGACATTTGTGGCTCAAACCGACCTTGCGGTGCTGGAAGCCTCGGCTAAGACGCTTGCTCTTGGAGCAGCGAAGTCGCCACACATAGCCTCGCTTTTTCTTGAAACGCTCGCGCGCCAGCGAGCGCTTGTTGCCCAACACCTCACCAATATAGGCCGACGCAGCGCCCTGGCGCGTACAGCGCACTTGCTGCTCGAACTGAGAGCGCGCTTGGAGCGCGTCGGCGCTGCCAGCCGCACTGGCTTTGCATGCCCTCTCACCCAGTACGACCTCGCGGACGCGCTCGGCCTGACGCCGGTCCATGTCAATCGAATGCTGCGGGAATTACGGGAACGCGGTTTTTTGGAGTTCCGCCAAGGTCATGTCCGCGTGCTGGATCGGCTGGGCGTAACGAAGTTTGCCGAGTTCGACGACAGGTATATCGATGGTTGACACTTGTTTTGGCGCACGATGCAAACGCGGCGCGACGCGCCTTGAAGCCGCACTGGCTATCGGCGACGACGACTGTCTTTACCGACGGGCTACCCGCGCCTGGCAAACAACGCGCGGTCCAGATCGCGGTCGGTGTGTTCTCTGGCTAACCCCTCCTAGACCAAATTACTACGGCCAAGTGAAGGGGTAAAATTTTTTTACGTTTTGTTAACCTAAATTAGTGAAGGCACAGCTTTTAGGCTATAAACATTAGTGACGGGGTAGTGCTGTCCAAGGTGGGGCTTTGGGAAATCCCGCAGTTATAGTGAAGGCGACGCGAACAGAACACTGTTCGCGGGAAATAGTATTTGCCTGAAGTATATCTCGTACTGGATCTCGAAACGTTGGGTAGAGTTTGGGGAGTAAGTTCATGGTTCCGACAATTCAACTGGATAACAAATCACCCGGTGCACTGGAATTCGTATCGCGCAAGGCCGGGAATGGAATACATCTGCATAGACACGGCTTGACCGAATCCTGCCTGGCTCTGCTGGACGAGCGAGTGCTTGACCGACAATGTCTTGCGCAATGCCTGACCGCCTATGGCATCGGGAAGGAAATCCTGTCGTTCGGTTCGATCGAAGAGTGGCGGCATCAAGAGAATGCACTGTCGATATCGGCCATTCTGCTGAACGTGGGCAGCCGAAAGGTGACAGATGCAAGGACCGGCAGCGAAATTGCCGATCTTGTGAATGAGGCCCACCCGGTTCCGGTGGTGATTTTGGCCGATACCGACGATCTGGAGCAGATTCTCAAGGCGTTGAATTATGGCGCAAAAGCCTACATCCCTTCATCGATCCGGTTCGAGATCTGTGTTGAAGCCGTAAATCTTGTCCTTGCCGGTGGCACATTTGTCCCTGCAAGCAGCGTGCTTGCCCAGCACAAGGCAATCGACACGTCAGTCGAAATGACAAGGCCCATGGCGAGTGTGTTCACGGAGCGGCAAGAAGAGGTCGTCCAGGCTCTCAGGCGTGGGAAGGCGAACAAGATAATCGCTCATGAGCTCAACCTCCGCGAGAGCACGGTCAAGGTCCATATCCGCAACATCATGAAGAAGCTGAAGGCGACGAACAGGACGGAGGTCGTTTACAAGCTCAATGAGATGTTTCCTGGCGCCCACCTGTTGGGCCGATCGAGCTAAACGGTTGTCATCATAACAGTGGCGCGGCTGCATGCTCGAACCGGGACCCATCGGTGGCGATGCTGCTCGACCGTTGCAGTTCGCCGCTCTTTTTGTTGCAGATATGGATTGAAGCCATGCTAGACCGGCCGTCGGCGGCAATTGCTCACAAGCCATGGCTCGGGGCGGACGCACCGCAGGACTTTATCAGCCTCGCTGACGTCGTCTCGTTTGCTCGGCAGTATCTTTTCTCGATTCTGGCGTTCGTCGTCGCCGGAATCGTTTTCGCCACGTTCTACTTTGCAACCTCGGATCCGATTTATTCGGCGCGCACCCAGATCCTAATCGAACCGAAGATACCCAAAAACCTTCAGCAGCAACCCGCCGAAGTGAACCTGTCGCTCGATACCGCTCAGGTCGAGAGCCAACTTGCAGTGCTGCGCTCCCAGAAGATCGCGATGATGGTGATCGATGACCTTGGACTCATGGACAATCCAACTTTCGGAGATCTGGACGGTCCGACCATAGGCGAGAGGTTTCGCAGAGCCTGGACGAGCATCGTCGATGCCGGCGGGCTCCATGCCGGCAATGCTGCGCTGACGGATTTCTTCCATCGCGTGCTTCCCTGGCCGGATCGAATGGAGGCGAACAGCCCGCAGCTGGAATCCGAGCGTCGGCGTCAGGCGGTGGAGATGTTCAGCGATGGCCTGGATATCCAGCGTGTCGGTGTCTCCTATGCAATGGACATCACATTCCAGTCTCAGGATCCGGCATTGGCGGCACGCATCGCGAACGCCACGGCGGAAGCGTTCGTGCGCGAGCAAGTGCAAACGACAACGGCAACGGCTAGCGAAGGCATCGCATGGTTGGAAAGGCGGATGCGGGAGGTCGGTGATCAGATGAACCGGGCGACCCGGGTCGCCCAGCAGTTTCGCGCAAAACACGACTACAGCATAGGTCAGGACGAGACGTCCGTCGCCGGACAGGACCTCGCACACAGCGAAGGACAGCCAACACACCAGATTACGCTGGAGCAGTTGGAGGTTACCGCCGACACCTATCGAAAGATGTATGAGAGCCTGCTCGCGGCGTATACAAACTCGGTCGACCAACAGCCTTATCTGATCGCCAATGCTCGCGTCATCACGTCCGCGACGAGCCCCAAGACGGCAAGTCGGCCGCGCAAGACGCTGATCCTCGCCTTTGGCACACTTGCCGGGATGGTAGCTGGCATCGGGTTCGCCGTGGCGCGACGCGGGCTCGATCGGAACGTGAGGACCCCGCGTCAGATCCGTCGCGAACTGGGCCTGGCCTGTGTTGGAGAATTGCCGCCGGTCAGCTTCAGGCGGGGTGGTTTTGGCCGGCTTGACGAGGTGCTCAGGAACCCGGACTCTTCATTCAGCGGCAGCCTCAGGAGCGTCAAGGCGATCATGGGCCTGGCCGGGGCCAACCCTTCACGGCGTCGCATCGGAATTACATCCGTGTCCCCCGGCGACGGAAAGAGCACCATTGTAAGCAATCTGGCGGCGCTGTGTGGGAGAGCGGGCACAGCGACCCTCGTGATCAACGCCGACGATAAGTCGGCACTGGCCAACGAACGTCTCTTTTCCGCCGATTTCAATATGATCGATCGGGATTCCGGCAGCCCCAAAGACATCGGCAAGCAAATCCGATACATTGAAAAGGCATCGTTTTATTACTTGAAGAACGATGCGTCGAATTCGGCGAATTTGCTTGTTCCCGATAATATGGAGAAATTGCTGAACGAAGTTGGTAGTTACAATATCGTCATTGTTGAACTCCCGCCGTTTAGTTCAGGAGCCGAAGGCCTTGCTCTCTGCCCGCTTCTTGATGGCGTGATTGTGGTGGCGCAGTGGGGCGTGACGTCGCTTGATCAACTGGAAGACCTGACGCAGACACTCAAAAGCACCAATTCTTCCGTCCTTGGCGTGTTGATGACACGTGTTCGTACTGTTTCGGCTCGGCGTTACCGGAAGCGCGCAAGTCAGGCGCCGCGCTGACATCCTGTCCTCCTCGCGGTGGCGTCGAGCTAATGCATGTCGCGCAAAAGCATGCCCTCCGGCTCGAACCGAGGGTGCGCAGCGGTCTCGCGCGACGACGACATGCATCAGACAAGAACTTAAAGCGCGTCGCATGAATCCGTTCAAACGCGACGCGCTTTAGAGCCCAGCGGCAAGTCTCGACGCCGCCCCGTCAATCCGGCACCTGTCAAAGTGAATCCGCGCCCCTTCAGGGCGTCGCGAGCCGAACAATCGATTCCGAAATCATGCCAGGCATTGGACGGAGCAGCCATTCGTCCGTACCCGGCCTAGCAACTAAGCGGTAGGCCACGCTGCCAAACACCCCCGATCTACCACCTTTTCCCTGCTTGCCGGAGATCAACCGTCGTCGCCAAAATGCAAACGAAAAGTTGAAATCGAGCGCAAGCGGAAAATGTCCAACGTGATCGAAAGTAACCTGCGGCAGTGCGAAGACCTGGCTATTGAAGGCTGGGTTCTACTGGTCGGAGCCAGGCCCGCCGCGACTTCGCTTCTTCGGCATGAAAGCGATGCGGCCGCGAGATCGAATACGCCAGACCTGTCGTCGCCTCAACTCAACGCAAGCCATGACCATGGCGCCGTTCCGTTTGAGCCGGACATGCGCACGGCGAGCATTGACGATGGTCCGCGGAGCGAAGGCCGACAGCCGCTCGGCGGTTGGGCCAAGAGGCTGCTGGATCTGATGGTAGCCTCGACAGCGCTCATCCTGGCCGGTCCGATCCTGGTTGTGATCCCGCTTCTGATCAAGGCGACCACAGGCGGTCCGGTGCTGTTCGTTCACCAGCGCATTGGTTTCGATGGAAAGGCCTTCGACTGCTACAAGTTCCGCACCATGGTGCGGAATGCCGAGGAGGTGCTCGAACAGCATCTGAGTTGCAATCCACAAGCCGCCCAGGAGTGGGCGGCCAATCAGAAGCTGAGCTGCGATCCGCGTATCCTGTTTTTCGGAAGGATGCTTCGCAAATCGAGCCTGGATGAGCTGCCGCAGTTGTTCAATATCTTGCGGGGCGACATGAGTTGCGTCGGCCCGCGTCCTGTCGTTGCCGACGAATTGCAACGCTATGGCGCAGCATCGCATGAATATTTGAAGACGCGGCCAGGACTGACCGGCCTCTGGCAGATAAACGGGAGAAACACGACCGAGTATTCGCATCGCGTATTGCTGGACACGCAGTACGTTCGGACATGGTCTCTACGCCGCGATCTTTCGATCCTGATGCGGACGATACCGGCCATGATGAAGTTCGATCAGACCTCCTGACCCTTGGCTATGTCAGAGGGCGCGGCAGAAACGGCCTCAAGCGATTGTCGCCCACAACGCATTGTCGCCCACTCTATTGTCGCCTTGGGCGATGCCGCAGCACGGCAATTGCAAGGCCGACCAGGTAGGCAATTTGGGTGACGACAACGAGATAAAACGTCGAGCGGATGGTGTTTGGAACAGACAGGTGAAGAAAACTGCCTACAGCGACGCTGGCGACGATCACCACCAAGGTCGCCACGATCAGCGCCGGCGCGCGCAGCGTAAACCCTATTGCCAGGGCAAGACCGGCAACGCCGACAATGGCAAGCAACACGGCGACCTCCTCCCAGGGTCAATCGACGCCGCGCAGATGAACCCTGTCCCAAGGAAATCAGAGTCGCTCGTTTTTGTGAAGCCCAACCTTTTAGCTCGGCGGTTCCGGCGGCGCAGTCAGGGTCTGGACCATCGATCGTCGGAGTGTGAAATGCAGGTTTCCGTCGTAGTGGCATTGATTTGCACGGGAATCCTGGCCCTCGTCGTCTATATGCGCTGGTCGATGATCACTGCGCTCATAGCCTCTCTGGCGTTTGCTGCGACGGCAATCGGGACAATAGCCTCGAGTCTCGCTTGGCGGCTCTTCTGTTGGCAATGCCGGTGGGGGCGGGGTGGTCGCGGAGGTCGACCCGATCGCGTCGAGTGTCCGCGCTTGATCCGCAGCCGAACCCTCATCAGGCCAACGATCTGGCTTTTTTGGCGGGCAAACGCAGCCACTTCAGTCTGCTCTGTACGGAACCTCGTCGAACATGAAGCCGGCGAGTTTAATGATGCGTAGGGCTTCCATCACCTGACGATCATCTATCGCGCCTTCCCAACTGGAGAGTATGGTGTCGACTTCGAAGTCGAAGCCGTGCAATCCCATGACATCGGCCAGGTTCCTGCGGATTTCGGCCCTGATGGCCCCATCCAAAGAAATGATGTTGTCCTTGCTCATCGCCGAACAACATTAGCGGATCTTAATATTTCCGGTACTTGACCGAAAGGGGGAACCCTTCATTAGCCAACTCGCGAAGGAGCCGATCGCCTTCACCTCAACCACGGTTCCGGCTTTGCCAGGACCGCGCCCTCAAACGTGGTACACATACTCCCTTTGGGCCTCTAACGGCCGCCTAGCCTCACGTGCTTTGCTCGGGCGACTTGGAGGCCGGATCATTCTCGGAGAAACGGTGGCCAAAAAGGCCCAGTCGAGGTTTTCCTATTCGAGCCGATGTCGTGAGCATTAAGGTCTTTCAGATGCTGTTGAGCACATTGGAACGGCGGAGACGGCACTGTGCCGCTTGGTGGACCTGCTTGCTGGCAATGGCCGTGATAGTGGGGTGCACGAAGTTCACGGCCAGCGAGCCGGTGTCGCTGTCGTCGGCTGCGCTGTGGGATGGCCTCGAATTTCGAATGCAAGTCGTCGACGATCGATCCGGCGACGTAAAGATGGTTGGTGACATTGACGGCGACGGCCTCTTCGACCTCGTGATCGGAGGCGAAGTCAAGGAAGCGTTGGTCTGGTATCGTGCACCGGGTTGGCGTCCATATCTGATCGGACGGCCCAAAAACCAGTTTACGACCGACGGTGCGTTGGGCGACATCGACAGTGACGGCGATCTTGACATAGTCGTTCCCGATGGGCCGGAAGGTGCCAATCTAGTGGGGTTCCAGAATCCACTGCCAAGCGGAGACCCTACCGATGGCGCACAATGGCTCCGTCGCGAGATCGGAGAGATCGGAGGTTGGGGCAAGGATGTCAAACTCGCCGATTTCGATGGTGACCGACGTCTAGATATTGCAACGCGGTCGCAAGATAGCGTCATCATCTTTTTCCAGAATGCTGACGGATCATGGATGGGCCGCCCTTTGACGAGCCGCGACTTTGGTCAGGAAGGGTTGGGTATAGGGGACATAGATGCTGACGGCATACAGGACATCGTCGTAAGTGGAGCCTGGCTAAAAAATCCAGGATATGCACAAGCACGAGTGGACAAATGGGAGAGTTATTCGATAGGGCCGGCACCTGAAAACTTCAAAACGGTCGTTGCAGATATCGATCAAGACGGCCAACCCGACGTCTTGTATTCATCCTCGGAGGACGTTGCAGACATCGTGTGGTACAAAGCCAAGGATGGAAATCCCCGAGGATATTGGAAAAGCAACAAAATATTGCCTCTCGTCGAGAAGGCGCACACCCTGACCGTCGGCGATCTGGACGGAGATGGCGATCCAGACCTCATGGTGGGTCAGATGCATACCTCCAGCGACCGATTGATCGCCGCTGTCTACAATATCGACGGGCGTGGTGAGATGTGGAGGGTCCAGGTCATCGGTCAGGGTGGAGTCCACAATGGCGTTCTCGCTGATCTCGACGCTGATGGTGATCTTGATGTTTACGGCTCCAATTGGGTGACGAATCCGCCAGTTCACATCTGGGTCAATGCGCTCGATTTGCCCCGCGACCGGTTGCCTCTGGACCGATGGGAACTCGCGGCTTCAATAGACACAGGGCAGCAAACATGCACCCTCTCAACAGACGACGTCGATGGAGATGGTGTGACCGATGTGGCTTGCGGCGCATTGGCATGGCGCAACACTGGAGGCGATCTTGCAGAGGGCTGGCCACGAGCAATCAACGCCAAGATCAAAAACTCCGCAAACGATGAATCGAATGGGCCGCGGCTAGTGTCACCCGATCTTGCGCCTCTGTCGGCTGCCGACCTCAACAGCGACAATGCGCCGGATGTGATCGCGGCGGGTACTACTGGGTTGGGCGGCCTTTATATCCTCGCCGACCATGGCAACGGTCGTCGAGGCCTGCAGTATATTAGCTCCGGCAGTTTTGTGGCCGCGCGAGCCGTTGACCTCGATGTCGACGGCGATCTCGATATTGTCGCCCTCTCCAATGGCGAATTTCCGTCGCTTTGCATTCTGCGCAATCTTGCGATTTCTCGCGATCGTCGGGGCTAAGAGAGTGCCGTCCACAAAACGGCTGGAGGCACTTTTTGAACAGCCTGCCGCGAACTGCGGGTAGACATCGCAACAAAAAGAAAATGCCGGGATCCGGCGACAGCAAGGAGCGGTCGCGCTTCACCGTAGAATGCGGCCCGTGGCTCCGCCTGCGGCATGCGCGTCGGCTTCGACAGGTCGAAGCTGACGCAAAAAAGCAATGTCATATTTCGGTCGACCTGCCCCATGCTTCGGAGCTGCACTCAGGAGAATGTCCGCTTGCTTCGAAACTGCAAAGGATTAACAGGCGCCGTTCGGGCACGCGCAAGCCGCCTGCTGCGTTGGTATGGCACGCCGAAGGTCAAACCTTAATCATCGCGTAGTTCACCCTGTGCCGTCGGATCGTGAGCGGAGTAGCAGGTATACTTTGACCAGGGTCCGGTTTGTGTCGCGTGGCAATCAACGCCCTCAATATCCTCCATGACGGTATGATCATATACTGCCGAGAATCCGCGCTCGCGAATTCGCCTGATCTTGCCTTCGAGGTCAGACGGTATGGGGTCGGGAGAGGGCCCCGGAAAAATGCTCCAGATGAGACCACGTCCAGGCTTCTCACTGAGAAAGCTGATGAGATGCGGCCTCGGATCGGAGTATCCCTGATAATCGGGAACGAACTCCCGGACCCTTACGTCGGCTCCGGCGCGGGAAAAATAAAAGCCGAACACTTTGGGATGCAAAAATTCGGGGTAGGGAGTTGGGAAGCCCTGATCGAGGATGAAAAGGACTTCCGAGACTCCAGCGTCCTTCAAGATCGCGCTTTCGTGCTCCCATGTCAGGTGTTTGTTAATTTCTGTAGAGCTTTGGACCCCCCAGATCAAGGCACCTGCAAAGAACACGGCAACTGTCGCGTAGCGTGCGCATAAGCGAGTGCTCGGCATTGCGTCGATGAACCATATCAAGCCGAGGAAAAGGCCAGGTGCAAAGGGGAACAGGAAGCGAGGCATGAAAGTAGGTCGAAGTACTGCAATGCCGAGAAAAAGGCATAACCCAAGGAAGCTTACCAAGGCGGTCAGGAATAGCGGGGATGATCGGATGGAGTTGCGCAGGCGCGCTATCCACAACAACGCGACGTTGGTCACGCGATAGCGGCGCAGCGTGCCTTCATTAGCCGCGTTTTTGGCATCGATGAGAAGCGCCGCACCAATGATGCAGACCAGGAGGAGGGCGACATAGATTTCGCCTGCCAGGAACTTCAACGCACGTCCGAGATCGAAGAGCGACAACGGCTTGAGCCAGAAGTTCTGAGAAGTGGTTATGTGCAAAATGGCTTCGTAGTGGCTCAGGAAGACCGCGGCAACTGGCGTGTAGGCAAAACCTGCAAAGGCAATCGCGAGGGGCCGCGTTCGCCAAAAAAGAAGAAGAAGCGACACCCCCTGGACTGCTGACATGACCAAGGTCGTGTAATGGTTCAGTCCGAGAAACAGCCCCGACAGCGCCCACCCGGTGATGTCCCCGGTCTCGTCTTTGCCCCGTAGCGCACGAAAGAAGAAAACGGTTTGCAACACGGAACCGAGCACCGTGAAGGCGTAGCTTCTCGCCTCTTCGGCGTAATACAAGCTGGGAATCCACAGCGCGATGATGATCGTGAACAAGGCCCTTTGATGCAGTGGCATCCGTCCGCGCAGCAGCATCCATGCCATTAATGGCGCAGCGGCGGTGGCAATCATGCCAGGCGCACGAATTGCAACGTTAGACACGCCGAAGAGTTGCCCCCACCCCCAGACAGTCAGGTAGTAGAGGGGTGCGTTTACATCGATCCCCAGAATCTCACGTGCCCCGCGCCAGTCCTGCAGTGCAATCGTCGCGGTCCACACCTCGTCATACCAAAACGCCTCGTCTGAGTTGACGAGCCAACGCAACATTGCCCCCATTGCAATGGCGGCAAAGACGCAAAATAGGGTGAACTTCCTGTCAATTCCGTCCTTGGGCTCTGAAGCGACACTGTTACCATCGATGGAATTGTTCTGAATGTTATTACCTGGCTCGACTTTGAGAACACTCACCATTGCCCCTGATCCCGCCATCGTTATTCAGGACGCATTTGTAATATTGGCTAACATAGAGATTTATCGCCGTTATGGATGCAATTTTGAACGCGGTCTAAACGTCTGGAGCTCCCGCGGTGCGCTACCAAGTTTTTGAACATCGCTGTGGCCAGTTCGAGACGAATTTCCATATGTGCCAAAGCTTTGTGCGGCCCAGCCGCCCCCGCTGCAACGCATCATAATTCGTCGAAACTCACACGATGGTGGTATCGTTTACTTCGTTTTGCGCGCTACGCTTCGTCAATGAGCGCAAAACTCACACGATGGTGGTATCGTTTACTCCGTTTTGCGCACTACGCTTCGTCATGCGCGCGTGATCTGCTCAGCTCTGCAAACTGCAGAGTGGGCGAAGCGCAAATGGCGCAAGAATCGATAGATGTCGAAGTTGCGGCGCCGCAGCCGGCTTGCCGTCGCCCGCTCGTTGTTGATATGGACGGGACACTGGTTCGTTCAGACCTGTTGATAGAAACCGCCCTGTCGGAGTTTGCACGCCGACCTCAATCTGCGGTCGACATGTTAAAAGCACTGAGGCTTGGCAAGGCTGCGTTAAAACAGTGCGCTGCTTCCTCGGTAGAGTTCGACGCGTCTGCGCTTCCATACGACGAAGCTGTGCTCAAAGAGATTGAGGCGGCGCAGAAGGACGGGCGGCAAGTCTACCTTGCATCCGCCGCTTCCGAACGCATCGTCAGAGCTGTTGCAGATCACTTGGGCGTTTTTGATGGGTACATCGGGTCGGATGCGACCACGAACTGCTCGGGCAAGACGAAAGCAGCCAAGCTGGTCGCAGTGTTCGGCGAGGGAAGGTTCGACTACATTGGCAACGATGCCGACGACCTGGCTGTCTGGTCAAAATGCGGAACGGCAATTGCAATCCGCACATCTGGACGGGTTTCCAGAAGGCTTGCGGCAATGCCTGTCGAAAAGGAATACCTGCCCCACCAGAAACCAAGCTGGCGGACATGGGCGCGCCTTTTGAGGGTGCACCAATACACAAAGAACCTTCTGCTGCTGGTTCCGTTGCTGGCTTCCCACCAGTTCACTGCCGAGAACCTGATCGAGCTCGGAATCGCATTCCTCAGCTTTTGCCTTTGCGCTTCGAGTGTCTACATTATCAACGACCTCGTTGACCTTCAGGCCGACAGGGCGCACCCGACCAAGCGGCATCGACCGCTGGCGGAGGGCAGAATCCAACTGATCCACGCGTTGCTCGCCGCGCCGCTGCTTTTAATCGCGTCATTCATCCTCGCTACTGGTGTGTCTCCTGCCTTCTTTGCCGTCCTCCTTGGGTACTCCGTCCTTACCACGGCCTATTCGTTCTACCTCAAGCGCAAGATGCTCATCGACGTCGTTACGCTCGCGATGCTCTATACGGTGCGCATCATTGCCGGGGCTATCGCGATCGGAGTGCACGTCTCTCCGTGGCTTCTGACCTTCGCCATCTTCATTTTCTTGGCGCTGGCCCTGGTCAAGAGATATGCCGAACTTGCCACACGCCTAGATCTCCAACTGTCCGAGCCTTCGAACCGGAACTACAAGTTCGAGGATCTCGGCGTGGTTGCCGCGTTTGCAGCGGCCGCGGGCTACAATTCCGTCACCGTGTTCGCGCTGTACATATCCTCGCCGGACGTGAACGTGCTCTACCAACGGCCGCAAATGCTCTGGTTCGTCTGCCCCGTGCTCATCTACTGGACCAGCCGTCTGGTGATGATTGCTCACAGGCGCAGCATGACCGAGGATCCGATTGTGTTTGCGATGACCGACCGCAACAGCCTGCTGTCATTCCTCATTGCCGGGCTAGCTGTCGTGGCGGCGGTCTAGGCAACGCGAAATGGTGTAACGATATGCGTTCCCTTCAATTCACAACATACGCGACCCGTTATGCGACTTTCGCAGTCATCGCGACGGCAGCCAACCTCCTGTTGCAGGAGGCAACAGTTCGCGCCGCACCGTTTTTCACTCTCTTCGTTTCAATCACGGTCGGCACCGTCGGGGGATTTGTCGTCAAATATGTTCTCGACAAAAACTACATCTTCTTTGATCCGTTTGAAGGCAGGTACCAGGAAGCCCGCAAGGTAACGCTCTACGGGGTGTTCAGCGTACTAACGACGATTATCTCCTGGGCCTTCGAAATAGGATTCTGGCACATTTGGGGGACGTCTCTTGCCAAATATTCGGGCGCGATTCTCGGACTTGCCATCGGCTATGCAACCAAGTTCGCCCTCGACAGCAGATATACCTTCCGTTCCGGGAGGCCACAGTGGAGCTAAGCGGGTGGGGACGGTATCCGAGGCACAGCAGCAACGTCGTCAGCCCGGGATCTCCTCGCGAACTGGCGATGCTGCAGCGGCACATACCGACCTACGTGGCGCGAGGCAACGGACGCTCATATGGCGACGCCGGTATCGGTGCAGGAGTGACGCTCGATATGCGGCGCTTCGACCGAATGAAGGGTTTCGACGAAACCTCGGGCTTACTGACAGTCGAAGCTGGTGTGTTGCTAGCTGACCTAATCGACAGGTTCCTGCCTCGAGGGTTCTTCCCTGCCGTGGTACCGGGCACGCGCTTTGTCACGATCGGCGGCATGATTGCTGCGGACGTTCACGGCAAAAACCATCATTGGGTCGGGGGCTTCGGCGATCATGTAGAAGCGCTGAAACTGATGTTTCCCTCGGGACAGACGGTCCGATGCTCCCGGGATGATAATTCTGACCTCTTCAAAGCTACGATTGGGGGGATGGGCCTGACTGGAACGATTGTCGAGGCTACGATCCGGTTGATCAAGGTCGAAACAGGATGGATGAGGCAGAACACTGTACGAGCTGAGAATATATTATCGGCCGTGCAGCTACTGACAGCTAATGAAGGCGCCAGCTATGCCGTAGCTTGGGTCGATTGCCTTTCCAGGGGAAACGCGCTTGGCCGCTCGCTGGTTTACCTCGGCGAACATGTCAGCCTTGACGCTCTCCAGGAAAGAAACCCGGGTGCACCGATCTACCCGAATACCCGTGGTCGCGGGATTGCTGTGCCATTGGATGCCCCGGGATTTCTTCTCAACAGGCACTCCATCCGAGCCTTTAATGCGCTCCGTTACGCCCGCGCACGCACCAAGGATGAACTGGTGACGTGGCAATCCTATTTCTTCCCCCTGGACGGCCTTGACCAATGGAACCGGCTCTACGGCCGCCGCGGGTTCCTGCAATACCAATTCGTTCTCCCCCATCAGACAGCGTCACGCGTCTTGCCTGAAATCATGGGAGAAATTGCCACAACGAGGGACCCGTCGTTCCTTGCCGTCCTCAAGACGTTGGGCAAGGGTGGCGGCCAGCTTTCATTTCCTATGCCGGGAGTCACGCTGGCTCTCGATTTTCCCGTATCCGACAGCATCTTCTCACTTCTGGATAGATTGGACCGCTTGGTCGTCGAAGGGGGAGGGCGGCTCTATCTGGCTAAGGACGCCCGCCAGCGGCCCGAAACGTTCGAGGCGGGCTATCCGAATCTTTCTGTATTTCGTCAGCAGCGCCGCGCGATTGGGGCCGAAGGACGGCTCGCGTCGATGTTGTCGAAAAGGATCGCAGTATGACGACACAACCGGGAACCGCCTTGATCATAGGCGGCACTTCGGACATAGGGAGGGCAACGGCCCTCGTCTATGCCGAGCATGGCTGGAAAGTGATCCTTACGGCCCGAAACGACGAAGAAGGCCTGCGGGAGGTCAACCACCTTCTCACCGCCTCGCAGGCCAAGGCCGAACTTTGCCGCCTCGACATCTTGGATACTGAGTCGTTCGGGCCGTTCATCAATTCACTCGGCACATTGCCCAATACAGTCGTCTGCGTGGTGGGAATGCTTCCAACCCAGTCGAGAGCGGTTGCCGACACGGCATACGCCTCACTGTCACTCCGTACGAATTTTGAGGGACCCGCAATTCTCCTTGGCATGCTGGCGGACCGATTCGAGAAGCGGGGCACCGGCACCATCGTTGGTGTCAGTTCGGTCGCCGGAAACCGCGGCCGCGCCTCCAACTATGTCTACGGCTCCGCCAAAGCCGGATTGACTGCTTTCCTGTCGGGGCTTCGAGGTCGATTGTGGCGCTCAGGCGTGAGGGTGGTGACGGTCATGCCGGGTTTCGTCCGGACCCGAATGACAGACGGGATGAAACTGTCACCATTTTTAACGGCAGAACCTGATGAAGTAGCCGAAGCCATCTACGAGGCTGCGGAATCGCGGCACCGCGACATCATCTACGTGAGAAGAAGCTGGCGTCTTGTCATGGGGGTAATCGCCGCGATGCCTGAGGGCGTTTTTAAGCGGGTCAAGTTCTAGGGGCATTGTGCAGATGAAGCCATTGCGCGCCGCTGCTGGCGAGATAGCTTCGGCAAAAGGGTTCGAAGCCTGCAACGATATTTCCGCCCCAGCGCTCGAATTTTGCGTACAGACTATCTGGATTTCTTATCCTGAACGATGTCCCGCGTCGCTGCAATGTTCCTACTATCCAAACGCAAGTCAAAGCGATCGGTTCACGCCGCTGGGTTGGACATAGCGTCATGCAGGTCTCGTTCATCGGTCTCTTAGTTTGTACTGGAATATTGCTTCTAGGATGCTATTTCCGGGCTCCATTAATCATCGGGCTCATTGTGTCGCTGACATTCGGTGCAACAGCCGTTGTTACGCTAAGTTCGCTTGGGGGATCGTCGCCACTCATCTTCACGTTCTTCGCTGCGCTTCTGGTGACTGCCGTCGCCTTCAGGCGACGAATTTGGCGGCACCTCGGCGATGTATTCGGCGAAATCCGACCGATCTGGGCCCTCTGCGCGCTGATGCTCTATGCCATGGTCGGCGCCTGGTTGTTCCCGCGCTTCTTCGCGGGAGATACTATTGTCTTTGTACAATCGACAATGCGACGCGGAGTCGTGGAGGCTCCGCTTGCACCCGTGTCGGGCAATATCTCACAAACCGGATATTTCGTTTTGGGGGGGCTCACTGCTATTGCCCTGTGCGTTCTGCTTCTGCACAAGGATAGAATGGACCAAATTCGGCGCGCATTCCTTCTCTCATGCGGTCTCCACTGCGGGATGGGATTGATCGACCTAATCGGCAAGCTAGCAGGAGCAGGAGATGTCCTTCGGCCGATCCGCACAGCCAACTACGCGATGCTCTCAGAAGTTAAGACGGGTGGTTTTTGGCGCATTGCGGGTGCCGCCTCCGAGGCATCGGCCTTCGGCGGCGGATCACTCGCCTGCTTAGCATTCTGTTATGTTTACTGGCGCAAAACGAAGTCGCGGCTGGCGGGGGGGCTGGCTGTTCTGGTGCTTGTCCTTTTGGCCCTTTCCACGTCTTCGGTGGCCTATGTGGGACTAGCCATACTGAGCATTCCTGTTGCGATCTCTATCTTGCGCTCATTCCTTTCCGGCCGCTTCGACAAGACCGAAATCTTGATCCTCACCGTCGTTTCGCTTGGTGTTTGCATGGCCTTGGCGATCGGCCTTTATGATGAGGGTTTCTTCACTCCATACGTCCAACTACTTGATTCTATGGTTATAAATAAGGGAAATTCCTCCTCTGGCCAGGAGCGAGCGTACTGGAATGCTAAAAGTATGGAGGCGTTCTTCGAGACGAGCGGTCTCGGTGTAGGCTTGGGCAGTTCGCGTGCATCTAGCTGGCCGATCGCAGTTGCGTCACAGCTTGGCTTGGTCGGCGGCCTGATGATGGTAGTACTCTTGGTGGTGGTTTTTCGGGGCATGGGAAGCCTCAAACAGTATGTCGATCCAGAAACCAACGCAGTGGTGTCAAGCGTACGAGCTTGTGCTCTGGCTTCCATTGTTGCCGGCTCTCTGGCCGGTGGGAGCGCCGATCCGGGTATCGGCTTTTTCATTGCTGTTGCGGTCATCTGCGCAACCAGGGTCCGTGCTCTAGGCGCAAGTACGCCCGTCACGCGGCTCCCGACGCAGGACTCCTAGGTTCGGCCCGCGACCGGCGGGTCGGATCGCCTGAAGGCTCCTGATACGGAGATCCTTGTCAAACGGCGTTGAAGATTGACCCCTTATCGGCGTGCAATATTGACCCCTAAGGTCGGTGAGCTGATCCGATCCGTCGAGGCTGCTCGGGGTTGCGCACCTGGGCGGTCGTGTCTCACCACGCGAGGAGGTAAGAGATGTGCCGGTATCACCTGCTCCCGACCCACTGCCGGATCTCGTCAGCCAATTGCTCGAGAACGCCCATCGTCCCGTCGGGGAGCGGGTCCGGAAACCGTTGCTCGGGATACGCGAGCGTTCCCCCCAGATGGACCGGCTGGACGCAGGGCATCTCGTGCTGTTCGAAAAACTTGATCATGTTGTCCGCGCATAGGCGCACACTCGGATCGTCCGCGGGATCGGTGGCGCCGTTGACGATGACCGCTCCGAGTTTTCCTTTGAGCTGTTGTCCGTCGCGCCACAGGGGATCCGATCTGTTAAGCAAGACGACGCCCAGGGCCGGCGGCATTCCGAAGCAGGTGGGAGTAGCCATCAGAATCACGTCCGACTCTTTCATGAGTGACAGAACACGATCGATCCCGTCGCCGTGGTATCCGAACGTTTGATAACACTGCTCGCACCCGAGACAGTCGATACGCTCATCGGCCAGACGCACCTGTTCCACGACCTTCACCCGCCGATTTCTCTCGAGCGAGCGAAAAACCTCGCCGAGCATCCGCGCTGAGTTACTGGACGCGCGTGGGCTGCAGTCTATTCCAATGATGGTCGTCGCTTTGTCCATGTGAGGATCCCTAGTAAGGCGTGACAGCTCGATACCGAATGGCACGGGGCGAAGTTTTGAGTATCCCCACCTATGGCCTCAAAGTCGACGATACTCGCTCTTTACCTTTGAATTTTCCGGATCACAATATTGACCCCCCTAAGGTCGGTGAGCTGATCCGATCCGTCGAGGCTGCTCGGGGTTGCGCACCTGGGCGGTTCAGCGGGTTGGGGTTCAGGCGCGGTTCTTGAAGCGCCAGCTCTCGTTGCCGGTCTCGACGATATCGCAGTGGTGAGTGAGCCGGTCGAGGAGCGCGGTGGTCATCTTGGCGTCACCGAAGACCAAGGGCCATTCCCCGAAGGTCAGGTTGGTGGTGACGATGACCGAGGTCTGCTCGTAGAGGCGGCTGACCAGGTGGAATAGCAGTTGGCCACCGGACTGGGCGAATGGCAGATAGCCAAGTTCATCGAGCACGACGAAGTCTTTGCGCCCGAGATAATCGGCCTTGCGTCCCTGCCGGCCGGCTCGGGTTTCGGCCTCGAGCGAGCCCATCGGCAACATGCCGCCGGCCGAAGCCGAGGAACGCTACGACGCCATGTTGGATGAACCAGCCATAGCCGCGTGACTCAAACGAAACAGCTTCGATCAACTCGGGGCGGTTCACATTTACGGGCGCCGGCTCTTTGCAAAGGTGTTGCTCCCGCGCCGCGCTGGCAGAGTTGGCAAACAAAAGCGAGAGGAAAGCAAGAGCAATACGCACTGTTGTCATGTCGGCATCTCGGAAATTTGCCCGGTGGGAGATCGCAGATTGTGGATATCCAGGAAGCGGCGTTCGAAAAATCGGAATGAAAGTTCTGCGGCGACAATCGTCAGAAGGTATGCCAACAAGAACAACGCGATCCACGTATGGATTGGCCTCGGGTTCGCCGAAAAGTCCATTATCGGAGAGAGGGCCAACTTGGCCGCGACGACCGCAATCGCATGGTAAATGTATGCGCCATATGAAATCTCTCCAATATGTTGGAGAGATTTCAGTCTCAAAAGCCAGTGAACGGAACGGTGCTCCACAGCGGCAAGGCTTACAAGGCCGGCAGAGGCGGCGGCTAGCGCACTGTAAAGGAATACTTCGCGATACTGCCCCCACAGAATTCCGGAGAGGACGTTTTTTAGAATGTCGATGCCCCGCGCTTCCACGACATAGTAGTTAATGCTTGTGTAAAGTATTACATAGATGAAAAGTAAGCAGGTTCCAACTATTGCAACAAATGGAGCTTTTCTTTGGAGCATTCCATATTTACTTAAAAAAGCTAGCAAACAGCCCGTCGCAAAGGCGTCGGTATGAAGAAATGATCCAGCGTAGACCGCGTACGCGCTGGTTTCGGCACCCCATCCGATTCTGGTTAGGCCAATCGATACGGCTAGGCGCAACATAGGCGCCAAGATGAGCATAGAAAGTAGCAGCAAGACTACGGTGCGGCGGGACATCAGGAACAGCGCAAAGCCGTAGATGACGTAGAACTGCATCTCCACTGAGATAGTCCACAGGTGCCCGACGGGCCAAGAATCAAGCTCACCTCGCCCAAGCGTCATGGCCAGATTGTTGATAAACCCCAGTAGCGAGCCAAGAGCGATCAGGTCGAGGCTACTCCCACTCACAAGGATGGTCACGACACCTGCGCAGATGTAGGCGAAATAGACAGGGACGATCCTAAGTGCGCGCCTGCGAAAAAACCCTACCAACCTTTCTAGCGCCGGTTGATCGCTTTCCCGGCTTATCACCGTAAGGGTAACAACGTATCCGGAGATCACGAAAAAGAGCCACACACCCGTCCATCCAAATGGTAACAATCCGCAATGCTGTGCCACGACCGCCGTCATGGCTAAGCCTCTCAATGCGTCAACTGGGCCAACTCGCTGGCTGTTTTTCGGCATGTACGGAGACATCATCGACTGCGTTGGCATGCTCATATTCCTTCGGTCCGAGCTTCTCCCTCCTGCTCAGGTGGCTGAAGGCGCTTTTGTGGCTTCTCCTCGTCGCCTCTCAAAGTCGTCTGCCTCATCCTGCCAAAAATCCGCCGGGAGGCTACGGAATGCCTACAGTGTCGCCGGCGGTCTCTGCCTTGAGTTCTATTCCCGGCGCCTCATGCCGCTCGGTCGATGTCAGGTCCAGCGCGCCCGTTTCATCCTCAGCCAGTGGTATTTCAACCTTGATCGTGTCTCCGGGCTCGACGGCACTCGTTTCGTCAGCTTGGATTTGCACTGTCGCACCGTCCGCCGACGGCCGGAAAATCGTGTAGATCGGCGCAGCCAGCTCCGCGTCGGCTCGGCGGGCAAGAAGGCTCGGGGCAGATACCGCGGACTCGTACAATAGCCGCCTTGTCGTCTCTGTCTTGCTTTCGAGAGCATCGAGCTCAGCTTGCGTTTGACGCAGATCGACCGTTATCTCATTTTCGCGCCCATCCTGGAGCTCGAGAATTGATATGTCAGTTTTACTGATTTCCTGGCGCCCGCGCAGCAGACTGGTTTCCGCCGACAACCTCTCGCTCTGCGCCTGGGCAAGGGCCCGCTCCAGAGAAAACTCGCGCGGCGCCGCCGCAAGACCTTTGGCGACAAGCGCCGAAACCGCTGTCAATTCTTTCTGGATTGAGCCGATCTGCTTGTCGAGAAAAACGAGTTGCGCTTCCAGCGAGGCAAGTTCCTTCTGGAGGAACTCGCGGAGACCAAGAAGCGCCTTGACCTGAGTGTCCAATCCCTCGCTGCGCGCCTGGAAGATCAAGCGTTCCTGCTTCAAGAGCACGGCAAAGACGTCGTCCTGAATACGCGACGTCAACTGGGCCGGAAACTGAATGTCGCTGGCATGCGAGAGTTCCGCCTCGAGCCGTGCCTTGCGAGCGAGGAGACTGGCCTCGCTCAGTCTAAGCAGGCTCACATCCCCTTGGCCCTGGATCACCTCGCGCTCGAACCTGGCATCCCTGTCCTCTCGAGTCCGCAACCCGCCCGCGATGCTCAATGCCTGCAAGATGGTCAGCCCGGGCCGGTATGCGAATTCTCCCGACTGCGTCACCTTGCCGACGACGTAGAACGGTCGGAACTGGACGATTTCAACAGCGGTGTTCGGTTTTCGCGAGAGGCCGACGCTTTTCATGAGGCTGTCGCCGATCGAGTTCGCGATCTCACCGGTGGTGAGTCCGGCAGCCTTGATTTCGCCGACCAGCGGTAGCGAAACGGAGCCATTGGGACCGACTATGTATTCGTCATTGAGAGCATCCCAGCCAAAAATCTTGTCGCGTGATGCACGCCATTCGTAGACCTTGACGCGGAGCTTGTCCTGCGGGCCGAGCACATAGTCTGTGGGGTTTGCAGCCGAGGCACCCAACATGCAGGCCAGGGACATCCCCGCATACACCACGACGTGGAGAATGCGCCAACCGTTGCGCCGAGCCGACAGGTTGCCCAGGCGCCGAACTCGATGATTTGAACGAGCGCCGCTGTCGACGGAAAAAGGCAGTTCCTGGAGCATCTCTTACCTCTGCACTAGATCTTCAGATTCTACTCGGGCTCCACCCAGCCCCTTGCGACTGTGAAAGAAGCCGAGTCACTTGTTCCTTGCGACCAAACGTTGCGACGATCACGACCACTATCATCGACGATCAACTCTCCTCGCGGGCAATGGGTACAGATACGGCGCGCGACCACTGCTTGCGAAGTGAGCGCGCCATGATCCTAATCCGCCGGTCGCGCCGATACAGCCTGCGCATAAGGTTAGCGTTGATGCGTGCTTAGACCCATCGAAGTAGGAGGCGTACCTCGTTGGAGTACATCGGGCCTCGGGAGGGTGCGGCGCTTAACCCGATAGGCAGCTTGTTTGGACGGGGCGGACGACACACAGTCGCTGAGCATCCGGGCAACAAAGAATTCCGGAAAAAGGTGCCAACATTCCGGGAGGGCAATGCATGCGCCATGTGCGACAGCCGAAAGCAACCACCATGGTGGGCCGGGATACCAAACATTTGCGATCGATCAGCAAGACGCCATTTGCCGGCATCGACCGCAACGCGCGCATCGCCGTCGTGCATGATTGGTGCCCGAACTTTCGGGGAGGGGAGCAGGTCCTTGCCCGGATCTGCAAGATTTTTCCGAGAGCCGAGGTTTTCACCCTGTTTGATTTTCTCCCGAAGGAGATCAAGGAAGAGTATTTTCCAGGCGTAATTTTCCACGTTTCCGGCATGAATCGACTTCCCTTCGTGGAAAAGTACTACAGGTCACTATTCTTTCTCTGCCCGTTTATGATCGAACAATTTGATGTCACGGGTTATGACGCGGTAATTTCCTCTTCGGCCGCATTCTCTCGAGGCGTTCTGACCCGCCCGGACCAACTACATTTGTGCTATGTGCACAGTCCGGTGCGATATGCGTGGGACGAGCAATTCTCCTATTTGCAGCAGGCCCGCTTGGGATTTGGGCCGAAGGGTCTCGTCTTTCGCTACATGCTTCACAGGCTGCGGACCTGGGACACGAGAACGGCGCACGGTCCTGACCTGATGCTGGCAAACTCGAATTATGTCCGCTCTCGAATCGAACGGATTTACGGCCGCGACGCGCGGGTCGTCCATCCGCCCGTCGCCACCGAGGATCTTAAACTCGTCGTCAACAAGGATGACTACTACGTCACGGCCGCGTTCCACGCCCCGTATAAACGAACGGATCTGATAATCGAGGCGTTCAGCAAAACGCCGTTGCGTCGCTTGGTTGTTGTCGGCGACGAAGTACAATCCAAACATCTGCGATCGCTTGCCGGCCCCAACATAGTCTTCACCGGCTATCTGCCGCGGCATGAATACATCGAAAAAATCGCCAAGGCTCGTGCGATGGTGTTCGCCGGATGCGAGGACTTCGGGATAACGCTTGCCGAGGCCCAGGCGTGCGGCACGCCATTGATCGCTTTCGGCCGCGGCGGCGCGCGCGACATTGTCCGGCCGCTTGGCGAGAGCGCCCATCCGACAGGTGTGCTCTTCGACCGTCAGGCCATCGATTCCGTAGCTGGGGCCATTGATCTATTCGAGAAAAATGCGCTGTCCATTACGCCGCACGCCTGTCGCGTGAACGCGACCCGGTTCTCCGAGGAAAGGTTCGACCTGGCGATACTCGACGCCCTTGGCCTGGCCCAGTCTGTCCAACTCGCTCGCGCGACCGAGTACAATGAACTCTTCGGAGCCGAGAGCTCGACGCGCGATATAACCGGTTCACTTGTCGAGCCAATTTTACAATGAATTCGGTTGACCTTCACATGGCAAGCAACAGAAAAGCGCTTCGACCGGCCGCGTGCCCGTGCTGCTCGGCGCCGGTCAGCCGGTCAATCTACCGGGTCGAATCCATCCCGGTGCATAGTTGTGTCCTGCTGAACTCGGCCCGAGAAGCCCACGCCTTTCCCCGCCGCGACCTTGACCTCGCATTCTGCGACGCATGCGGATTCATATTCAACAGGGCCTTTGACGAGACGATCATGGGTTACTCGACCAATTTCGAGGAATCCCAGCATTTTTCCAGCACCTTCAACAGTTTCGCGAAAGGACTTGCACGCGAGATTGCACAAAAATGTGCGATAGCCGGCAAGCACGTGTTGGAGATCGGCTGCGGCAAGGGTGAATTTCTCCGCGAACTTTGCATATCGGGCGGCTCCACCGGGCTCGGTATTGATCCAGCCTATCGAGCCGACAAAGGCCGCAATGATGAGTACGGCGACGTCAAGATCATCGTCGACTATTTCGGACCGGACTACCAGCATCTCCAGGCGGATACGGTCCTCTGTCGCCACACGCTCGAACACGTCAGCTCGGTGTCGAGTTTCGTGCGGCTGATCCGCAAGATGATCGGCAAAAGGACCCAGGATTGGGCGGTCTTCGAGACGCCTGATGCAAAACGTGTGCTCGTGGAGAGCGCGTTCTGGGACATTTACTATGAGCATTGCTCCTATTTCAGTCCTGGCGCGCACGCACGCCTGTTTCGCCAGGAAGGTTTCGACGTTACTGATCTGGAGCTCGTCTATGACAACCAGTACATCGTTCAGTACGCCCGGCCCTCAGCCGGCCGGACGATGCCGAGACTACCGCTCGAGCACGATCTGGAAGTGATGCACCGTTTGGCGGAAACCTTTCCCGCTCGCGTGCGTGCGGTTCAGGATTTCTGGCAGGAGCGCATCCGCGCCGCATACGCCGCCGGCCGGCGGGTCGTCCTGTGGGGCGGCGGCTCCAAGGCAGTGTCGTTCCTGACGACCTTGCAGCTTGGAGACGAAGTCTGGGCAGCAGTCGACATCAACCCATACAAGCAAGGCAAGTTTACGCCCGGGACCGGTCACCCGGTCATCGCGCCAAGCGACTTGTTGGACGCTCCCCCTGATCTCGTCATCGTCATGAACCCGATATACGTGAACGAAGTGGCGCAATCCTTGATTGCACTGGACCTGCGGCCGGAAGTTGTCGCGGTCTGACGTCCACCCCAGAAGGAGCCTGGAAATGGAACATTCCAAGTCGCCAAAGGTATCCCTTGGTTTACCCGTCTACAACGGCGAGAATTTCCTGTCCGATGCGATTCAGTCGATCCTCGAGCAAGATTTCGGCGATTTCGAACTTGTCATCACCGATAATGCTTCGACGGACAGGACAGCGGATATATGCTTGGAATTTGCGCAGCGGGACAGGCGCATACGCTATGTCCGAAACGTTCGCAACTTGGGAGCCGGTGCCAATTTCAATCGAGCGTTCCAACTGAGCACAGGCGAATATTTCAAATGGTGCGCGCACGATGACCGCTTGAGCAGTGGTTTCTTGACAGACTGCGTGCGTGCGCTTGACGCAAATGCCCGCCACGTCATTGCCTACCCGCGACTGCTGGGGATCGACGAAACTGGGCAACTGACTTCCTATGTCGAAAGGGTGCTGCCGGACATGGGAGGATCGACGCCCGCATCCCGCTTCCGGTTGATGGTTGCTGCGCACGGTTGGGATGCTGCGATGTTCGGCCTCTGGCGCCGGGCGTCGTTAGCTAAAACGACACTGCACGAGCCCTACTACGGCTCGGATTGTGCGCTTCTGGCCGAGATGGCTCTTCTCGGGACGTTTGTTCATGCGCCCAGCGCGATACTATACAGCCGTGATCATCCGACGCGCTCGGTGCGATTGCCAAGCTCCGAGCGACTGGCTTGGCAAAATCCTGGTGGCTCCACGGCGAATGCCTTTGAGTTGTCGAGGCGGCTAAAACACCTCGTCGCAATTGCCTATCGGCACAGGCGCAAAGCACCGTTGGGCATGACACTGCTTCATCTGGTTGCGTGGATCTTGGATCCGCTGCTTATCGCGAGACTGTTCCTGGAACTTGTAGGCGCTGTTTCTCCGCAGCTTCGTACCAAGCTCCGCGGCGCTGGCTTGGGAGCGCTGAAGCGCATTGATGCCGCGTCCAACCGATCGCCTGTCTAGAAACGTGACCCGCCGGGAGGCCTTGTATGAACCTTCGCCAAGTCACGCCCGCGGCCGCAGCAGTGTCAGACTTCCGAAAATTGCCAGAGGGTTCGGGCAAGAGAAATCTGGTGATCGTCCGGGCGGGGCGTAGCTCTTTGCATGCCGGCTGGACTGAGGGGGCGGGCGACGCCGACTTCGATCTTCTCGTCGCCGCCTACGAGGCTGGCGTCTCCCATGGACAGAACGATTTCAGTGTATTTCTCCCGGGGCGCAAGATCGCCGGCTATCATGCCTTGTTTCAATGCTACCCCGAAATTGTGACGCGATATGATCTCATTGCACTGATCGACGATGACATCGAGACGACGAAGCTGGACTTGAATCGTCTGTTCGCCATCGGCCGCCGCTATAAACTTGATCTGTTTCAGCCAGCACTGTCTTGGGACAGCTATTTCTCCTACGCAGCGACGCTTGTCAGCGGCAAGCGATACTTGTTGCGATATACCAACACGGTCGAGATGATGTGCCCGGTGTTCAGCGCCAGGTGCCTGCAAACGGCGTTGAAACTGTTCGGGCTCGGCTACGAGACGGGAATAGACCTTCTTTGGACCCGCCTGACTGACATGCCTTGGTTGCGGTACGCCATCGTTGACGATGTCGTTGTAAGACACACGCGGCCGGTCGGGACGACAAAGACGCTTCAAGGTTTCGCCGCCAACGAGCGTTATGACGTGCAGATGGATGCGGTGCTGAAGAGGTTCGGCGCTGCGTTTCGCGGGTTCGTAACCTATGCAGCGGTGGACCGGCGCGGGCAGCTCATCCAGTCTCGTTTTCTGATCGGCCTTAACTCCCTGTCCCTTTGGCGGGCGCTGTCCAAGACGCCACTTAGATGGCCGCAGTTTATGCGCGGCTCGACCGACTATACGCGACACTGCTGGCTGAGGCCGGTCAACCTGCAACGGATCGACGTCGATGGAGTGATAAAGTCAGGCCATCAGCCGCAAAGGGTGGATCGCAGGATCAGGCAACGATGATATCGGGCGCAAGACCAAGCTTGTGTGCCGCCTGGGCAACTTCGTCTCGATAGAGCGGGTTCATCATGATGATTGACCGCACGGGTCGGCCGCGCAGGCTCTCCGGCCCAACCACAGTTGTGCCTGTGCCTGGAGAAAAGCGCCCTTGCTTGTGCGGGCTGACGTCGACGAGAGCGCTTATCCGCGCTCGGGAACGACGTTGACGAAAGTGATGCCCTTTGATCCCGCACCCCAGACAAGGTAATGGGTAATCGCGCCACCAGGGGCGACTTTGTCGCGATAGTTTTGGTCGAAGCGGCGGACCAAGGTATCAATCCTTCCAGGGCTTGAAAGACCAGCGGTCATCCCGGTTTCGGGAGGCTTGCTTCGATGAAGAGATACTGGTCACGGTCGCGTCCCCACAGGAGCGAGCGAGCGGCTTTGCGGTGGTCATCAACAGAACCTACGCGCGCTCGTGGAGAAGACTCCGGAATTCCGATCTCTTGCGCGAGATGATTGGCTTTACCGCCGAGCGGCTGATGGAGCTGGAGGTTGGGGCCGCCACCGGCACCGGCCATGGCGAGAAGAACCCGTTGCGCACGGCCCAGCGCAACGGCTATCGCGAGCGCGACTGGGAGACGCGCGCCGGCACCGTCGAGCTGCGCATCCCCAAGCTCAGGAAGGGCTCCTATCTCCCCGGGTTCTTCTAGAGGTCACGCCCGACACCAAACTAGCCGCGAAGCCTGAGGAACAAGTCTCGCGCATTGAACAGGTCAGAGCGCACCAGCACGAAGAGAGCCGTACAATAGACAGCGGCTCCAAGGCCAATTGCGCTAATAAGAAGCGTCTCCTGCGCGGCGTGCTCAGGCGCGCTGCTTAGCCACGCGCTGACGGCGCCGAACATCAGGAGGGCGGCGAGAGCCAGTCGTGGGAAGATCTCTAGGGGTCTCAGCACGTCGATACGCGCGATGCGCTGAGCGTAGAAGAGGAAGACTGGTAGGAGGACCAGGCCGCAGGCTACGAGCGCCACCATCGTCATCTCAAGGCTGATCTGCGCAGTGACGGACAACAGCATCGTTGCGACAACAGAGTAGGCAATGTTCAACTTCAGGATCAACCTGGAGTGACCCATTGCAAGGATCGTAAACGCGCAGAGGCTGTCAATCGTGCGTTGCAGGCCCAGCAGCATGAGAATCTGGACAGCGACGACCCCGCTGGCCCATTGCGGGCCGAAGATAAAGGGGACCGCGATCGGTGCGATCGCGGCAAATCCGATGAATGCAGGAAACCCTGCTATCCCGGCGATGCGGACGGTCGTGTTGAAAAAACGGTCGATCTTTTCGGGTTGATCTTGAATCCGTGACACGGTGGGCATAGTGACAGCCATCAGCGGACTGAGGAATACTTGCACCAGAAGGTCGAGCGGACGACGGGCGAGAGCATAGACTCCGACCGCGTGGGGGCCGAGGAACGTGCCGAGTAGGACCTTTGGAATTTCCTCATTCAAAAAACTCCAAAAAGTCTGGACGATAAGCGGGCCGCCAAATCCTAATAGGTCACGAACCTTTGCATAGGAGAAGGTCAGACGGGGCCGCCAAGAACTGCCAACGAGAAGGACAGCGGTTTCCACAGCCGCTTTTGCAAGGTGCATCCAAATCATGCTCCATACGCCGAAACCGGCTATTACCAAGACGATGCCGAGTGTGCCGCCGACGACGGTGCCGGCAAGTGTACGCAACGCGAACAAGCGGAACTCGAGTTGGCGCTTCAACACAGCCGCAGGTACCGACGAGAGGGCCTGAATTACGACGACCACGCTGCTCCAGCGGATGAGATCTTCGAGAATGGGCTGTCCGAACGCTGCAGCAATCAAACCGGCAGACATCCAGATGAGCCCGCTAATCACTGCGCCGCTCGCGGCGAGAAGCCAGAAGGCCGAGTCAAAGTGTAAGGACTCAATTTTAGGGTGCTGAATGAGTGCCTCCGGTATTCCGATCGTGACCGGAACAGCAAGAATGACGGGTACAACCATGGAGAGGGCGGCGAGGCCGAATGCCTCAGGTCCGAGGTGCCTGGCCAACACGACAAAAATGGCAAACATGGCTGCTTGCCGCCCCCATGTTTCGACTGCTGTCCAAGCTGCGCCGCTGACAATCTTCGCGCCGATCGATGTCATCGCATGTCTCTTTGCCCGTTGGAGGACGGAACTGCGACCTTCGATCGCGCAGTCAAGGCTTTCCGTCTTCGTCTCACGGCTGCGCCGTTAGCGATCTGGCCTGGTCTACGTGAATAAAAAGGAGAGCCGTCGATCTCTCTCCGGCCATCGTTTATCGAGCTGGAGTCTCGCGAACGCACAGTCGTCGCGGGACACAGATGGCGTTTCGCATGTTTGCTCGTCATTCTATTCCACCATCCACAAGCACGCATGGCTGAGGATGCTGTGGTTGGCGAGGAAGGGTGGCTGCATCCAGTTCTTATTGGTCATAGGCAGCTCCTCTGGAAATCCTCTTTGTAGCGCAATCAAATTAGGCGGTGTTGGCTGATATCCTGATGATATCGCTGCGGCCGCGTTGCCGGGATTCGAATTCGTTCGAGTGCATCTTGCAAACCTTACGCCGGAGCGTGGGAACGTAAACGTACCCAAACGACGTATGTCTTACGCACCCGGGGCAGTTTGGTGCAGTCCGATTACCGATGGACCATCCCGCGTCCCACACGCCCATCCGCGCAGGCGATCAAGAAGCGCCTCTTTCAACGCTGGCTGATATTCAAGGGCAAACGAGGTGCGCCGCGGCAATCAAAGTGAGAGCGCCTCTCTGCCAGATTGTCGGGCTATAACGAGGCGAGAATGTCCGATGACCCTTGGTGGAATGGCCATGTTGACCTCGACCGGCACGGTCATTGGAGTGTATCCCCCACCAATCCCGTTCTGCGCTTTCGTGCCGCCGCGGTTGAATTGAACTTTCATGCAACCGCAATCTCGGGTGTGAAGCCGAGTTCCGCTACGAGACTGGTGATCTCCTCGCGGTAGAGCGGGTTCATGACGATGATTGATTCGACTGGCTGGCCGCGCAACGCCTCCGGAGCGAGGATCGGAGTGCCGGTTCCTGGCGCAAAACGACCTTGCTTGTGCGGATTCACATCGATGATCGCGCGGATCCGATCGGCGCCTGGCACCACATTGACGAATGTAATGCCCTTCGATCCCCCTCCCCAGACGACGATCTGCTGGGGATTGCGCCTCGCGATGTAACCACCCAATCGCTCGATCTTGTCGCGATAGGCGCGCTCGAAATCGCGGACGAGCATCTCGATTTCGCGGCTGTCAACGGAAGTAGCGTACTTGGGGGCAGCCGGCCGCGCCTCAATGTAAAGATACTGGTCGCCGAAAGACGTCCCTGCATCCAGCACTCGAAAGCCAGCCATCTCGAACGCCGCGTTCAGCGAAGCGGGCGTGAAATAGGAGGCGTGCTCATAAATGAGGTCCCAGATTCCCATATCCCGGAGCGTGTAAAGGACATTCGGGACTTCAAAGAAGAACACCGTCTCCGGTGCGATGCCCGGATGGGCGCGAAGGGCGCGCAGGAATTTCACCGGCTCGGCGATATGTTCGAGAACCTGGCGGCATACCACCAGGTCAGGACGCAGATCCGCGTAGGAATCGCCGAACCAGTCTTTGATAAATCGTACTCCAGGGACCGCGTCCCCCCGGTTGTCCTCGAAGCTCTTGTCGAAACCGATTCCCTGCGCGCCGCTGATCAAGCTTAACCGCTTCAGGAAATCCCCCTTGCCGCATCCAATATCGACGATCGTCTTCCCCGAGAGCGCGTAGGTCCTGCTCAGGCGCTCGGCCAGCGTTTCAACAAACGCCACGAAACGGGGGGAGTAATGAAGCGAATTCTCGTAGCTTTGCGTATAACCGATGCGATTTTCCTCGAATGAGGCGTTGAAGACGTGCGTGCAGCCGAGGCAGAAGGTAGTCGCAAATCTGCCGGTCTGTGCCGCGCGTGCCGATGCCGCGTCCGCACAAAGCGCGTTGCAGAGCAGGGGCAACGCTTCGAATAGCACCGAATTGAGCAGATTTCGCTGACCGCAGACCAAGCAATCGGTTGGAATGGAACCCGTCGACTGCATCGGTCCATCGGCTTTCAGGCAAGCCATCTGTGCGCGGTCCGCCTGTTTTGTCATATGATTCTCGGCGTTGGGACGGGGAGGATGAATTTTCCGCCGCGTGCACGATACTCGGCCTGTTGATCGAGAATTTCGTCTACGAAATTCCAAGCAAGGAGAAGCACGTAGTCGGGTTGCACCTCGAGAAGCGCTTCAGTCGAGCGGATCGGCAGGCGCTGTCCGGGCATATATTTGTTGTGTTTATAGTCGTTGCGATCCACGACGAAGTCCACGAGGTCGCGTCCGATGCCGACGGTGTTAATCAGCGTTGCTCCCTTGGCTGCCGCTCCATAGGCGGCAATCGTGGCGCCCTGCGACTTTAACCGGCGTAAGAGCGTGGAAAGGTCGCGCTTCAGCGCGTCGACCTTGCTGGAGAAATCGCGGAAATAGCCGATCGCATCGATCCCGCGCGAGGCTTCATGGGCAAGCTGGTCCTTTACTGTCGCACCCACGTTCTCGCGCGATTCCACGTAAAGGCGCAGCGAACCGCCATGGATTGAAAGGTGCTTGACCTCATTGAGGTAAAGCCCGTGGCGGCGAAAGAGCTTATCCAGTGCAGTAACTGAAAAATAGCAAAGATGCTCGTGATAGATCGTGTCGAACTCACAATGTTCGATCAAAGGTTCGACATAGGGTGCCTCGATAACCGCCACACCGTCATCCTTGAGAAGTCGGGCAATTCCTGCCACAAATCCGTTGGTGTCGGCCACGTGGGCGAGCACGTTATTGGCATGGATAACGTCCGCGCGCATGCCTTGCGCGCGCAGCGTTTCAGCGACATCGCGGGTGAAGAATGCACAGCGCGTGGGCACGCCGACCCTCTCGGCAGCGGCGGCAGGTCCGTCGGCCGGATCAATTCCGAGCACCCGAATTCCCGCCTCGACGTAGTTCTTCAGCAGATAACCATCATTGCTCGCCAATTCGATGACAAGGCTCTCCGGGCCAAGACCGCGGCGGTTGATCAGATCAAGCGCATTCGCACGCGAATGCTTTAAGAGAGCAGGGGAGAAAGAGGAATAATATGGATAAGAATCGGCAAAAAGAATTATCGGATTCACCGTCTCGGTGATCTGGACGAGGCTGCAGTCTTTGCAGAACGCGACGCGCAGCGGAAAACTGGGCTCCGGTTCGCCGATGTCGCTGCTGGTGAGAAGGCGATCGGCCAGTGGCGTTTTACCGAACTCGAGAAACGTCTCAATGCCAGTTCCACCGCAAGATCGGCAGGCCCGCTCGGTTACCGACTTCGCATCTAGGCACATCATGTCCATATCGTCCCCCTTAGCCCGGCTCAGTCTGCTTTGGCCAGAACGGGAACGCGACCAGGTGCTCGTCCAGTTCGCAATCGCGGATCAGCTTTTTCACGTGGGCGATGCGCTTGAAAGCGCTCCCCCTCGAACTCTTCAAGCAAGAGACCAACAATGCCGAATGCCTCGTAGAACTGCGCGACGTCGCGTCGGGCCGTCCGTTGCGGCTTGAACACGTGCAGGCTCTCTGTTTCCTCGGCCAGCCGTGTCCCAAATCCGCCCGCGAGGATACCCACTTTCATAAAGTCTTCCCCACCAGCAAACACACGTCTCGAACGTCCGTGAGTCCTGTTACCATGGGCGATCGGGGTTCAACAACGCGAGCGAACGGATGATGGAAACGCACCAATGTGGACCTTTAGGCGGACCTTCAGCACCATGCTTGATAGTCAATTGCGACTGCGACTTAGGCCGTTTGAAGTAGGAGACTGGTCAGCGTCGGCTGTCATTGTTGCGCCGCATCCGGATGATGAGACGCTGGGTTGCGGTGGCGTTGCGGCCAAAAAGATTGCCTTGGGTGCCTAGGTCCGTTTTGGTTTTTGTCACCGATGGCGCCGCGTCCTCATCGCGACCTTAGGCATCCTGAAACCTTGCGGACGACACGCGAGGCCGGAGCCATAGAAGTGAAGTAGTTCATCGTCTGGGCGCATCATCCGAAAGTGTTACATTCTTACGCCTTCCAGGCGGGGCGGCCAATCATCACGTTCATGAGATAACACATGCGGTCGTGTCGATGCTCAACACATGGCGGCCGCAGAGCGTTTTCGTGAACTATGCAAAGGATCCGACTTCCGATCATGTCGCCGTCAATGCAGCAGTTCGCGCGGCGCTTCGTGCTTATGGTCGCCCTGTTACGGTATTCGAGTATCCAGTCTGGATTGGTACCATTGCGTCGTCCACGCTCAATAGCCTCGCCTGTCTTGGCGATGTTATCGGCGTAATGCGGGAAGCGCTGGCGGCGCATGCGTCGCAGATGCAGCGCCTGGAGAACCAAGATGAATGGCAGACGCTGTCGGACTTGTCGGGGGGAGATTTCGTCGGGCGGTTGCTGGCCGACTAGGAAATGTTCACACGCTACGAAATCAACATTTAGCATGTTCGGCCGCCTGATCGCGGTCCTGATGATCGGCTACACCCTCGCAAGTTGCGAGGCCGCTCAGGGACAGGGACCTCCCGAAGAAATTCTACAGTCGGGTCTTGTTTTTGAACGCAAAGAGATTGCCCCCTATTCAGGAGACGTAAAGCTTGTTGGCGATATAGACGGCGACAGTCGACTGGATTTCGTTCTTGGCGGCTTCCCCGAGGATGCGATGTCTTGGTGGCGGTGGCCCGATCTGGTTCACACCGTAATCGCGAGGCCCCGCGTCGAGTTCACCACCGACGGAGTGCTTGCCGACATCGATGGGGACGGTGATCGCGACATCGTCACGGCCGATGGGCCCGATGCTGTCAATCTCGTCTGGTTCGAGAACCCGCGGCCGAATGGTAACCCGACCCACGGTCCCAGCTGGAAGCGTCGGGAAATCGGTGCAGTCGGCAGCTGGGGCAAAGACATCAAGGCCGCTGATTTCGACGGGGACGACCTCGTTGATATCGTCGTTCGAGCGCCTGGCGAAGTGATGATTTTCTTCCAGGAAAGCCCCAGCTCCTGGGCCCGCGTGGGCTTGTTCTTCAACCTTGGCGAAGAGGGAATGGCAATCGGCGATATTGACGGCGATGCTGATGTCGATCTCGTCCTGCACGGAGTATGGGCGTCGAATCCAGGCGCAGCGGCAGCACGCGATGCAGCACTATGGCGCAGCTACGAGCTTGGTCCGTTCAATCCTGCATTCAAGGCGCTCGTCACCGACCTTGACCAGGACGGCCGCGCCGACATTCTGACTTCAAGTTCCGAGCACACTGACGACGTTGCCTGGTTCCAGCCCCTCGCCGGACCGAAGGGCCGCTGGATCCGCCATGTCATTCAGCCTTCTGTTGCGGGCGCCCATACGCTGCAGGCCGCCGACATGGACGGAGACGGGGACAACGATGTCGTTGTCGGGCAGATGCATACGACCGAGGAGCGCAAGCTCGCGATCCATTACAATGTCGACGGGCGAGGAACGCGCTGGGCCCGTCAAGTGATCGACGATGTGGGTCTCCACAACGGCGTCGTCGCCGATGTCGACAGGGACGGTGATTTTGACATCTATGGGGCGAACTGGGTGGGCAACCCGCCTGTCAGAGTGTGGATCAATCGGCTGGATCCGCCTGCATCGGTCCGCCTCGACCGCTGGACCTATCATCGCATCACGAACGGGCACGTCCGCTCCTTTGGGATCGCTTTTTCCGCCATCGATGGTGATGATCTCACTGACATCATCTCGGGTCCGTTCTGGTACCGTCAACCGTCCGAAGCCTGGAACACAGAATGGGAACGGACCCCGCTTGCCGAGGGTGTGGACGCGGTCGCAGCCCTGGATCTCGATGGTGACGGGCGCGGGGAGGTCATAGCACAGCGCGGCGGAGGCAGGGCGCTGCACCTGGTGTGGCTCCACGCCGAGGACATTGAAGCGCACCGCTTTGAAGAGCACGAGATCGGAGAGGTTCCCGCCGCCAGTCATGAGCTCGGCTCTCAGGGCCATGTGCTGGCCCAGGCCGTAGAAGGTGGGAAGCCGGAGCTGGCGGTCTCGAGTGGCGGTGGGGTTTTCTATTTTAAGATTCCTGACGATCCAACAGTCGAGCCATGGCCGCGCACCCGCATCTGCGCCGAGGCGTCTGATGAAGGGATCGCATTCGCCGATATCGATAGGGACGGTCTACTTGACCTTGTCGCGACGACCGGCGATGCAAAGACGGCCGCATGGTGGCGCAATCCGGGTGACGGCTCGCCAGACTGGGAGCTTCGGCATGTTGGAAAAGTTCCTGAAATGGTCTATCCCGACCGCGTCGCGGCCGCCGATCTTGATGGCGATGGACGTGCGGACATCGTCGTGACCGAGGAAAATGGCAAAGCCGACAGCGCTAAGGCGTATTGGTGGCACAACCCCGGCGACAGCTCCTCCGACTGGAAGCAACACGAAATCACCTCGCGCGGTTCCCTTAATAGCCTTTCAGTGTCCGATATGACTGGCGACGGCAGGCCGGATCTTATCATGGGCGAGCATCGCGGCGCACTTCGTCTCTCGAGCTGGCATAATCTGGGTGGGGGACGGTTCATCGAGCAGCTGGTCGGCGAAGGGATGGAAAGCCATCTGGGAGCAAGGACGGTCGACCTCGACGGTGACGGGGATCTCGACATTGTGTCGATCGCATGGGACGCATTCGAAGCGATCCATGTCTGGCGGAATGACGCGGTCGGCAAGGATGCTGATGGCGACCAAAAGGCCCGCTGACGAGGAGGGGTGAGCACCTGCCGGCGCCGCATGAACCGTAGCGAACTCGGCCGGCTCCACCTGTTTGCACGGCTGCGCAGGCGCTCATGCCTCGACGCTCAAGTCCGGGAAAGTGCGATGCGCTGAATGAATTCAACCGCTCGACGTGCTAAACCATTCGACGTTGTCGCTTAGCAGGTTCACCAAGCCAGTGCGCAAGTCGGGCCGCTCATGCCTTTACGACGTTGTCGGTGCGTGACTGACTACGCGCACAAGCATTTCGGGTATCGAGCACCAGCTTTGCGTGCTTGGTGATGTTCTGCCAATCGATCGCATCGTGATCTGTCGAGATGACAACGGCATCATACGATGCCAAACTGCTAGCGCAGATATCCACAGAGGGGCGACCTGCCAGGTTGGCGTACTCTCTTGTTCCGGGTATCTCCGGTACGTAGGGGTCGTGGTAATCAACGACTGCCCCGCGTCGCTCCATGATGTCGATCAGCTTCAACGATGGGCTTTCTCGTGTGTCACCCACGTTTTTCTTGTAGGACATCCCGATCACCAAAATCCGCGAACCGCTCAGGCCGCGGCTCGCTCGCCGGTCCAAGGCCTCCACGAGGCGGTCCACCACATAATGCGGCATGTTCGTGTTGATTTCACCGGCAAGCTCAATGAAGCGTGTTGTTACTTCGTACTCTCTTGCCTTCCAGGTCAGGTAGAATGGGTCGATCGGGATGCAGTGCCCGCCGAGGCCGGGGCCTGGATAAAACGCCATATATCCGAACGGCTTGGTCTTGGCGGCTTCGATCACCTCCCAGACGTCGATGCCCATCCTGTCAAAAATCACCTTTAGCTCATTGACCAACGCAATGTTCACAGAGCGGAATATGTTCTCGGTCAGCTTCACAGCCTCTGCCGTTGCGGTGGAGGCCACGGGAACGGTTTGCACAATGATCTGATCATACAGCTCCTTGGCAACTTGTAGGGACGATGGGTCGTCGGCGCCTATCACCTTTGCAACTTTGGCGGTGGTGTGTACGTCGTTGCCTGGGTCCACCCGTTCGGGCGAATAGGCGAGAAAAAAGTCCTTTCCTAGAGAAAGATTCGTCGCCTCGAGCAGCGGCTGCACGATCTCTCGCGTCGTTCCTGGCCAGGTCGTCGACTCCAGAACGACAAGTTGACCAGGACGCAGCCGCTCCGCGATCGCACGTGCGCTGTTTTCGACGAACGAGAGGTTCGGCTCCCGGTTTTTGGTAAGCGGCGTTGGCACCGCTATCAAGATCGCGTCGGGTTCGCCTAGATCGGCGAAATCGCTGGTGGCGCGAAACCGCTTGCTGTCGACAGCCACTTTGATGGCAGCACCAGGCAAATGATCTATGCCTGTTTCTCCGCGGTTAAGAAGTGCAACCCGAGACGCGTCAATGTCGAACCCGATGACTTTGAACCCCGCGTCCAGCGAGATCATGGCGAGCGGCAGACCAACGTAGCCGAGGCCCATGATGCCAATGGTGTAGTCCCGCGTTCGGATGCGGTTAACCAGTTCCTGAAGGTCTGGAGCAGTCTGCATGAGATGCTGGCAACTTTCGCTTCAATGTCGACAATAAAGGATCGCCTCAATTACCGCGGGGAAGCAGTTCACAGCAATCAGCAAAATGTATGCGCTTAGCCAACCCCAGAGCTGAAAACAGCACGGATTGCACCATTGGGAGAACAGCCGAAATGCTTACCCAAAACCACGTTGTCAAATAAACCTGGCGCTGCCACATTTAACTTTCAAGCGACGTCCGAAAGGATCTGGGAGCCACCTTCGCTCGCGAGATCGAAGATGTCGCGTTTGGCGAAGGGACGCACCCTGCGTCAGTCGATTAAACTGTTCGGTTGAGGTGGGGAATATGACGCAATCGATCCTGGTAACTGGTGGAGCGGGCAATATCGGCAGCGCCCTCACTCGCGCGTTGGTCAAGCTACCTCAGACCCAGGTGGTCGTCGCTGACAACCTGTCGACCGGAAGTCGAGACAAGGTACAAATAGACGCGGGCAATCTGACCGTAGTCAAGGCGGATGCGAACGATTTCGACGACATCTCATCGTTGTTCTACCGCTTCCATTTCACCCACGTCTTCCACTTCGCAGCCGTGGTCGGTGTGCAGCGGACTTTGGCAAATCCGTTGCTCGTGCTGCGCGACATCACCGGTATCGAGAACGTGCTGAGGCTATGCAAGAACACCGGCGCCGAGCGTGTCTATTTCGCTTCGTCATCGGAGGTATATGGCGAGCCTTTCGAGATTCCTCAAAACGAGAGCACCACGCCGCTTAACTCTCGTCTGCCGTATGCAGTGGTGAAGAATCTTGGAGAGGTCTATCTGCGCACTTTTCAGCGTGAGTTTGGACTGCCATTTACCATTTTTCGCTTCTTCAACACCTACGGACCACGTCAGAGCGAGGATTTCGTTCTGCCGCGATTTGTGCGTGCCGCCCAGCGCGGCGAGCCCCTGACGATTTACGGGGACGGTTCGCAGACCCGCACCTTCTGCTATGTCGACGACACGGTTGACGCTTGCATCGCGGTTCATCGAACGCGCGCGCACGAGAACGAAGTGATCAACGTGGGCAGCGACGTGGAAATGAGCATTCGACAGCTGGCCGAGTTTGTCATCGAAGTGCTGGGCTCGTCATCGAAGTTGGAATTCCGACCGCCCCTTGCGGAGGGCGACATGACGCGCCGCTGTCCTGACACGAACAAGATGAAAGCTATATTGAACCGTCCCCTGGTGCCGCTCGAAGAGGGCATTCGCCGCCTCGCCGACCACCTCTCCCGACCGGAAGACCGCCCTGCACTTAGAAGAGTCGCCTGAACGAGCTGACGGTGGGGAGTGACATGAAGCTCGTATACGTCGGTCAGCCGTACGATAGACTTTTTCCGCCTGTTCAAAACTCAATCGGTCTGATCGTCTACAATACGGCGCTGCGGCTCGGCGAGGGCCTGCAGATTACGCTCTATGGCAAGCATTATCGAGACGACACGGTGCCCGCGGACCTGCCGTTCGCGGTGCGGCGGGCTGCGGCGCGGCGTGACCGCGCGCTGCAGCGGATCATCCGCCAGTTTCCGCGCCTGGCGCGCTGGCTGCGGCTGGATCGGAAGGCAGATGACCACTCGCAATATCGTAACAAGGTTCGTCGCTACCTCGCCGTCGATCGACCAGATATCGTCCATTTGATGAATTACTGGGCATGGTGCCGGGAACTGAAGGCAGCCAGCTCATCCCATCGGCTCGTGCTTGAGATGCAGTGTGAGTGGCTGTCACAGCGTGACCGCGATCAGGTGGCCCGTCAGCTCAAGGTGGTGGATGCGGTGGTCGCCGTCAGCGACCACATCGCAAGCACCTTTCGTTCTGCATTCCCGGACTATCCTGGCGTCGTTGCCACCGTCGGCAATGGCGTGGACGTTTCTTACTTTCGGCCGAGCGAGCAGCGGGCTTCCGCATCCACCAGAACCCGACGTGCCATCTTGTTCGTTGGGCGGGTATCGCCAGAGAAGGGGCTTCACACACTGATCGAGGCCTTCAGTGAGGTTGCGGCCAGGTTTGCGGACGTCGACCTTCGGATCGCAGGGCCGCAATCGCCGCTTTCGGTAGACTTCCTGACCAGCCTCTCGTCGGATCCGCGGGTTACCGCATTGAACCGTTTCTACGATTACTGGGGCAATTGCAAATATCGGGAACACTTAGAGGAACTCATCGAGCGCCACGGGTTACGTGATCGAATTCACTTCGTGGGCAACGTGCCCCACAAGGACCTCGTAGCGACGTACCATGAGGCCGACATTGTGGTGAATCCGTCACTCAGCGAGAGCTTCGGAATATCGGTCGTGGAGGGCATGGCCTGCGGGATACCGGTAGTTGGAACGCGCGTGGGCGGGATGTGTGAATCCATTCTAGCTGGCAGCACCGGGATGCTGGTCGAAGTCGATGCTCCTGGCGAGCTCGCCCAGGCATTGATCACGATGCTGGAGGATGCGGTCCGGGCGAGCGAAATGGGAAGCGAAGGGCGCAAGCGTGCCGTCGAGCTGTATTCGTGGGAGGCGCGCGCCGAACGGCTCAAGTCAGTCTATCAGAAACTGCGCCCAGGCACGCCGGTCCATATTCCACAAAGATCGTGAGCCATTGAGCCTTAGCGGTGGGCGGCGCTCGCCAAGTGCCTCGCAGCATGTAGGCCGATGTGATGAGCATGCGGCGACCCTCAGTGTAGCGCTCAACCCGGTATCGGTTCGGCTTGAAATGGGCCAGTCGGGCCCGCCGTTCTCTTCCCTAACGGGCGTCAGGGGCACCCAGCCCAAAGGGCGGAGAGAGGCCGAGTGAACCTGTTCTACAATTCGCAACACATTGCTGGTGGCGAGGCGGTGGCCTCGGGATCGTAGCGCGACGCGGCGACCAGATTTTGCGCGACGCATCCAGAAAAGCCGGCGTATGGGCTGGTCGGAGTTCGAGACCCTGACGGCGCGCGGGTCGCGAAGAGCCGAGTGCGGGAAAGCCGCACGCCCGGATCTGTGAGGCGAAAGCCGAATGGCTGAGCTACTCGACCTTGAGGGAAAGCCTATCGGCTAGGGGCGTCGTGCCGAGCTTCAGGAAAGTGTCGATGTGACTTCCGCCGCAGGAGCGGCAAACCTGCTCGGTTACAGAGCCTGCACCAGCAATCATCATGGCCATGGCTCTGGCTGTGTTTGTTCAAACCGCTACCGCTAACTGCGACGTGCGGCGCAGATCGGTATCCAGTTCGCCATCTTGGATCAGCTTCTGCACATGGGCGATGCGCTTGAACCGCTCGCCCTCGAAATCCCCAAGTGCAAGGCCCGCCGCGCGAAATGTGTGATAGAGCTGTTCGATACCGCGCCGCGCTGTCCATTGCGGCTTAAACCCGTGCAGGCGGCGACCAATATAGGTGCAGTCGACGCGATAGCACCGTTTGTCTGGCCCGGCGTCGGGCGCGAACTTCACCCGGCTGTCGGGAACGATCGTTTGCACCAACTCCGCGATCTCCCGAATCTGATAGTTTTCCGTGGTCAAGCCGACATTGAATGCCTCGTTGTGGACCAGCTCTCGCTCGGCCTCGAGTACCGCGATATAGGCCAGCGCAATGTCTTCCACATGGACGATCGGACGCCATGGCGAACCGTCGCTCTTGAGATAGACCAGGCCGGTCGTGTAGGCCCAGGCGGTCAGGTTGTTGACCACCAGGTCGAAGCGGATGCGAGGCGACAGGCCGTAAGCAGTGGAAGCACGCAGGAATGTCGGGCTGAACGATCGATCCGCCATCGGCGCGACCGCTCGCTCCACATTTGCCTTTGAGGCGCCGTAAGGCGTAACCGGGTTGAAGGGAGCATCTTCAGTTAGAAAGCTGTCGCCGGCCGCGCCGTAATTGCTGCAAGAGGAGGCATACAGGAACCGCTGGACGCCGGCGGCCTTGGCGAGCTGCGCAAGCCTTACCGAAGCGCCGCAGTTGATTTCCTCGGTAAGCAGGGGTCGGTAGTCCCCCAACGGATCGTTTGACAGTCCGGCGAGATGGATGATCGCGTCGAAGCCGGCGACGTCGTCGATGTCGATGTCGCGGATGTCTTTCTCGATCGTCGGCACTTCGGCCAACGTCCCTACGAAAGTGCATGACCGGAAGATGTCGCTGTCTAGGCCGGTGACGTCATGGCCGCGTTCAAGCAGCATCGGAGTCAGGACGGAACCGATGTAGCCGAGGTGGCCTGTAACCAGAACTTTCATCGATCGATTCCCATGTTTTCCAGGGCGCTTGCCCGCTGTCCCACAATTTTTGAAGGAGATGCTTTTCACGGATGGTGTCCATGCATTGCCAGAAGGATTCGTGGCGATATGCCATCAGTTGGCCGTCAGTCGCGAGCCGCTGCATTGGCGCGTGTTCGAACATGACATCGTCGCCGTCGATATAGTCCTTTATGCCCGGCTCGAGCACGAAGAAGGCGCCATTGATCCACCCCTCCGAGGCCTGTGGCTTTTCCGTGAAGTCGACAACGCGATGGCCATCGAATTCGATGTGCCCGTAGCGTGCCGGCGGACGCACCGCCGTCATCGTTGCAAGCTTGCCATGCGATTTGTGGAAGGCGATCAGTCTATCAAGGTTGACGTCCGAAACGCCATCGCCCCAGGTGAGCATGAACGTCTCGTCGCCCATCCAGTCGATCAGGCGTTTTATGCGGCCGCCCGTCAGCGTATTCAGTCCCGTCTCCACAAGATCGACGGACCAGTCAGGCAGCGAGTTCGAGTGGCGCTTGACGCTTCCCGATGCGGCATTGACAGTCAAGCTGCCATCGAATGCGACATAGTCGCTGAACCAGCGTTTGATGTATTCGCCCTTGTATCCCAGCGCGACGGCGAATTCGCGGTGTCCATAGGCATAATAATGCATCATGATATGCCAAAGGATCGGCTTTGCTCCGATTTCGACCATTGGTTTCGGCCGGATCTCGGTTTCTTCCGCCAGCCGTGTTCCCAGTCCGCCAGCAAGAATTCCTACCTTCATTGTTTTCTCACCCCAATCGCCTACAGTGTTTTGCTACCATGCGCAGGTCGGGTTGAACCACACCGAAGAAGGGATGATCGGAACCATCGATGCATGACGTCAGGCATACGATTGGCGCTATGCTCGATAGAGCGATGTGTAACCAGTCTCATCCATTCGACGTAGCAGACTGGCAGGCATCGGCGGTCATCATCGCACCCCATCCCGATGATGAAACGCTGGGATGTGGAGGGGTCGCCAGCAAGAAGCTTAGCTCGGGCGCCGATGTCCAGTTTATTTTCGTCACCGACGGCTCGGCGTCGCATGCACATCGAGTTGAGGGCCAGGCCCTACGGATCATCCGTGAGGGCGAAGCGATCGAGGCGGTTTGCCGGTTGGGCGGATCTGCTGATCGGGTGAGATTTCTGCGAGTTCCCGACGGCATGGCTAAGCATCATGTCGGCAAGATCGCAGACGCGATCGCTGAGTTGCTTTTCGCTTGGCAACCACAGAGCGTGTTCGTCACCCATGCAAAAGAGCCGCCGGCGGACCATGTTGCCACCAATCTTGGCGCGCGAGGCGCGCTGCAACTGTATGGCCGGCGCGTGACCGTGTTCGAATATCCCGTCTGGTACTGGTATCAGTGGCCGTGGGTTCGTCTGCACGATCGAGTGCGTGGATTCAATCGCACCGCATTGCGGCAAACGGTCCGGACCCTTGCCGGCTTGCGCGGCGTTAAGATGTTCAACTCCCACGCTTTTATCGGCGACGTGATAGACGTAAAACGTCACGCGCTGGCAGCTCACCGGTCCCAGATGGAGCGGCCGGCGGGACTCGACGACTGGCCTATCCTGGCGGACGTAGGTGGGGGCGATTTGCTGAATCGGCTGCTGAGCGAGCACGAGATGTTCACGCGATACGAGCTTAATGCGTGAACGTAGGCGGCCTGAAGCGTCTCGGGAGGAAGTCGGCGGGTGGCCATGACCTGTTCGGGTTCGACCCAAAGCTGCGGTGCGGCTTCGATCCCTCTGCGACTTTACTTGCGGCCCGTTTTGGATGCGCCGCCGTTCCATCCAAAGACAGAGCCTCGGGTCCGTTCTGGTATCGCCGGCCGGCCGATCGCTGGCAAGGTGAATGGGAACAGATACGGCTCGGCGAGGGAGTGGATGCGATCGCGGCAATCGATGTTGACGACGGACGCGCGGAAGTGATCGCCAGCGCGGCGCAGGCGAGACGCTGAACCTGGCGTGGCTTCAGGCGCAGCAGGCGTCAGCGCGCGGCTTTGAGGAACGTGCAATCGGCGAGGCCGGCAGCCACGAGCTCGGGCTCAGGGCCATGCACTGGCGCAGATCGTCGAAGGCGGCCGGCCGAGCTTGCGGTCGCAAGCGGTGTCGGGGTCTTCTACTTTGCCATCCCCGACGACGCGGCGGCGGGGCCTTGGCCGCGAACCCGCATTTGCTCCGAGGCCTCCGACGAGGGAATCGCCTTTGCCGATATCGACGCGACGGCCTGCTCGACCTTGCGGCCCGCCAAGGAGATCGCATGGTGGGGCAATCCGGGGATGGCTCTGCCGACTGGCGGCGCCGCGACGTCGCCAATGTCCCCAACATGGTCTATCCGGACCGCGTGGCGGTCGCCGATCTGGACGGCGACGGACGAACCGACATCGTCGTGAGTGAAGAAAACGGGCAGACCGACCACGCAAAGGCCTATTGGTGGCGCAATCCCGGCGACCTCAAGCAAAACTGGGAGCAGCAGGAAATCACCTCGCGCGGCTCGCTCAACAGTCTTTCGGTGGCCGATATGAATGACGACGGCCGGCCGGACCTCGTCATGGCCGAGCACCGCGGCGCACTGCGCCTTTCGCTCTGGCGCAATTTGGGCGGCGGGCGGTTCATCGAGCAGTTGGTCGACGAGGGCGTCGAGAGCCATCTCGGCGCCCGAACGGCGACCTCGACGGCGACGGCGATCGTGAGATCGTTTCGATCGGGTGGGGATGCTCCCCACGCGATCCATGTCTTGCGCAACGATGCCACCGTTCCATCGGACCGGGAGGCCGGGCAGGTACCCCCAAGATGAGATATGGCCCGACAATCGGAGTAGCGATCAGCCGGAGGGAGTAGGAGTCGGCCACCGTTGTCGGGCTCGATCCCGGGCGCGCAATCTGTCACCTTCGCGGCGAGCGGCACGGGCTGGGCCCGTCCCGAGGCGTCGCAGAATGGGGAAGAGCGCGTGACATTGACGGCAAGGTTCCTCAGCGTGTTCGGCGACGCGCGCGTCATAGCCAAGGGTGAGGGCGCCGGCCTCAAGCTCGTGGCGAAGCGCGCCGACCCCAACTTTGTTCGCGGCACCTACGAGCCGCCCATCCAACAGGCGATCGCGGCAAACTTGGCGCCTGGGGACGCCTTTTTCGACATCGGCGCGAATATAGGTTTCTTCAGCCTCATCGCCGCGCGCCGCGTCGGGCCGCGCGGCCAAGTCTATGCGTTCGAACCTGTTCCCCGCAACGCCGCCGCTGTCGCAGAAAGTGCACGGCTCAGTGGGTTCGACACGATACGGGTGTTTGCCGAAGCCGCCGGCGCCACATCCGGCCGTGGCCAGCTTCTGCTCGCCCATCACATCGGCGGCGCCGCGCTTGCCTCGGCGGGAGCACCGCCGGACATGAGTGGCCGGCTGGAGGTCAGCATAGTCGCTATCGACGATGCCATCGCCCAGCGAGGCCTCAGGCCGCCCTCGCTGGTCAAGATCGACGTGGAAGGCGCCGAAATCGACGTCCTGGGCGGTATGACGGAGACGCTGCGGAGGCACCGTCCGAAGGTGATTTATGAGGTCGACGATGCAACGCGCGAGGGGCTCGACCGCAAGGCCCGAAAGATCGCGGAACTCCTGACTGCTTCCGGCTACGCATTGAAGCCGCTGCCAGCCTCCTATGGCAATGGGGAATGGCGGGTCGAACACGTCTTGGCGCAGCCGGTGGGCGCTTAAGAACTGGATTTGCGGCGTCATGGCAGGGATTCCACGCAGGGACAGCAAGCCTGATCAACGGGACAAGCGAGGCAGTGCGCGACTTCTGTCCGGGACTGCGACACGACATCGATGCCTTGAAGAATCTCGTACGACGACGTGAGGAGGATCTTGTTGTTGCACCGTCATGACTGGGTAGAAACTGCTGAAGAGGCTGGGTCCGGAGTTGCCCGGCCGGAGGTTCTTGTCGCAGACGATTTTCAGGATGAACGCGCCCGCGGTGCGGTAATTGGCACCTTGGCAGTCAAGGGAGGCGTCAGGCGAGGACGCGACATCGAACGCCAGATCGCGATCGATCACGGCGCACTTCGTTTCCAGCCGCTCGTCAGGCCAGGTTGGGGCCGGCAGGGGATCTCGTATGGTCCCTTTCAGCGAGAGGCTGGTCTGGTGCTATTGGTCTCGATCACCAACGGCCACAACACATCCCAGGGATCGCCATTGCCTGATGACCTCGCCAGGCGAGTCTACCGTTGGCTGCGAGGACCCGGCATTGATCCATGGCCCGGCCGTCTGGTTTCCCTGATACATGCGCCGCGAAAGAGGCTCACCCTTCGCCGTTTTTGGTGGTGGACGCTTAGCACCTCCAGAACCTACCGGGGACCGAACATCGACGAGAACCTGGCTGTCGGTTGGTTCCCCAGTGAGGCGCCGATTAATCCCGTGGAAGAGGGCTGCGGCTTTGTCGTTCATGCCGCCGAAGGCGAAAACGGCGAGCTGTGGGCTCGTGTAGGAAAGCAATGCCTGAGTGCGTTTCGGCGCCTAAAGAACGTTCATGTCTATTATGTCGTGGCGTTGCGAGAGCAGGGCGCTGTCTATTATGCGGCCGCCGACCAAAAAGCCCACGGTCTTGCCGCTTTTCCGATGATGCGTCCGATCGCGATCGATCCTTTCAACAAGGACGAAAAGCTGTTTGCGGGTGTTCATCAGTCGGCACTTGGCCAGATCGGGTTTCGGGTCGACACACGCGTCCAAGCGGTTCAAGTCGGGCGGATACCTGAATTTTCGACGCTGTTTGGCACCGCCCACGCTGCCGATGCACTCGTCGAAGGCTGGCCGGGGCAAATCGCTGCAATCGGGGGGCGGTGGCATTTTTCGCAGGACGCTGGCGATAACCTATCCGTCGTCGATCCTGGTCGCCCTTCAGGATTGATCCACGGACTGCTGGCAATTGGCGCCATCTCGGATGTGTGTGGTCTTGTCTGTCGGTTTCGGGACAACGACAATTTCTGGGTGCTGAAACTGTCGACGCTCGGATGGACCTTGGTGCGCAAGCAATCGGGCAAAGAGATTACGATCGCGACCGGTACGGAACACGCTTTGCGCAAGTGTTCTATCCATTCGGTCCAGATTCTTGACTGGAACGGTCAGCTGAGCTGCTTTCTTGACGGGGTTCGCCTCTTCGAATCGTCTGTCAATGCCGATTCAGTTGAAAACGCTACAGGAGTAGGTATATGGAAAAGCTTCGACAGCGAGCCGCGCTGGCATAATTTCGAGGCTCATCCTTGCGAAGTTCCCATCCCCTTGATGGCGCCTCTGGAGGCGCCTTGGAACCAACTCGGAACAAGCCTGTCCTACGCCGACGGCTTTGCCGGTATTGCCGGCGAACTGGATCGCCGCACGTCGGAGTTGGGCGACGGACAATGGGTCAGAACACTGGGCGCCGGGGTCATCGACGTCGACGGGCTGGGCAGCGCCCGTGTGCGCGCGAGCGTGGACAGACCGAACCCGGGTCGAACATTCTATTCGCTGCCATGGGATCTACCGGGATTCGCCGATCTCGAGGTCACCATCGAGCCTCCTGGGGAGCGCCGAGGACAAGATCAGCGCAGCCGGGCAGGACTGCTCTTCTGGCAAGACAGCGACAACTACGTTTGTGTCACGACCTGGCTCGACGATGTCCACCAGGGTGCTTCGATTTCGGTGTTCATCAAGCGGCTCGGCTTTGAGGAACTTTATGACGCGGTTTGGACCAATGTGGCGGACAAGGTCGTTTGGGGAAAACGCTTTTGCATGCGCGTTGCATTCGACGGAAATCGGTTTGCGATCCTGATCGACGAGGAACTGGTGATGCAGCGAAGCCTCACCGACATCTATCCCGACGATGCTGCCCTTCAAATTTTGCGGGTCGGGCTCGCCGTCAACTGGGAATGGGAAGATGACACGGGCTCGGTGTTCACGTCGTTCAAGGCCCGGCGCTGAGCGAAAGAAGGTTTTCGCTTTCCAAGCCGTGAACGGTGGGTGACGATTGCCTTGTCATACAGGTCCCGGGTCGACTGGGCTATTTTTTCCCAGGCATAGAGATCGGCGACGGGCGGCTCCCCGGCGTCCGACTTCATTGCTTGACTCAGGATCGGCGAAAAGGCGGACGTTGCGTTCGAAAGTGCGGCCGGATCATTTTTTTCGTTAATCCGATTCTCCATGCAACTGAGGAAGTGTTTGCAGAAGGCTGATGTGAGAACGCCGGTGTCGCCCGAAGCCAGACGAGGGGCACGGTTTGGCCCATCGCGGGCGCGGCATGTTCGTTTGACATGGATCCACCTTGGCGGAGACTTTCACGTTAACACCGCCGTAGCCGGCCAAAGCTGGTGCTTTCGTTCGCCTTCGAGGTTGCGCGGACGGGTCCGACCAAGATGTCAGGGTGTCGAAGCAGCCAACGTCAAGACCGCCAGGCGGCCGCCCTTTGACGCGACCGGCATGCCGCCCCCGATCGACGGCCTCCGGTTCGAGTCGTTCGATAGGCTCAGCGGACCTTGATCAGCGCAGAGCCATTGCGTCCACCTGCAGCATCAGCTCGAGGTAGATTTCAGCGATGGAGCGCCAGGAATAGCTGAGGGATTTTTTATGGCCTGCCTCGATCAGACGTTGGCGCAAATCCGGATATCGCTGGATGTCGAGTACCGCTCTGGCCCAATGTGCCAGATCATCCGGATCGGCATAGAGCACTGCGTCCTGGCAGACCTCGGGGAGGCAAGGCGATGTCGAGGCCACGACCGGGCATCCGATCCTCATGGCTTCGACGGCAGGCAACCCGAAACCCTCGATCCTGGACGGAAAAAGAAAGCACAATGCACCCGACAGAGCTTTCTTGAAATCATCATCACTGATCCGTCCGAGGAGCCGGAGATTGTCTGGCTTCGGCTGCGCAAACCGGGAAATCTGCGCTTCGTCGATTTCGCCCGCCATCCACAGGTCCAAGCCCAACGCGTCAAGCAGCGGAGCAAGCCGGACCAGCAATTCGGCGTTCTTGTATTTTTGATCGCGCCCCAGGCATAGCACATAGGGGCGGTCGGGCCGGATTTGCAGCTTCGATCGATCGGCATCCCATCGTTCCGCATGGTCGCTGCCGTTATATGTGACGGTGATCTTCTCCTGCGGTGCGATGCCGTATTTGATGAGATGCTGCCGCGAAAGCTGCGAGACGGTAGTTATATGTGCGGCCCGTCGGCCAAGCAGCGGAAGAATGAAACGGTGGGCCCATCGGAAGCCGCGCCCATAACTCTCCGGCATAAGCCTGGTATGCAGGTCGTGGATGCATGCGATTTGCCGTGTCAGCGCCACCGGCGCCAGATTGCAGAAGCTGAGCAACCCGCCCTCAACGTGGCGTGGCAGTTGCATCTGCACCCAGAATTGCGGAAGGCGCGGTTTGTTGAATTCGGGGACGACCCGAATGCCAATCGCCTGCAGCGGCAATTGCTCCCGACGCGGGACTGCCAGATCAAGTTCAAGTCCCTGCGCCAACGGATGGCCCTCGTCCAGGAGAGCGTCGAGCGCAAGCGTGACCTCGCGCGCATAGCGGGCAACGCCGTTTGGAGGCAGCGCGACGAAATCGCCATTTATGGTCCAGCGCCTGGTGCGGCCACCGCGGGCCCCCCCGTCCTCAGCGGGAACCGCCGGAAATGAGCTCTTGCCATACCTCTCGAATGGAAGCGGGTCGGCGCCGATTGTCCCGGCCGCCCTGGCGGCCACGGCGGCAGGTCTTCCGTAATTTCGCTGTCCCATAAAGTGCACCATGTCGCGCGATCCACATTCAACCTAGCATCCGGGAGACAGTGCGAACCTCTGCACCTTCGAAGTATGAGCTTATCCCTTGGCGTTAATCCGAGGTCCGCACTGCCTCGCGCTGCTGACGGAGCAGAGTCATGCCCGCGACATTGAAATGAGATTGGTCGTGCCACCTGTCCGGCCGCGTGAGGCGTTCACCCTGGGAAGATTCGGGCACCAATTGTGGAAGGCCGTGAACTGCGCGGCCGCTAAGCCCAAAGGAGAGGCCATGCGATCCGAAGATGGGGTTGCTACACCTATCGAGGCAGGCGGTAGCGCCGGATTAGCCCCGCAGCCCCCCTTTTTAACAGGCTGTCTGCCCCCATCCCAGGGCTTACCGTCGCAGCGAAATCGCCCTTGTCGCCTCTAGCAGGATTGCGCATGAAGCTCGTCGTGATCATTGCAACCCTTGGCCGCGGCAGCCAACTTTGCCGATTGCTATCGCATCTGCAGCGCCAGACTCAACCACCTGACGAAGTCGTCGTTTCCGCGCCCGATGCCACGCATGTCGAGCTTCCCGAGACAAGTTGCTTTCCGGTTTCCCTTGTCTTCGGGAAGAAAGGGTCATGCGTGCAACGCAACAGCGCGCTCGATCACACAAGCGGACGTTTCGATATCGTCACCTTCTTCGACGACGATTTCGTGCCGGCCGACGACTATCTCGAGCGCGTCACGAGAGCTTTCGAAGAGCATGACGACTGGGCTGTGGTCATGGGCAGAGTGGTCAAGGACGGCGCCGTCAACTCGGGGTTGGATTGGCACGACGCCATGCTGGCTCTCCACCAGTCGGAGCAGGAGCCGCCGCCACAGCCCGAGGTCGTCGATCATCTCGGCGCCTATGGTTGCAACATGTCCATCCGGGCCGCCAGGATTGGCAAGCTGCGCTTCGACGAGCGCCTGGTACTCTACGGCTGGCAGGAGGACATAGATTTCAGCAGCCAGTTGAGGTCATGCGGCCGCGTCGTCGCGGTGAATACGATCCGCGGCATCCATCTTGGTATCAAGACCGGGCGCGTGAGCGGCGAGCGGTTCGGATATTCGCAGATCGTCAATCCGGTTTATCTGATCAAGAAGGGAACCATGCCCGCTACATTCGCTCTGCCGCTCATGGCGCGCAATGTCGCCGCCAACCTTGTGCGCAGCGTGCGGCCAGAGTCTTACATCGACCGCCGCGGAAGGCTGCGCGGCAACATCCTTGCCATGCTTCATGTCCTGACGGGGCGCATCGAACCCGAATATGTTCTTGATATGGGCAGAATCCGCCATCCCGGAGATCCGCAAGTGGAATCCTCGTTATAGGCGTTGCTCGTTCCGGCAGTCGCGAAAAAGGCGGCAGGGGCGCCGCTCGGGCCACAGGACAATGCGCAAAGATGGTGCTCATGGCGAACTGCCAGCATCATGTTTCGACCGCTGTCCAGGACACCCCAACGACAATCTTGCGGCCAGTGATGTTCATTGAACTATTGAGGCTCGTTCGGAAACAGGACCGTGTGTCTGGAGCGGAACTCATGTGAATGGATCAATTCCGCCACGATCCGTTCTCCACTCGCCTCGCCGCTGTCCAGTTTCGACACGTAATCAGAAAGCCCATGGCCGTCTGGCTCCCGTCCCAGCAATGTCCGATAGAGAATGGCGATATATTGCGCATTTCCAAGACCAACTGGCTGATTGTCGGTCCTGAATTCGACCGAAAGCAACAGCTTTGTCAGTATCGGAAATATGGATGGATCCTTCTTCATCGCGACGACCTCGCGCCATTGCTCGGCTGGAGACGGCATGCGATGCAAGATAACGCAGTAAGCATACGCAATCTGGTTGGCCGGGAGGGCAGACTTGTCGAACGCATCAAGCGAACAGGGCTGAAATGTGTCGGCCACGGGAACCGGAGGCACCGACATCTGGCCCGCAGGCGGCGGGCTGTCCCTCGCGACCGTCGACGAACTCGAGCCTGCATTGCCGTTCGCAATGGCCTTCTTTACGGCATCGTATGCCGGCTTTCGCCCGCTCGGAGCCCATAGCCCATCGCCGCGCTTCTTCAGGTGCACGAGGCCCATAAAGGCCTCGTAGCTTGGCGCCCAGTACGGCTCGTCGAGCAGTTCATAGATATGGGCAGCTTCCAATCCATATGGAGATTGATATCTGCGCAGCAGCGTCATCGTCCGGACGAGAGCGTCCGCCTGCTGATTTTCTCCCCCCTGGCTGCCCCCAGGGTAGTTGAATTCGGTCAGCCAGATTGGACGACCGAGAGTGACCAGGAACTTGAATGCTTCCTCGGGGTCGCCCCCGTAATCATGCCAGACTGATATATCCCATCTGATGCCGTCCTGCAGCATCCGGGTGAACGCTCCGCGGTGCCCCCAGCCGGCCGTTCCCATTGCTTTTCTTATGGTCGGATCCACCGCGACGGTTGCATCCGACAGACCGCGCAGCACTGCGCTCACCTTGGACCAGCGCGGGCTGAAGTAATGGGATGTCTCGGTGCCGCCGGCAGGGCCCCAGGAGCAATTGTATTGTATTCCGCCTTCCCGCATCTCGCAGGGCATCAAGATGGCATAATTCTCCATCTCGTTGCCAAGCTCCCAAACGCGGATGTCGTCTTTGAAGCGGGATACCAGTGTCGACGCGAGATGGTAGGCCTGCGCATAGAGGTCATCGACGGTCCCATTGTCCAGGTCGAGGCCGGGCGTGATTACCGGCAGGATCTCGACTCCGCGCTCCTTGCCCGCCTTGACCAGTTCGGCAAGTTTGGTGGCGCTGTCGAGGCTGGAAATGTTGACGCGATACGACTTCATGCCGAGGTCGCGGACATAATCGAGTTGCTGTTCGATCGATATCCCGGGATAGGCGGTAAAGGGATGGCCATTCACCCCCCAGAGCAGATCCGCTGCGCACGAAGCTGTCATGCCCAGCAGGCATGCCAGGGTTGTCCACAAACGTCTGGTCGCGGCGACGGCCCGTCCAACGGAACCTGGTTGCGATGGATTGGTCGGCCGCTGCATCAGCGCGAACTTGCATGTTTTGCGCCAGACATCATGCGGCATCACTCCACTCGCTGAACTCGCCTGACATCCATCCGAGCACGACGATCGAGATCTGCCGCACTGCCCAACGCAGTCTATCAAAACCGCGCCACGCAGAACCTCACACATTTGGCGTAAACGCCCATGATTGGCCTCGCCATTCGGATGAGAGCTGCCGGGAAGCCTCTGAAGCAAACGACCGGGTGCGTCCCAAAGGCCAGGATGACCCCGCTGTCCTGGTCGTCCAAAGTCGTGGAACTGAGGCATGGCGCTGGTGATCAAAAACCCTGTGATGACACGACATTGGACAATCAACGGCCGCTTTCTCGCGCAGCCGACCACCGGAGTTCAGCGCTACGCACGCGAGATCGTTTCGGCGCTGGACGCCTTGATCGTTGGCCAGGCTGCCTTGACACGGGATCTGACGGTCGAGTTGCTGGTCCCGCCGGGGGCGCTCGACAATATGCCCCTGGCAGCGATCCGTGTCCGGACTGTCGGCAGCTTTGGCGGGCATTTATGGGAACAGGCTGTGCTTCCGGCCTGTCTTCGCGGTGGGCTGCTTAGCCTCTGCAATACAGGCCCTGTGACGGTTCGTCGACAAGTGTTATGCATTCACGACGTCAATACACGGGCATGCCCGCAGAGCTATTCATTTCCATTTCGGCTTCTCTACCGCACCTTGGTTCCTGCCTTGGGCCGGGCCGCGCATAAGATTACGACGGTGTCGAAATACTCTGCGGGTGAACTGGCGCGCTATGGCGTGTGCCCGGCGGCAAAGGTCGAAATTGTAGGCAATGGGCATGAACATGCGTTGCGATGGGCTCCTTGCCACTCGCAACAAACACTGGCAGTGGCCGGCCCTGGTACGATCGTCGTGCTTGGCAGTTCTATCCCGCACAAAAATGTCGGCTTGATCATCGGCATGCACGAGCGTCTTGCCGCGGCGGGGCTGCAGATTGTTGTTGTGGGCGCTTCAACGTCCCGCGTTTTCGCCAGCAGCGGCGACCAGAAATCGCAAAACGTCATTTGGCTGGGAAGAAGGTCGGACGCGGAACTCGGCGCGCTTCTGCGCGATTGCCTATGCCTCGCGTTCCCCTCCTTGGTCGAGGGTTTCGGGCTACCGCCCCTCGAAGCCATGGCACTGGGATGTCCGGTGGTCATGTCGGACCGGGCCAGCCTGCCCGAAATCGGCGGCGATGCGGTCTTGTACGCATCACCTTGCGATGAGAATGCATGGTTCGATTGTTTCATGCGGCTGGTCCACGAAGAAGGCCTCAGAACCAACTTGATCGCACGCGGTCGCGCCAGGGCGGCGCGATTTCAGTGGGCCGCGTCGGCTCAGCGCTATCTGGAGCTGATGGCGAGCGTGGATGGATTTCCGTCACTAACACCGCTCATGGAAGTCGAATGCGACCCGAATGAGCGACTTGCGGCGGCGGCCAGTATCATTTGAGATCGTCTCGAGCCCGACGGAAATTTGCCATTCAGGCGCACCACTCCCGTTCAACTCGCATGGAGTAGATGGGGATCGGGACCAGATGTTTCCGGTCAGGGTTGCGCCTATTGTTGCACTTGCGTAGAATGCAAGCATGTCAATCATCTTGAGGGCTTGCAAGCAATGCCATCCATCACAGTCCGCAACGTGCCCGACGAAGTGCACCGCGCCTTACGGGTGCGCGCAGCCATGCACGGGCGTAGCGCAGAAGCCGAAATCCGCGACATCCTGGAGAAGGCGGCGCGGCCCGAGGGCCGTGTCAAGCTCGGCTCGCTCCTGGCCGCCATCGGCCGCGAGGCCGGACTTGCGGATGAAGACGTGCGCGCAATACAGGAACTCCGCGACAAGACCCCAGCCGAGCCGATGAAGTTTGAATGATCCTCGTCGACACAAACGTGATTTCCGAGCCGTGGAAGCTCGCGCCCGACCCGGGTGTCGTGGCGTGGATCGACGCGCAGGCTATCGAAACGCTCTATCTATCGGCCATCACTGTAGCCGAGTTGCGTTTCGGTATCGCAGCGCTGCCTGCCGGCAAGCGCCGCGAAACCTTGCACGAGCGCATGGAGCGGGGCGTGTTGCCGCTGTTCAGGGGGCGCGTGTTGCCCTTCGATCTTGACGCTTCGCAAGCCTATGCCGAACTGGCAGCGAACGCCAAAGCGGCCGGCAAGGCAATCGGCAAGGCTGATGGCTATATCGCCGCCACAGCCGCTGCACGGGGCTTCATGATCGCGACACGCGACACCAGCCCTTTCGAGGCTGCGGGGCTGAATGTCGTCAATCCCTGGGTTGGCCAAACAACGAGCGAGATTTGACCTGGCGTCAGTAGCCGGTCGCATCGACGCAGGGCAGGGCAGTCTTTCGACAAACGGAACATGTCCCGTTCAGCCTGCCTGCGATGATAGGCTGGATGGCGGAGGCATATGAGGCGATGGCGAAAAGAAGTGCAGGCGTCCTGCCTTACCGCAGATCAACCGGTGAACTGCAGGTGCTGCTTGTCCATCCTGGCGGGCCGTTCTGGCAAAGCCGGGATATTGGCGCATGGTCGATTGCAAAGGGCGAGTATGGTGATGACGAACAGCCGGAAGCTGCGGCGCGCCGCGAATTTGTCGAGGAAACTGGCTGGGAGCTTGAGGCAGCACTGATTCCGCTAGGGGAACTGCGCCAGCCCGGCGGCAAGCAAGTTACAGCCTTTGGGGCCGAAGGCGATTTCGATGCCGGCACCTTGCGCAGCAACATGTTCGAGATGGAATGGCCGCCGCGCAGCGGCCGCATGCAAACCTTTCCAGAGATCGATCGCGCAGGGTGGTTCGGCCTCGAAACGGCCCGGGAAAAGCTGCTTGTCGGCCAGCGGCCTTTTCTCGACCGGCTTGTGGTGTCTGTCTAAGGGTCGACCCAATGGCCCGACTGACGTCCTTAACTGGTCGTGTTGACATGCGCCATAATCAGAAGACGAATTCGACGGATGTCAGCGGCCAGCAGCCGCGGGTCCATTCGATTGGTACGCCGTTGCGGTCCTCGTTGACAGCATTGATGCGGAATACTGGCGTTCCGGGCGTCAGCCGCAGGATTTCCGCTTCATCGGGGGATGCAAAGCCGCCACTGATGCGCGTCTCGGCCCGCCGGTAGTTGTCGATGCCATGCGCGCGGAAAACATCGGTCACCGACTGACGCACATCGTATCTCTGCTCGAAGTCGGGGAAGAGATGCGCCGGAAAGAACTTGGTATTGACGTAAACCGGCTGCTTGTCCGACGTTCTGATCCGGCACAGCCGGATAATGGTGGTGTCAGGTGCGAGACGCAACCGTTCCGCCACGGCCGCTTCGGCCGGTTCCCGGACGATCAGCAGCGTATTGGTGCCGATTTCCTGGCCGTGGGCTTCGAAATTGTCGAGAAAGCGCTGTCCGTCGCGAACAGTGAATGTCGAGGGCAGGTTTCGCACGAAGATACCGACGCCCTTGCGGGCGGTGAGGTGGCCCTCATGCTGTAACTGCTGCAGCGCTCGGCGAAGCGTAATGCGGGTGACCGCGAGTTTCTCTGCCAGATGCGTTTCTCCGGGAAGCTGGCTGCCCGGCGCAAGACTGCCGCTCTCGATCAGATCGAAGATGTGATCGTAGATCTGCTGCCAGATCGGCGTATCGCTGCGTGGCCGAAAGACCAGCCCGTCAAAGGCCAGAAGGCGATTGCCATTGCGCTCGTGTGGTGTTGATATTTTCGTGTCCAAGGTCATGAGACCTTATTCACCCGCGACCGCCGTGCAGACCGTCGGTCTGTGCGGGAGAGCCCGGAGCTATAGACAATTTGTCCATGGACCATGGTGGCCACCACACGCGGATGCTCTGGATCGCCAGCATCGACCAGGATCAGATCCGCCCGGCGGCCGGCAACAAGCGAGCCGCGATCGTCGAGGTCGGCCACCCGGGCCGGGTTTGCCGAAACCAGATTCCAGATCGAGGGGAAGTCGCCGGCGTCTGGCGAAGACAGTCTGAAGGCCGCATGCAGAGGCGAAGGGTAGTGGTAATCGCTGGTCAGCACCGTGCAAAGTCCGGCTCTGACGGCCTCGGTGGCATTTAGCGCTCCATTATGGCTGCCGCCGCGCACGACGTTGGGCGCGCCGAGGATCACATCCTCGCCCATTTGCCGCGCGGCCTTGGCCGTTTCGAGCGTTAGCGGAAATTCCGAGGCCTTTGCGCCGAGGGCGCGAAAATACATGCGTTCCTCGGGAGACGCTTCGTCATGGGCAAGAAGCACATTGCCATTGGCCCGCGCAGTTGCGGCCAGCTTCCCGATCGCGATCTCAACCTCGGCGCGGCGGGACCAAATCTGGCCGAGCAACGTCATGTATTGCTCGCGGCTCAAGCCAGACCGCTCCGCCATCTGACCGATCTTGCGGGCAATCGTGCCGTTCAGCACCGACCCCGTCGTATGATCGTTGACGGCGATGATCGGCCGTGGCGAAAGCGAGAGCCATCGTACGACCTGCGCCATCTGATCAAGCGCGAAGGTCTCCCAGCGCAGATGCAGACGCGTATCGCAGCCAAGGCTATCGCGGAGATCGCAGACCGCGCCGATCAGCTGTTTGGCAGCGTCGAGCGAGCGAAGTCCAGGCTCCCACGACACCGTGACGCCGTGAAAGGCCGTGGTTACGCCATTGGCGACAAGCTGGCGGTCCGTATCTTTCAGCGCCAGCGCGGTGTCGAAGCGGACACCGGGCCGCGGCATGATCTGGCGCTCGAAGCCGTCGCCGTGAATATCGACGATGCCCGGAAGCACGAGCAGACCATCGGCATCGATTGTGGAGGCATGGGCCGCCCGCAGCTCTGACAGGGCGCCGCCGGTGACGCTCAGGTCCGCGGTTTCAAATCCCCGTTCGGTAAGGATGCGACCACCCTGGATGTGCCAGTTCACTGTATCCCTCAAAAAGCAAAGTCTGCCGGTGGCGCCGGCGAAATGTCACGAGCACGTCATCTGCTGCGTATACGGATTAGCGGGTAACAGTTTCCTGTCTATACAGCAAAGGAAAAAACGATGATCCGCAGCATCGCAACCGCACTCGCCCTGACGCTTGCCTCCGCTCTTCCAGTGTTTGCGGAGCCGGTGAAATTCGCGGTAACCGACATGGAGGGACTGGAGGCTCTTCAGCAGGAATTCGGTGCTTTCCAGACCGCTCTTGAAGAGGCGACCGGCCTGGATGTCGAGCTGTTTCCGGTCAGTTCGCGGACCACCGCCGTCGAGGCGATGAATTCCGGGCAGGTCGATCTTGTCCTGACCGGTCCTGCAGAATACGTCGTCATGAAGGAATTAAGCCAGCCGAAGATTGTTGTCGCCTGGCAGCGCCCGGACTATTTCGCTCAGATCGCCGTGCTGGCGAATGGACCGATCCGCTCGGTCGAAGACTTGAAGGGCAAGAAGGTCGCATTCGGCTCGGTCGGCTCGACGTCCCAGCACCTCGGCCCCGCCCAGGCGCTGGCCGATTTCAACCTGAAATATGCCACCGATTACGAACCAGTAATCATATCGCGCAACATCGCGGCTGAGGCTCTCATCCGCGGCGACATCGCCGCTATCGGCTTGAATTTCGGCTATCTGAACTCGGTCCGGGAAGCATTCCCTGGCGTTGCCTTCTCGGTCATCGCACGGGGCCGCGATCTGCCGAACGACATTCTTGTCGCCCGCAAGGACATTTCAGATGACGTGTTCGTCAAGATCCGCGATGCCTTTGCGAAGAATGGCAATGAGCTGATGAAAGCGATCTTGACCGGCGAGGACAACCAGAAATTCAAGGGCGGTTTCTTCCTGACTGATGTCAGGGACTCGGACTACGACTATGTCCGCTCGATGTACCGCACGATCGGAATCGAGACCCTCACCGACTTCGTAAACTGAGGCTTGCTCCTTTTTCATCGACTTGCTCCTTTCAGCGACAAGGCCGGCGGCTAACCGCCGGTCTGTTTCGCAGTTCGGTCTGGGCCAAGAGGTCACTATGACAGCCATCATTCGGGCGCACGATCTTGCGAAGAGCTATGCGAACGGAAAGGTCATTTTCTCCAGTATCGGCCTCACCATAGCATCGCGCGAACGGGTTGCCCTGATTGGCTCGAACGGTGCTGGAAAATCCACCCTGCTCAAATGCCTCATTGGTCTTCTACCGTCGAGCGGTGGCGAGGTCGTCACCCTCGGCGAGAGCTTCCGCTCGGCGCCGTCCGTCGCCCAGCTGCGGCGCATTCGCAGGCAGATCGGATTTGTCTTCCAGCACCACGGACTGGTCAGCCGCCAATCGGTTCTTACAAACGTTTTGCAGGGCAAGCTCGGGCTGCCCGGCGGCTGGCGCGGCTGGCACCATTCCATCGCAAAGCAACACTGGCGCGAGGAAGCAATGCAGGCCCTCGCCGAAGTGCGGCTTCTCGGCAAGGCGGGCGCCCGCGCCGACGCGCTTTCTGGAGGGCAGGCGCAGCGGGTGGCGATTGCCCGTGCGTTGATCCGGCGTCCGAAGCTTTTGATAGCAGACGAACCGGCGGCAAGTCTCGACCCGGCGGCTGGACATGATGTGATGCGCGTCTTCTCCGAGCTGACCCAGGAACAGGCGATCACTTTGGTCTACACCACGCACGACATGGAACATGCTCTCGACTACTCCGACCGCTTGATAGCGCTCAAGGCGGGCAAGGTCTTCTTCGACCGACCGACGGCGCAGGTGACCCGCGCTGATCTGAAAGACGTCTTCGATGCATGACCGCCTTTCGCCGAGCCGGATTCCATCGATCTCGCCCTTCACTTTCAGCTTTGCCGTCGCTTTGGCCGCTCTCGTGATCGTTTCCGCCGGGCAGGTCGCACCTTCGCCGGAACAACTGGCAGGCGGGGTGCCCCGAATGGTCCATCTCGTCGGCCGCATGATACCCCCAAATGTCGAGCCAGGGTTCCTCCTGAGGGTTTTCTGGCGCATGGTCGAAACGTTTCAGATAGCGCTCGTGGGGACAGCAATAGGTGTCGTCCTCAGCTTGCCGTTTGCCTGGCTCTCGGCCAAGGACATAACCCCGATCGGCCCGTTCCGGCATATCTCCAGGATGCTGGTCTCGTTGTTCAGGACTGTTCCAGATTTGGTCTGGGCACTACTTTTCGTGTCAGCCGTTGGTCTCGGGGCGGTTGCCGGCACCATGACCATCGTCGTCGATACGATCGGCTTTTGCGGGCGCTTCTTCGCCGAGGCGATGGAGGATGCCGACGAAAGACCTCAGGAAGCGCTGTTTGCAATCGGCGCCGGACGATTCTCTGTTCTGTGCGGGGCAGTACTGCCTGACGCCATGCCGTCCCTGATAAACACCACGCTCTTCGCGCTTGAAAAGGCAGTGCGCTCATCAGTTGTTCTCGGCCTCGTTGGAGCCGGTGGCATCGGCCAGGAGCTGAAGGTCGCGTTCGATCTTTTCCAATACAGGAATGCCTCGACCATCATTCTCGTGATCTTCGCCATCGTGGTGTTGATGGAGTTCGTGACGGATCGCCTACGCTCGAAGGTCCAGTAATGCAGGCTAGGCATGTGCGCCGCAAATCGACAGAACGCAGCGATGGCCGAAGACGGCGGGCGATCACCTACGGCACGAAGATAAGGAACAGATAGGCGACAAACACGACGAGATGAACGAGCCCCGTCAGCATCGTTGTTCGGCCCGTCCCAAAGCTCACGATGCTGATGGCAAGCGCGAGGAGGAGAAGCACGGTATCCCCCGGACCCAGACCAAGAGTCAGGCTTCGTCCGGTGAGCAGGCTCGCCGCACCGATCGCCGGGATTGTCAGGCCGATTGTGGCGCAGGCCGAGCCGAGGGCGACATTCAGCCCTCGCTGAAGCTCGTTATTGAGCGCTGCCCGAACCGCGGATACCGCCTCCGGCATAAGCACAAGCGCAGCGACGAAGAAGCCCACGATGGCGTCCGCCTGGGTAACTTGAAGAAACTTGAGCCCATTCTCGATGCTGCCGGCCACCTGCTCGGTCAGAAGAACGATCCCTGCCAGTCCGACAAATAAGAGGAGCACATTGGTGGTCACTTTCCCACCCTCAGATACATGCTTGTCATGTTCCGCGCTGGAGGTCAGGTCTTCGATAAAATCGCCCCGATGGCGCACCATCTGGGCAAAGACGAAGGCACCATAGAGGAGGATTGAAAGAACGCTCACGAAAGCGAGCTGCGAGGCGGAGAACGTACCGGGGCTTGTTGCAAGCGTGTAGTTTGGAAGGATCAGCGTAAGAACTGTCAGCGCCATAATGACGGCAAGCGAGGCGTTGGTGCCCTGTCGTTTGATGTCCTGATATCGATGCTTCAGCCCACCCAGGGTGAGGCAGACCCCGACGACGCCAGCGCAAACGATCATGACCGTCGAAAACACGGATTCGCGTGCCAGCGTCGGGTTGTTCTCGCCGTGCAGCATCATCGAAACGATGACCGATGCTTCGATGGCCGTCACCGAAAATGTCAACAGCAGCGTGCCATATGGTTCACCGAGCCGCAGTGCGACGGCTTCTGCATGATGCAAAACCACAAACACTGTCGCGAAGATGAAGATAGCGACGACGATCAACGCAAGGATCTTGATCGAGAGCGGCGAATGCTCGATCGACGCGGCGCCGAAATGAATGAGTGCGGCCAGGCCCAAGGAGCCGATTGGGAACAGATATTGGCCGATCGGTCGCCGATGAGCAGCCAAGACGGAATTCCCTTCATCGCCATCGACGGTCGCAGATCGGGTGTTGGAGAAATTGACCGAAGCCCACTGTATCAACCTTACTTGCGGCTGCCGGCCCGTTCAATGGCCGCGTGGCTGATCGACCTGGCTTAACCAGCTTGCCGAGCGATGCCGCATATGCGGATCACAATTAAGCCTTGAGTTTTTGCGCTTGGGGCAATAGCTAGGTGCTACCAGGCCGGGCCCCTCTGGCAGTCCTTCAGGACTGCGATGTCGGACTGGAATTCCAATCCGGGTGGCCTGGCTTTGAGTTTTCTTCAGCTGTAGCGGCATTTCTCTTGTCATACGCGGTGTCCGCGTTGCTCTACGGTTATACTCGCAAGCCGCGTCACCCCTAGCTGAACGCAAGGGTGCCGTATGACAGATTTTTTCAGTCCCGAAGCAATGACCGCTCTCATGCAGGTCATCATGATCGACCTGGTGCTGGCCGGCGACAATGCCATCGTTATCGGCCTTGCCGCGGCCGGACTACCCAAAGAGCAGCGCAGAAACGCAATCGTCGTTGGCATAATCGCAGCGGCCGTTCTGCGCATCGGCTTTGCGGCCGCGACAACCCAGCTCCTGCAGATCGTCGGGCTGCTGTTCGCCGGCGGTCTTTTGCTGTTGTGGGTCTGCTGGAAGATGTGGCGCGAACTCCGGCAAAACCATGCGCAGGAAGCACAGGCGATCGAAGCGCTTTCGGAAAGCGACGTCGACTACGATGGCGTCGTAGCTGGCAAGGCTCCGCGCAAGACCTTGGCCCAGGCAACCTGGCAGATCATCATCGCCGACGTCTCCATGTCACTCGACAATGTTCTGGCGGTAGCCGGTGCTGCGCGCGAACATCCGAACGTGCTGATCTTCGGCCTTGTCCTCTCCGTAGCGCTGATGGGTATCGCTGCAAACCTCATTGCCAATCTGCTTCAGAAGCACCGTTGGATTGCCTATGTCGGCCTGGTGGTGATCCTCTACGTCGCTGGCGACATGATCTATCGCGGTGCGCTTGAACTTCTGCCTCATGTCGGGGGCGCTTGAGGCACAGAAAAAAGGGCCGGGACGACCTTCGTTCCGGCCGATTTCTGCTTATCGCTCCGCTACGATTTAGAGCGCACTCACCCGATCCGGCGGTGAAAAGAACACTTGTGCTCAGATCCGTGTGAATCGTGGCTTGGCCCCACGCAAACGACCAAATCGGAAGGCATCCGACACGGCCGAGCGGATCATGAGCATCTCGCCTATGGTTTCGTGTGTCATGAGCCCGACCAGCCGGTCGGAACTGTCGACGACGGCTACAGCAGGCACATCTGCCTGCTGCATCAGCCGCAGGCTTTCCTCGAGACTTTTGCGGTAATGTATTTTCGGGATATCGTGCCGCATTGCGCTCGCGACCGGTGCGGCGGGTCCCTTTTCCTTCAATGTCCGGATCATGTCGTTGCGTGTCACCAATCCTTCAAGATGGCCAGCGGAGTCGACGACAGGGAATTCGTGCTGCGTCGTCGCGAGCAGCATCTCGATTGCCTGGTCGAGCGTCGCCGACCGTTCCAGCCGGGCGAACTCGGTGATCATCACATCCGCGACAAGGACGCTTGTGGCTACCTCCCGGATCTGTGCGTTTTGCGCTTCCGCTGCCGCGGCGAGATAGACGAAGATGCCGATGAAGATCAGCAGCGGATTGTAGAACAGCCCAACGAAACCGAAAACGAAGGCCAATCCTTGCCCGATCGTGGCTGCGATCTGGGTCGCGCGCGACCACGACAGGCGGGCGGCGAGTGCGGCGCGCAGGATACGGCCACCATCCATCGGGAAGGCTGGGATCATATTGAAGATGACCAGGAAGACGTTGACCCCGGCAAGCCTGGCGAGAAAACTCATACGCGGATCCTCGATCCCGGCCATCTGTTCGACGCCCGCCGACCCGCCGAGCAGGACGAAGATCAGTGCGGCGATCGCGACATTGACCAGCGGCCCCGCGACCGCGATCACGAACTCCTGCCCCGGCTCTTCGGGCATGCGTTCGAGCCTGGCGACGCCGCCGATCGGGAAAAGCGTAATGTCCGGCGTGTTGATGCCGAAATACCGCGCAGCGGCGATGTGGCCGAACTCATGCAGGACCACGCAGGCAAAAACCGCAATGATGAAGGCAACGCCTTGCCAGGCCGCTGGCGTGCCGCCGATCTGATAGTGCGTCAGCCAGATCCAGACGAGCAGAAGCAGGAAGGTAAAGTGAACGCGCACGGTGGTGCCGGCGATCGTCCCAAGATTCAGCGAGCAACCCAAATCCGTCCACTCCGAGAGGCCCCGCCTTCGCAACAGGCTTTGGCAGGACGCTTGCAATCGTTCGAGAACATCAGGTGCTCAAGCTCATCGTCTGCGACCAAGGGCTGCCCGGCCGCAAGATGCCCGTCACAAGAAGAGCTTATCACGAAATTATACTCCGGTGAGCGTCCGCGCCTGCACGATGATTTCGCCCCGCCGCGCTTTTTTCGGCGCTGAAAGGTGCTTCGGTGCGTCATCCATGGATTTGCTCCTGAACCTTGCTCCGGCGGGGCGCCAGCGTCAGTGGGCTGTCTGCGAATGCTCGCCACCCGGCTTCGAGATGTCGCTTAAAGCCTCTCCGGCTTCTGCCGCTTCGGCTTTCGTCGCGAGATCACTGAGCGAGACGATGCCGACGAGCCTCTTGTCTCGGTTCAGGACCGGGAGCCGACGCACCTGCAGGTCGCCCATGTTCTCAAGCACATGCTCTACGTCTTCATCATCGAAGCAATATTTGACCTCCGGGCTCATGACATCACGCACTTTCGTGTCAGGCCCCTTACCCTGTGCTACGCCGCGGATCGCGATATCCCGATCGGTGATCATCCCGACCAGCCGGTCGTGGTCGCCCACGGGCATCACTCCGGCGTCAAGCCTGCCCATGGTCTCAGCTACTTCGCGAATGGACTGTTCAGGGTTAGCGATCTCGACATTCCTCGTCATGCAGTTGCCGACCTTCATGGCAATCTCCCTTCATTTTTGCGAAGCCCCGCCGCGATGACCAATGAACGAAGTTTTCGGCGGTAACGTTCCCTTGAAATGTGGATTGGATAGCACGCACAGGGTTTTCACCTGGCTGGGGTGGCCTGGCAAAGCCCGCGTCGCGGGAATTCTTGACTTGAAGTCGAACCCAATCATCGCGCGCCCGAGGCACTTGTCGCCGTTGGAACCCCGATGGGCGAAACGACGTTGCAGCAGACAGGCAGCCACGGAGAAGTCGAATGCAGCCATCAACCGCAAATTCCGCCAGCCGTCCCGGCGCGCTGACGATCACCCCGTTCAATGGAACCGTGACGGTCAGGTTCTCCGACGCGATCATTGCCTCAACCGAGCGGGCAAAAGTGCTTCATGAAGAAGGGCACGATCCCGTCTTCTATATCCCGTTCGAGGATATCTATTTCGACCTTCTGGAGAAGACCAACACCACAACCCACTCCCCGCTGAAGGGCACGGCCAGTTACTGGCGGGTCCACGCGGTCGGCGGAGCGGCCGACGACTTCATGTGGGCCTACGAGACGCCCGACACGCCGGCATTGGCCATCGCCCGCCATGGCGCCTTCGATCCCAGCAAGGCGCGGATCGATGCCGATCCTGCCGAGGACAAGCGACATACGCCTCACATCCCCGAATAGAGCCTCGCATGAAGGTCGCACATCGGCCGATCGCGCCACAGGCGACAATCCTTTCGTCATCAGGAGAATTCTTCGTCGAGGATCCGCAGTCCGTCTTCATATTTCGATGTCGACGCGCCAATCTGCTGTGCCTGCCATAAATTGTCGGTAAGATCGGCGCGCTTGACCGGCCGCGCCAATGGGTTGGCTGCTGCTCTGCGCACGAAAGCGAGGTCGTCCTCGTCCGGCCTGCGTGTCATCGCATCGACTGCCGATACGATGGATGTTCCGAAACCAGCCGCCTCGAGCCGCTCGCGATCCCAATCGTCGCTTTTCTCAACAACGTCGTGGAGGTAGGCAACGGCCTTCTGGTCGAGCGTTTCGACGGCATCAACGACCCGGCGGCAATGCTCGATATAGGGCTGTCCGGTTTTGTCGGTCTGCCCCGAATGAGCTTGCTCGGCGATTTTTGCCGCGCGGTAAAGGAAGCTCACTGCCTCGATCCTTGCTGGCCTGTGTGATGATGCAACCGGCCCTGTTCCGGTCCACAACATGCCTCACCGAACGCACGACGATTGCCTGAAGTTCCACAGGGCAAGGCTCCGGCGCCGAAGCATCTCTAGCGCCGCGAGGCAACCTTATAGCTTGCCGCCGCCCTGGTCGCGAGACGCTCCATCGCCAATGCCGGAATTGGGCAGAATTCCAAAATCCTGCGACTTGGCACCTTGTGCTGCCGTCAAGAATCCGTCCGCGTGGAGACCGCGCCGCAGCAACTCTCTCACGGCCGCCGAGCGGCTTGGCATGCGCGTTTCGAAGCGCCAGTTTTCCAAAGCAGCCAATTCCTCCGACGTTAGCATGATCTGCAGTCGTTCGGGTCTTTCCAGCTCGGCCATTTCTGCCCTCCAGCCGCTCAAAGTTAGTATTTGTCTAAGAAGTAGGAAAAGCCTCGCCAGCCGTCAAGACCGGCTAATTGGCCATCGGCGTGAAAGGCTCACAGTTACCGTCAAGCGTCGATCGTGTAGCCTGAGCGGTATGCTAACTTGTTGATTTTGTGTGTTGTTTGATGGATTACGCTTGTCATTCGAGCTGCTATGGCACATGCTGATCTTGAGGGACAAACCGCTCCTGAAAGGAAGGGGTTTCCATGAGAGACGGTTATTCGGCCCATTTGTGTCACGACGTTAACCTGCAAGTTTGGACCGCCGCCCGGTGTAAGGGGATAGTCAATGTCACTGCGGTGGCCGAGGCTGTGCGGCTGCGAAACCTCGCAGAAAACGTTGCGCTTGAAGACGTCGAATGCTTGGTGTTGCAAGCCGCCCAGTTCTACGGGGCGGCCATGGAATTCGACAACCTGACCGTGTTTGAACCAGGTAACGTCGATCGGCACTCGCTTGGCTGCGATGCCCTGCCTGGAAGAGGCGACGTCGATGTTCTGGAGGACTGGGCTGTTTCGCCTTATTTTCGCCCGCCGGACCAAACGCAATAGGTCTGGCCGAACACAGTCGGTCGCGGGGAAGGGCTCAGCTTCACGTCACGAGCGCGGCGAAATTCCTTCAATCGGCCGCGATTTCGGCCAGTGATGTCTGGACGAAATGCAGCGGCGCCTCGAGCGTCCAGGTGATGCCTCGGGCGTGGAACTCCAGCCGCCCGCTGCCGCTGAGAGCCTGCGGCGCCACTCGCTCGAGCACGACCAGTCCGAAACCGCGCCCCCTGACAGCGTCCAGGATTGGCCCGTCCAACTCACGCCAGACCAGTCGAAAGGTCTCAGCGCCGTCGCCCGCAGGGACCACGTGCCAATCGATCTCGACGCGTCCGCCGTTGCACGACAGCGCTCCATGTTTTGCCGAATTGGTGGCGAGTTCGTGAAAGGCTATGCCGAGATACTGGACGGCGTTCGGCTGCAGTACCACCAGTGGCCCGGCCATCGACACGCGGGACTGCGCTGCGAACGCCTTGAGCTGTGCCTGGATGAGCTCGCCGACCGTCGCGCCGCGCCATTCGGCATTGACCAGGAGATCATGGGATTCCGAAAGCGCCAGGATGCGCTCTCGAACTTGCCCGAGGAAAGCCTCAGGTGTGCTCGTCAGCTTGCTTGTCTCGCGGATCATCGAGATGATGACCGAATACTGGTTCTTCACCCGATGGTTGACCTCGCGCATGAGCAGTCGGATGCGCCGTTCGTTCTCCTTGTGGGAACTGATGTCGCGCGCGATCTTGGAGGCGCCGACGACCCGCCCGATCCCGTCGCGGATCGGTGAGACGGTGAGCGAGACCGAAACGAGCGTGCCGTCCTTGCGCAGGCGCATCGTCTCATAGGAGGGGACGCGTTCGCCGGCGCGGATGCGACTGATGATCGAGACTTCCTCGTCGATACGGTCAGGCGGAATGAGCATCGTCACCGGCCGGCCGATCGCCTCGGCAGGCGTGTAGCCGAACAGGCGTTCTGCAGCATAGTTCCAGCTGGTAATGATGCCATTCATGTCCTTCGAGACGATGGCGTCCATCGACGACTCGACAATGGCGGCAAGACGCATGCGGGCTTCATCGCCCAGCGTCTGCGTGCGCAGGTCGAGCAGCGTGTTGATGGCCCCGACTACATTGCCCGCTTCGTCGCGAAGCAGGCGTGGGTGAGCCCTGAATGGGACCAGGTCGCCATCCGGCCGCTCCGCAATCGCCTGGTCCCAGGAGACATCCCGCCCTTCGCGCAGCGCCACGGCCATCGGACACTCGCCATGCGCCATATCCCGACCGTCCAGATGACGAAGCTTCCACGAGCCACACCATAGGTCCCGACCGATAACAGGACGATGGCCCCAGAGCTCAGCTGCGGCTTCGTTGAAGAAGGTGATGTGTCCCTGCCCGTCGACGGTGTAGATGGCGACCGGCAGTGCCTGCATCAGATCGGCAGTGGGAATGCCCGGAACTCCGAGGCCGACATCGGCTTGTTCAACGAAGTTCACTTATGGCGCCATTCTCGTGGATTTCTGAGCGGCTATAATGCCCTTGAGCGGTTTCGGTTCCGTCCGGACAATCACGTGCGGCCCCCTTTGCCCGCAGTCGCGGCGACATTCCTGGGCAAGGCATCAGGCCGACACAGGATCATCGCCAAAATTGTCCGCCTAATCGTGTACTAAATGCGCCCGAGAAGGACCAGGATAATAACGATCAGCAGCACGAGACCGAGGCCGCCGCCACCATAATAGCCGGTGCCGTAGAACGGTCCACCACCCAAGCCGCTGAACCCGCCGAGCAAGATAAGGATCAAAATGATGATGAGTATGGTTCCGAGGCTCATGGTGGTTCTCCCATTCGTGCGCTGCCGCGCCGTACAAGGGCACGTCCATGCGCCTGTTGATGACGGTATGAACTCCCAGAGGGGGCTTCCTGTTCCACCGGAAGTAGCATCGCTGTCGCTCGTCTCGCGGGAAAAGCCGGTAGGCTGACGAGACAGCCCGCCGGCCGGGAGCCCGCGGGCGACAGGCTTTCTCAGCCTCGGACCGCCTGGAGGAACGGCGATCACAGCAAAAATGCCTGACGCAGTCGGAAGTTGCGGCGGTAGGCCAAAGTAGGCCACAGCCACTCTACCGCCCTTTGTTTGCCGGTCGGGTGCCGCCGCCCTTCTTTTCGGGGTCATGAGTATGGTGGCTGTCGCGTTCGCCTCCGCCACCTGAGATCTTGCTGCGGCTGCGCAGATCGGAATCGGCTGGCGGCTTTTCTATCACCAGCGGCTCCTTGGCGTTTTCGTGCGATGCGCCAGGACCGCCATGGCGAATACTGGCGCGGGTCTTCTTCGACGTGGACATGAAATCACCTAACGGTCCTGCTGATGGCCTTGATGGGTCGTATTGACCTTCGTGTTGCCCTGCTGGCCCTGTTTGTCGGGATTTGGGGCGGAATGGCTGTGCTGCGTCTGGTCGACAGGAACCGACTTCTTGTCGCCCGGACCCTTTGGGCTTTGGTTCTCTGTCGGAACGGGTGGTGGTTTTGTGCTCATGACCGTCTCCTTTCACTAGCCAAAACAAGCAGGCCCCCGGGAAGGTTCCTGATACGAACCGGGCGAGGGGCAAACTCCTGACATTGCCAATTCCGGCCTTGTCGGCGCGTCGCAGCGCAATAATCTTCTGTTAGGGCGTGGGCACTTCCACCTGTTGAAAGGAGCCGACCATGAAACACCAAACACTCGACCAACTGCAGACACTTGCGAAAGTTGAGCCCTCGGCGACATACCCGGTCATGACTCGGGCGCAGCGGATCGAGCGTTGGGCAGAGCTTCTCGAACAAAATCCACGGCGTTGCCTCGGAGCCCTTTCAGGCACCGAATATCTCAGTCCTGAAGCTCGTGACGTAGCGCGTGGCGCGGGGTCGCCGATCACCGTTGCCTATGAGGATCCGGTGCTGCGCGCCATGGGTCTGAAAGATGATACCTACGGTGAGGCAAAGCGCTTCTTCGAGCTAAGTGACTGGCAGTTGCACAACATCGTCTGTCACTGTCACGTTGGTGCTACGATGCAAGCGCGATGGGCTGCCGCCAGAGTCCGCCGGACGATTACCGGGAACAGACTTCTGGCCTGGCTGAGGGCAAGGTTTGCGCATTGAGGCCAGCCCAGAACGGTGACGACAAGTCTTGGTCGTCCTCGTTAGCGGCTGGCCGGCAAAAGGCTGGTGGCATCGCCGGTGCCGCAGTGTTGATCGAGCCGACGCCTTGCATTCAGGGCGGCCGGACGAAGGCTCATGGCCGGGTCCCTTGTCGGAGGCAGGAAGCTCTCGATTCATGTGAACACGGCCCGCGCTCCTGATCCATGCCACCACCGATGCATCGTTGGCGGAATCTCGTCCCTGTGACATGCCCGCAATCGCGTCTGGGAACTTTTCTGGAGGCACATGGTTGGAATGTGCGGCTGAAAGAATCCGGGCCTGTGCCAAGGAGGTTCGCCATGAAGCTTCGCGAGTTGATGGACCAAGTGAAGGATCTGCCCCCGGATACCCTCGTCTGTGCCGCCGAGATTGACGAGGCCTTTGCGGCCAACATTGCCGGCATAGAAACAGTAGAAGGTGCCCGGATCGAAAGCCGGAAACCGGACGGCACCGAAGCTGTCGAACTCGCCAACGGGAACGACAGGGTTGTCGTAATCCGCTGGTGAACCGCTGGCTCATGCCGGAGCGGTCGCACGCTTGATCACTGAACGCTGGAGGAGTCGCAGGCCATGTTACCGGTATTGAACAAAAGACTTTGCGCCGGCCTGATCGCCGGAACTCTGATGCTCTCGGCCGGCGGCTTTGCTCCGCTCGCAGCTCAGGAAATCCCAAACGACTTCACGGCGATCGTGCGCGAGAAAATTCCGGCCGTGGTCGCAATAACGACCAAACAGATCATCCAGGACCAGGCGACGCTGGGCGACTTTCTTAGTCCTTTCGGCAGTCCCGGCCTCGGACCGGCGCAACCGCAGGTGCGAGAGGCCCTTGGTTCCGGCTTTGTGATCAGCCCCGAGGGGTACATCGTCACCAACAACCATGTCGTTGCCGATGCAAGCGAAATTCATGTCGTATTCTCCGACAAGGAGACGTTGCCTGCGCAACTCGTCGGCCGCGATCCGGCAACCGACCTCGCGGTGCTGAAGATCGATCCGCGGTCCAATATGACAACGACCGCCTGGGGTGACTCCGATGCAGTACAACCCGGCGCATGGACGATCGCTATCGGCAGTCCGTTCGGGCTCGGCGGGACCGTTACCGTCGGCGTGCTTTCGGCCCGTTCGCGCGACATCAATGCCGGTCCTTACGACGACTTTCTCCAGACCGACGCCTCAATCAATCGCGGCAATTCCGGCGGCCCGCTGTTCAATGCTCGCGGCGAAGTGATCGGGGTCAATACGGCCATCGTATCTCCCACAGGTGGCAGCATAGGGATTGGCTTTGCGGTACCATCCCGCACCGCCCGGAACGTCGTCGACCAGTTGATCCGCACTGGCCGGATCGAGCGCGGTTTCATCGGGGTGCGTCTCCAGGAGATCACCCCGTCGATTGCCGAGGCGCTTGGAATACCCGGCAGCAAGGGAGCGCTGGTCGCCTCGGTCGAACCCGGCAGTCCGGCAGAGCAGGCAGGCATACAGGCGGGAGACGTGATCACACGCTTTAACGGCAAGGACATCCAGAGCGTCCATGATCTGACGCTCGCGGCTGCGAGCCAAAAGCCGGGAACAAAAACGACGCTGACACGGAACCGCGGAGGCAGCCAACAGGAAATAGCTCTGACCATCGGACAACGCAACGATGAGGAGCAACAGACCAGCGCCGTTCCGAAGTCGGAAACGGCCGACACGCGTCTTGGATTGTCGCTCAGCCCAATCCCGGATGAGGCACGCCAGCAGCTCGGACTCCAGCCGGATACTACAGGCGTGTTCGTCCAGGAAGTGGCTCCAAACAGCCTCGCCGCCGAAAACGGCGTTCAGCCTGGCGATGTGATCGTCTCGGCCAACAACCGGGATGTGACACAGCCGTCGGACATCCAAGAGGAGTGGGCGAAATCCCGCCAGCTGAACAAGCCGATGTTGTTCCGCATCAGCAGGCAAGGGCAATCTCTTTTCGTTGCCGTGGCCACGGCCAAATCTTGACGGGCCAACTCTCGATGGAAACGCGTTAAGCTTGGCGAGCGTAAACTTGGCCGAGTAGATCACACGCTTTCGCGAGAGGCGGCCTTTAGGGACGGGAACAACAGCCGACCAAGGCCGTTTCGTCCAAGAGTCATTCAACCTGTTGAAAGGAGGCTTCCGATGAGCGCCACCGGACTCGACGTATTCGACAAGACGCTGCAGACAACAAACATCTGGCTCGACGAGATCATGACCGAGATCGGACCGGATCGGCAGGTCGCATGGCATGTGCTTGGAGCGGTGCTCCACGCCTTGCGAGACCGCATGCAGCCGGATCTTGCCGCCCACCTCGGCTCGCAGCTGCCGATCCTCGTGCGCGGCGCCTATTACGACCAATATCAGCCCTCCACGACTCCCGAGAAGTTGCGGTCGCTCGACGAGTTCCTGGCCAAAATCAAGGCGGAGTTGGAATTCACCCGACCGGTCGATTCCAAGGATGCATTCAGGGTCGTATCCAAGGTGCTCGCTCACCACGTGGGAGAGGGGCAGATGATCAAGGTTTGGGAATCCTTGCCGGCAGAAATCAGGCGCGTCGCGGCAGCTCAGCAAGCGGCGTGAAATAGCGCCAGATACAGTTGGTCTCGTTTCTTGGGGAGATGGAAATGCCACTCACCCTTATCAGTCCTGCGTTCCCGGCGGGCGGGAAAATCCCTGAAAGGCATACCCGCGACGGCCAGAACGTCTCACCACCGCTAAAATGGTCCGGTGTCCCGGACGGTACCAAGAGCCTTGTTCTTGTCGTGCAGGATCCCGACGCGCCGAGCGGGGTTTTCGGGCATTGGGCGGTGTTCAATATCCCGCCCGATGCCGGCGAGCTTGCCGAGGCGCAAGACGGCAAGCCAGGCCCGTCGGCACTCAGGCAAGGCACCAACGATTTCGGCAATGCCTATTACGATGGCCCGCAGCCACCGGTGGGACATGGCGTCCATCATTATCATTTCCGGCTGGCCGCGCTCGACGTGCCGAGCCTCAGTGTGCCGGGACAGGCGGGCGTGCAGCTCGTCTGGAAGGAAGCCCAGAAGCATGCGCTGGAGCAGACCGAGTTGGTCGGAACCTACGCACGGTAACACCGGCCCGTGCCGGTGGCCGCCGTTTACAGCGCAGCCGGATCAAGCGGCTTTCGAGCCGGGCCGTGGATGACCGAGCCGTCGGCCGCAAAAACCGAGCCATGGCAGGGACAATCCCAGGTGTTGTCCGCATTGTTCCAGGTCACCGTGCAGCCCTTGTGGGTGCATGTCGCCGAAACCGGGTGGAGCACCCCTTCAGCGTCTCGCCACGCCGCGATCTTTTCGTCACCCCTGACGATCACACCGCCCATGCCGGGCGCGATGTCGTCGAGGCTTGAGACAATCGATTGGCTGCGGCCATTCTGGTGAAAGTCCTCGGGATAAGACCGCGCCGGGTCGTAGAGCCTTTGCCATGGACTCGGCCGCGCGCAGATCAAATCCGCGATCATCATGCCTGCGGCCGTTCCATTGGTGATGCCCCAGGCGTTGAATCCCGTGGCGATATGAAAACCGGAGGCTTTGTCCGGATCGGGTTCGCCGGCATACGGAACCCTGTCGGCGGTATCATAGTCCTCATTGCACCAGCGCCACGCAACGTCCCCAACGGGAAGGCTCATTCTTGCCCATTGTTCCAGCTCGACAAACCGTTTCGCCACATCGCCGTCCTGGCCCGTGTCGAACTTGGGGCCGAGTGCGACAAGCAGCGGGCCTTCGGCGTCGCGGCCGGTGCGGATGGAATGCGTCGGATCGTCGATGCCGATGAACATGCCGTCGACGGCAAGAGGGTCATCGATCCGAAACGCCATGGCAGTGTGGCAGCGCGGCTGGGTCCGGTTCGCCATGCCGACGGGGCTCTTCACTGTCATGTTGGTGGCGACGACCACATGCTCGGCGTGAACGGTGCCGCTGTCGGTAACGACGCGCCAGCGGCTTGCCTCGCCAATCGAGATCGCGCGGCTGTTTTCGAAAATCCGCCCGCCACGGGCCGTCACCGCTTGAGCCAGGCCAACCAGATACATCGCCGGATTGAACTGCGCCTGGTCGGAAAAACGCAGAGCGGCGGCCGTTTCGAAAGGCAGCGGCGCGCGCTCCAGGATATCGGCGTCCAGCCCAACCTGGCGCGCGGCCTCCGCCTCGGCCACGATCTCCGCGCGCCGGTTTGCATCGCAGCTGTAGGTATAGGCGTCCTTGGCCTCGAGATCGCAGGCGATGGCATAGTCGTGAACCCATTCCCGGATCTGCACGGCGCCGGCGGAATTTGCTTCGGCATAGGTCTGCGCCAGGTCCGGCCCAAAGGTGTCGATGAGATGGCGATAAATCAGCGCGTGCTGCGTCGTGATCTTGGCCGTCGAGCGGCCGGTCACCTGGCCGCCTGTCCGCAGGCCTTCGACGGCGATCACCGATCGACCGGCCTCACAAAGGCGAAGCGCCGTCGTGAGCCCGACAATCCCGGCGCCCACGACAACGGCATCGGCATGGACCGAGCCCTCGAGCGGAGAATAGTTCGTAGCGGTGGCTGCCGCCACCCAACAGCTTCCCGGTTCTCCCGAAAGAATGGCCATTTTTCTCGCGTCCCATGCTTTCGATGCATCTCCATGACAACCCGCGCCGGCACGAAAACGTTCCGAGATCTAAGGTCTTCAATCGTGGTTTCCACAGGGAATCCTATCCATCAATGATGGAACTCCAGCAGATGATCGGGGCAGTCGAACGCAGCAACGGACGTGAATTGGTATAGGCTGATGCCATTACTGTTAGGCCGGCGGCCGAAGACTGCGCCGTTACGGCCTGTGGCGAAGGTCACCTGCGCGCGCCCGGCAAAGCCTGAAGAATGGTTCGAGCCACCCGCATCCAGTATTTTGGCGATAAAACAATTCGTACCTTGTTTTTCCCCATTGCAATTGCCAACCATGGAAAGGGATTGATTCGGAGCTTGTCTATGCGTGGACTGCAAGTGGCCCTGGCTGCGGTGATCTTGGGCATTTCAGTCAGTTCTGGACTCGCCGATGACAATTCTCCCTTTATCTATTTTGCGACCCAGGACCCTTTCGCAGACGGTTTGCCGACCAAGAATGATGTTTATGTCTTTGGTGGCGTCTTTGCGCACGGGGCCTTCGGCGACGCGATCAATGTTTTGGATGCCGACTACACGGACAACTATATAATCGGAGCTGCATACGGTCGCGATTTCGTCGATATCGGCGCTGGCTTCGTTCTTGGTGGCGTCGCCGGCGCGGCCATAAGATTTGGCGAGGACGATGATACGACTGGCGAACTTTGGGCCGGAGCGCGACTGCGCCACCACGGCCTGGTCATTGGTGATTTGGCGATTGCGCCCGCACTGACTGCTGGATTCAGTGCCGTTACCGGCCCTACCGAGATCGAGCGCGAACGCGAAATCGTCCACGATGGCGATGCATCATTCCTCGGCTTCGTTGGTGCGGAGCTTTCGTTCAGAGTGAGGCAGGCTCCCAACGTCGAACTCGTCTACCAACTCCACCATAGATCCGGCGCCGATGGCACGTTTGGAGATATGACAGAGGGTTCCAATGCGAACGCCCTTGGAATCCGTTATCGCTTCTAACGCTCGGTGCTGTGGACCTTTTTACAGGCGCCTACGCACCCACCCAGTTGGCTCGTGCTGAGGACGGCGACACTCCCGTGAGAGTCGGCACGATGAACCACTGAAAATCTCAAGGCGGTGTAGCGCCGGGTCACCCTCAGGCTATATCCTTCAGCGTGTCCAGCGGCCCTTTCAATGCAGACCTGGGCTGGATCAACTCTGGCGCGATCAGGAAGGTCTGCGGTGCCGTCGGCGGTTCATCGATCAGCTCGAATGCCTTCGTGATCATCGCCTCAACATTCTGCCGCACCATGATTACGGGGAAGGGCAGGAAGGAGCCGAAGGGGTCATAGTCGTAGCAACCGACGACGAGTTCGCTGAACATTTCCGCCGGCCGGCCGGCCATGAAACGCAGCAGACCTTCCATATTGATCGACGAATTGATGAACAGCGCGCGCGGCAGCTTGCCACGGCATTGGTAAAACGCCTCGAAGGCACGCAAAGTTATATCAGGCGAATACCCAGAGGACTGCACACCATCGTCAGGGTCGGCGCCCAGCAGCGCCTTCTTGGTCGCATGGAAAGCGGCGATGCGTTCGCGGCTGGCGTGGTCGTTGCGGCCGCCAAACAGAAACAGCTCGTCCGGCCGCAGAGGATCGTCGTTGCCGAAGCGGCGGATGATTGCTTCCGTCAGCATCCGCGCGCCCTGATAATTGTCGCTGATCACCGAATGCGCCTTCGCTCCCGGCAGGTCGATGTTGATATGCCTCAGCCCCGCCAGTTCGCAGACCTCGTGCACGCCATCGGGATCGGTGGCGCCGACGATGAAGAGCTGGTCGATTGAATAGGAGATCAGCGTCTCCGCGGTCCGCCGTTCCTCTTCGGGGTCGCGGCTGGCGCTAACCACGACCGGGCATTGGCCGCGGCTGCGCGCATGCCCCTCAAACGTCTGCGCCATGGAGGAGAAGTAGCGATTGTCGTGGACGGGCAGCATCAGGCCGACCAGGCCTGATCGCGAGCGTCGCAAGCCTCGCGCTTGCAGATTGGTGGTGTATTGGTGGAGTTCGGCGAGGCCGAGAATTGTTTGCGCCGTACTTTCCTTGATGCGGCGCTTGCGCCAAGTGCCGTTCAGCACGGCACTCACGGTCGACGGCGAACTGCCCGACAGCACGGACAGGTCATAGATCGTCGCCTTCTTCTTGACCCGCTGATCCATCTGGCGCCTCCGGCGCGTCTATTTAGAGCAATATCCCGCTTGACGAGAGCTTCTCGATGCACAATAGTTTCTGCACCATCGATTGTGCAAGCGAAAACCGGTGGATGATCGATGGGGAAGTGCCCCGTCTTTTTCGGGGAGTTTCTAACGGCCGCCGTCGTTCGACGGCTCGAGTGTGTTCCCACTAGGAACGTTATGGGAGGAGTACAGATGAAAAAGCTCTTGATCGCGGCGCTTGCCGCGACCCTTATGATTGGCGGATCATTCGCTGCGATGGCACAGCAGGCCGGCAAGGTCGGCGTCGTCGTCAAGATCGGCGGCATTCCGTGGTTCAACGCAATGGAGGCGGGCATCAAGGAGCGCGGCGAGAAGCTCGGGATCGACGCATTCATGGTCGGCCCGACCAGCGCTGATCCAGCACTGCAAGTTCGCGCCATCGAGGATCTGATCGCGCAGGGCGTCAAGGTCATCGGCGTCGTGCCGAATGATGCGAAAGTGCTTGAACCGGTCCTGCAGAAGGCCAAGGACGCCGGCATCGTCGTCATCACACATGAATCGCCTGGCCAGAAGGGCGCCGACTGGGATTTCGAACTCGCGTCTGCCACCGGCTTCGGCGAGGCTCACGCCAAGCTCCTGGCGGAGAAGATGGGCGGCAAGGGTGAGTATGCAGTGTTCGTCGGCTCGTTGACGGTGCCGCTGCACAATGCCTGGGCCGATGCGGCAATCGAGTATCTGAAGAAGAATAATCCCGACATGAAACTCGTCGGCGAACGTTATGGCGTCGCCGAGGATGTAGACAAGAGCCGCAGCACTGCGCTTGACCTGATTTCCGCAAATCCCGGCCTGAAGGGCTTCCTCGCCTTCGGCAGCCAAGGCCCGATCGGCGCTGGCCGAGCAATCGAAGAGCGCCGGAAGGTGGGCGAAATTTTCGTGCTCGGACCATTCTCGCCAGGCCAGGGCCGGAAGCTCATCAAAAGCGACGCGATCTCCGGCGGCTTCATGTGGAATCCGAAGCAGGCGGGCGAGGTTTTCGTCACGCTGGCCGACCATCTCATGAAGGGTAAAGAGATCAAGGATGGCGATACGATCGAAGGGCTTGGGACAGTTAAGCCCGACTTCGAAAACCGTAACATCATCGTCGATCAACTCGTCCCCATCAACAAGGATACTGTCGACGATCTCGCGGCGATGGGCCTGTAAGGCCTCCCAGGGCTAATGGCAGTCGGGCCCGGCCTCGAACCGGCCCGGCTGCAGGATTGCAAACGCGATTGGATCCAGGTTTCGACTCGATGGCTGATCAGGCACTCGATGGCGCCGCACCACGGCCGCTGCTGTCGCTCCGCAACGTCAACATGACGTTCGGCGGCGTGAAGGCGCTGAAGAATGTCAGCTTTGAGGTGTTGCCGGGCGAGGTGCATTGTCTTGCCGGCGAGAACGGCTCCGGCAAGAGCACGCTGATCAAGGTCATTACAGGCGTGTACAAGCCCGAGGCGGGTGCCGAAATCGATTATGATGGCCAGAGCTACTCCCATATGTCGCCGGTTACGGCGCAGGCCAGCGGAATTCAGGTCATCTGGCAGGATCTCGCCCTGTTTCCCGAGATGACTGTCGCCGAGAATATCGCGTTCCAGACCGTCATCGGCCGCTGGCCGCGGCTGGTGAACTATGCCGAGATGCGTCGGGTCGCGATCAACGCCTTGCAACGTCTTGGTGTTACCTTCGATGTCGATCTGGCACTCCACCACTTTCCCATCGCACAGCGGCAGATCGTAGCAATCGCCCGCGCCCTCGTCGGTGAGGCAAAGCTCGTCTTCATGGACGAGCCGACGGCGTCGCTCACCCAATCCGAAACCGACTATCTGCTGGACGTTGTGCGCAATCTGTCGGCGTCGGGCGTCGCCGTTGTGTTCGTCAGTCATCGCCTGGCGGAGGTTCTTGAAATCTCCAGCCGCGTCACCGTGCTGCGCGACGGCGCCCTGGTTGGCGTCTATCCAACCAAAGGCCTGACCCAGTCGCGCATCACCGAGTTGATGACGGGCAAGACCTTCGACTATTCCGTCCTGCATCGGGATTTGAGCAGGAGCCCGGTCATGCTTGAGGTCAAGGAACTGTCGCGGCCCGGCGAATTCGACGACGTGTCCTTGACAGTCCGGCGCGGCGAGACGCTCGGCATCACCGGGTTGCTCGGGGCAGGGCGCACCGAATTGGCGCTGACATTGTTTGGCATGCGCAAGCCGAAATCGGGCTCCGTCGCCCTGGATGGCAAACCCGTTCGCTTCGGTTCCAACCGTGACGCGATCGCCGCCGGCGTCGCCTATCTTTCGGAAGACCGGCTGTCGCTCGGTCTCATTCAGCCCCAGGCAATCGCCGACAACATGGTCATCGCCTCGCTGGACAAGATCCTTTCAGGCGGTTTCATTTCGAGCGATCGCAAGCGATCTCTGGTCAATCGCTGGATAAGGGACCTCGGGGTCAGGATCGGAAAGCAGGACGACGCGATCTCGACCCTGTCAGGGGGAAATCAGCAACGTGTCGCCATTGCAAAATGGCTGGCGACCGACCCGAAGCTGCTTATCCTCGACGCACCGACGGTCGGCGTCGATGTCGGCGCGCGCGCCGGCATTTTCGACATCGTTTCCAAGCTGGCGGACAGCGGCCTGGCCATTATCCTGATCTCGGACGAGGTGCCTGAAGTCTATTTCAACGCGGACCGTGTGCTGCACATGGCTCAGGGGCGCATTGTCGGCGAATTTACGCCGGGCGCTACGACCCTCCATGCGATGGAGGAGGCGGTCTATGCGTAGGTTTGTCCGCTCCCACGCAACGGAACTGGCTTTGCTCGCCGTTATCGCAGTCATCTGCGTCTTCCTTTCGTTCGCGACGGACCGGTTCTTCACCCTCGGCAACGCGTTTGACCTTCTGAACACCAGCTCGGTCAACATCATCTTCGCCGTTGGCCTGCTGGTCGTGCTGATCGCCGGCGGCATTGACATCTCCTTCGCGGTTGCTGCCTCCGTTGTGCAATATCTGACCGCGACCGTCCTCGGCTGGATCGGCGGTGGGAATTGGATTGTCGGCTTCATCATCGCTGGCGCATTGGGCGTCGCGTTGGGCTGCATCAACGCCTTCCTGATCCATGGGTTCAGGATCATCTCGATCGTCGCCACGATTTCGACTTTCAACATTTTCTTCGGCTTGCTGATGTTTTTCACGGGCGGCGTGTCGATCTACAACCTGCCGGACTGGCTCACCACCCGCGTCGTGCTGTTCGAGCGAGAGATGGCTGACGGGACCTGGGCGGAGATCACCCTTCCTGTGCTCATTATGGCCATATGCGTGTTCGCTACCTGGGCGTTGATCACGCGCACCACCACCGGCCGCCAACTCTACGCATTTGGCGACAATCCGGAGGGCGCGCGCCGCTTCGGCATCAATATCGGTGCCATGCAATTTATCGCCTTCGGCTGGCTTGGCCTGATGGCGGGTATCGCCGGTCTCGTCCAAGCGCATTACGCGCAGGAGGTTGTGCCGAATGCCCTTTATGGGCGCGAACTCGACGTCCTGGCAGCCGTAGTCCTTGGCGGCGCGCGGCTCGGCGGCGGCAAGGGCAGCGTGCTCGGCTGCATTCTGGGCGTTCTGTTGGTCTCGATTACCCAGAACGGACTCAATTTGATGGGCGTGTCGCCTTTCGCGTTCAAGATGATCGTCGGCGCCATCATTCTTGCCGCCATCACCCTGTCGAACACCAGCATCGAACGCCTGCTGCCGTTCCTGAAAAGCCGACGGGTGCATTCATGACGGTTTTGATTGAACGCGTCCGCAACGCGCTCGGCCCCGAACTTGCAGGTCCGTTTGCCGCGTTCGTAGCTGTCATGATCGTGTTTGGTTTTGCGGCGCCGAACTTTCTTTCCCGCGCTACCTTTGGATCCGTTGCCTTCCAGCTGCCGGAACTCGGCCTCCTCACACTCGCCATGCTGCTGCCGATCCTGACCGGCGGCCTGAACCTGGCCATCACCTTCACGGCCAACATGGCCGGCCTGACGCTGGCTTGGGTACTGCAAAGCCAGGGAGGCGTCGAAGCGGGCATCGGCGCCTTCCTCCTTGGCTCGGCCCTTGCCATCGCGGTCGGCGCACTGAGCGGGCTGATCATGGGGCTCGTCATCGCCTACACCAAGGCTCACCCGATCCTGGTCTCGCTGTCGATGATGATCTTCCTGCGCGGTCTCGGCGAATTCCTGACGCGCGGCGGCGACGTGTCCGGCATTCCCGGCTTCTTGGCGCCGATCGGCTACGGTTCGATTATTGGCATCCCGGTGCCGTTGCTCATCTTCATCGCTTGCGTGCTGATCTGGCACGTCTTGCTGACGCGCATGAAGCTAGGCTTCAACACCTACATGATCGGCTCCAATATCGAGGCCACGCGCTATTCCGGTATCAATACGCGCAAGGTGCAGGTTCTCGTCTACACATTGTCCGGCGCGATGTGCGCGGTCGCCGGCATCATCATGCTGGCGCGCTTCAATTCGGTGCGTGTCGGCCACGGCGAGTCTTACCTGCTGATCACCGTGCTTGCCTGCTTCCTTGGCGGGGTCAATCCGTTCGGCGGCTTCGGTCGGGTGATCCCGGTCTTCGTTGCGCTCGTCGTGCTCCAGCTTCTGTCCTCGGGACTCAATCTGATGGGCGCAAGCCAGCACCTTGCGACGGCAGTCTGGGGCATCCTGATGATCACGGTGATGATCCTGCGCTGGCTTGCCGGGCGCCTCAAATTCCTGAACACAAACAGAGGGTGAGTTAGATGCATGGTTTTGGGGTCCACACCTCGATGTGGACGATGAACTGGGACCGGGCCGGCGCGGAGAAGGCGATCGCGGCTTCCGTCAAATACGGGATGGACTTTATCGAGATCGCGCTTCTGAACGCGCCGGCGGTCGATGCCGCGCACACACGCGCCTTGCTCGAAAAGCACAATCTTCCTGCCGTTTGCTCGCTTGGCCTGCCGGAGCGCGCCTGGGCCTCGGTGCGGCCGGATGCCGCCATCGAACATCTCGAAGTGGCGATCGACAAGACTGCGGAAATGGGCGCGCTGGCGCTTTCCGGCGTGATTTTTGGCGGTATCGGCGAACGCACCGGCCTGCCACCGACCGAAAAGGAATACGACAATATCGCCCACGTGCTGACCGTCGCCGCCAAGCATGCCAAGAAGCGCGGCATCGAGCTCGGAATCGAGGCGGTGAACCGCTACGAGAACCATTTGATCAACACCGGCGCGCAGGCCGTCTGGATGGTCGAGAAAGTCGGGGCCGACAACATTTTTGTTCATCTCGACACCTACCACATGAACATCGAGGAGAAGGGGGCCGCCAACGGCATTCTGGCTGCCCGCGACCACCTGAAGTACATCCACTTGTCTGAGAGTGATCGCGGCACACCAGGCACCGGCAACTGCCCCTGGGACGAGATTTACGCGACGCTGGCGGCGATCGGCTTCAAGGGCGGACTGGCCATGGAAAGCTTCATCAACATGCCGCCGGAAGTCTCCTACGGCCTCTCGGTCTGGCGGCCGGTTGCGAAGGACGAGGCCGAAGTGATGGGCAATGGCTTGCCGTTCCTGCGCAACAAGGCTCGCCAATACGGTCTGATCTGAGACGATGGGTGACGGGCAGAAGGCGGACGGCGCAAGGATCGCCGTCTTCGATGTCGGCAAGACCAACATAAAGCTCTCTGCAATGACGCTCGACGGCGTGCTCGTGGAGAGCCTCTCTGTCCACAACGAAGTGCGGCCTGGTCCACCTTGGCGGCAGCACGATCTCAACGGCATTAGCGACTGGCTGTTCGGCTCGCTCGCCAGTTTGTGCCGTCATCATCCGCTGGAAAAGCTGGTCGGCACCGGACATGGCTCTGCGGGAGTTCTGGTGAACGCAGATCCCGACGAGACTTGTGTCCTGCCGATGATTGACTACGAGCAGGATCTGCCGCCTGCAATTCGCGAAGGCTACGCACCGCTTTCGGGCGATTTCTTCGATCGCGGCAGCGCGATCATGCTGAAGGCCGCTCACCAGGCACGCCAGCTGTACTGGATGCAGCAGGTTGATCCGGAGCGCGTCGCTCAGGCTCGTTGGTATCTGGGCTTGCCTCAATATTGGGCCTGGCGGCTGTCAGGCGTGCCATCGGCCGAAACGACGATCCTGTCGGCGCAATCCCATCTGTGGAACAATGTGCGCAAGCAGTGGGCGCCCATTGTGGCGGGGCAGGGATGGCAGCGCCTCATGCCACCATTCCATCCGGCCTGGGAGAGGCTGGGGCCAATCCGGCACGATCTGGCGCGCCGGCACGGCATACCGGAAGAGCTCTCTGTCCTGACCGGCGGCCACGACAGCAGCCTGAACCTCTACCGCTATCAGGCGGCAGGCATGCACGACGCCTGCGTGATCTCTACCGGAACCTGGATTGTCGGAATGTGCGCGGCGACACCTCTCGACCGCCTCGATGAAATCGCGGAATGGTGCTGAACAGCGACGTGACAGGACGCCCGGTCGGCGGCGTTTTGACCATGGGCGGACGAGAGTTCAGTCATGTGGCAGGGCAGGGGCAAGAAGGAACTGCGGCCGACGCTGCGCTGGTCAGTTTGCTGATTGAGCGCGGCACCTTCGCATTGCCGTCGTTCGGCGACGATGACGGCCTGTTTCCAGGCAGCGCCGGGCGCGGCCGGTTTGAAGGGCCGCCTGCAGAAATCCCTGCAGAGCGCAAGGCGCTCGCGGTGCTCTACGCCGCGCTGCTGACGGTGGAATGTATCGATGCGCTGAGCGAAACCGGGCTGGTTGCATTGGATGGCACCTTCCTGCGAGACCCGCTCTACGCCACACTGGTTGCGGCACTACGGCCAAACGCCGAAACGGTCTACAACCTCGACTCCTATGGCACCGCCTCGGGTGCGGCGCTGCTTGGCGAACACGAAACGCGTGACACGCCGGCTCCGATCGCGCTCAGCCTGCCGACTGCCTTTGCCGGCGATCGTGAGACGCTCGCAGCCTATGCACAGCGGTGGCGCGACCTGGCGAAGCGAAACAACCTGCAACGGGCCAAGACCAGCAAAAGGAACGATCGATGACTGATGACAGCGCTCTGCGCCGCGAGATGGTGGATGCTTGCCGCCGGATGAACTCAAGCGGCATCAACCAGGGCAATGCCGGCAATTTGTCGGTGCGCTCTAGCGACGGTTTCCTGATCACGCCCTCGTCGCTGCCCTACGAAACGATGACGCCCGAAGACATCGTCGAGATGGGCTTTGACGGCACCTATGTCGGCCGACGGCCCTCCTCGGAGTGGCGCTTCCACCGTGACATTTTGAAAGAGCGGCAGGAGATCGATGTCGTGCTGCATTGCCACTCGCTCTACGCCACGACGCTGGCCTGCCATCACAAGACGATCCCGAGCTTCCACTATATGACGGGAGTGGCTGGCGGCACCACCATCCGCTGCGCGGAGTACGCAACCTTTGGCACGCAGGCCTTGTCCGACAATGCCTTGGTTGCGCTTAAGGATCGCCTCGCCTGCCTGCTCGGCCAACACGGCCAGATTTCGCTCGGCAAGACCATGGAAGCGGCGTTGTGGCTGGCGAACGAGGTCGAAACCCTGTCGCGCATGTATGTCCAGGCGCTTAGCCTTGGCGAGCCGCCGGTCCTTTCCGACGAGGAGATGGCGCGGGTGATCGAGCAGATGAGGAAGATGAGCTATGGCCAAGCGCCGGACCCGGAGGGAACGAACGACCTGGCGCGGCCACGCGACGCTGCGGTCTAGCGCTGCTCCGGCAGATTTTAGTGAAGTTACGGCAAACGGTGAATCAAATCGTTCAGCAAAAGCAGCGACGCGCCGGCGAAGACAGCCGCAGCCGCGTCGTCCAGCATGATGCCGAGTCCACCCCTTACCTTCTCATGCACGATGCCGATGGGCCAAGGCTTGGCGACGTCGAAGAACCGGAAAGCAAGGAAACCTGCTGCCCACCAGACCGGGTCGAGCGGCAGCATGGAAAGCGTTGCGGCGGTGCCGAAGGTCTCGTCAATGACGACGATCTGCGGATCCTCCGTCCTGGTATGGGCGACGACATGCGACGACGCCCATACTCCCACGGCGAAAAAGGCGAAATAGGCGAGCACGATCAGCCAAGGCGATGCAGGTATCAGGACCGCGGCAACGGCCACTCCTACGCCCGCGCCGGCGGTGCCCGGCCATACCGGAGATAATCCCGCGCCGGCAGAGGTCGCGAGCAGGTAAGCAAGCCTGGGCAGTAATTTACGCATGGCGTTTCGAACGGCTTCCCGGTGAATTGCGGATATGCGTTGTATCAGTCCTTCCGGTTACTTACGCTAATGCGGTCGCGCAAAAGCATGCCCTCGGGCGTGACCCGGTCAGGCCGCGACGCTTAGACCGCCAGTCGATTTGCGACAGCGGACACAGACGGACATTGCGCCGACCACCTCGATCGGCGCCGACCGGCTGGAACGAACCCTCAATTTGCCGGTTAAACGTCGATATCATCAGAGGAGCCAAGTCATCATGATCGCCGGTCTCATGAAACGCCGTATCGACCCGCTATGGGAGCACGCCGCCTCTCCGTTGATCGGGATCGGCATGACCCCGAACCAGGTTACGTCAGGCGGGCTGGTGCTCGTCGCCCTGTCGTGCGCCGCCTATCTGTACCACCAGTCGAGCCTCGCCTTTGGCCTTTGCCTGGCGTTTGCCTTCACCTTCGACGCGCTCGATGGGGCGGTTGCCCGTCGCAGACATCTGAGCACCAAGGCGGGTGGCTATTTCGACGCCATGGCCGACCGTTATCAGGAACTTGCCGTGTTTGCGGCAATAGGCTGGGTCGCCGACCTGTGGGCGATCGCCATGATCGCGTTCGCCGGCGGACTCCTCACCAGCTACGCCAAGGCGCGGACGGCGATCGAAATCCCCATAGAAAACCACGCGTGGCCGGATTTCTTCGAACGGATGGAACGCCTGGTGTTCATTTGCGTGCTGTTGGTCGCCGACGGCTTGGCGACCGCCATGGGCGCCGCTTCGCCCTGGATTCTGACGGGCGGGTTCGCGCTGTACGCACTCGTGGCCAACGCGACAGCGCTGCAACGGATCAATCGCGCATTTGCGATGCTCAAACGAGCCGACGCGAAGCAGCCGTGAGACGGCGAAATCCCATAAGGATGAGGCGCCTGGCGCTCCCTGCGTGCCCGTTGTCCCCCTCGTTAGACCGTTTCGAGCCGGCTGAAGCGAACCGGGATGATTTTGCGGGTCTTCAGTTGTCCTGCCGAATCCTTGTCGATGACCGTCAGCAACTGCCCTTGTTCAGGGCCTACAGGCATAACCAGGCGGCCCCCCGGCTTGAGCTGCTCGAGCAAAGCCGGCGGCGCCCGCCCCGCCGCGACGCTGACCAGGATCTTGTCGAATGGGGCGTGCTCTGGCCAGCCGCGAGACCCGTCCCCGACACGAATGCTAACATTGGATAGACCGAGGTCCTGCAGCAGAGCCTCGGCATGGCTTGCGAATTCCTCGATGATTTCGACGCTCCAAACGTGCCCGGCGAGTTCCGCGAGGATTGCGGTTTGGTAGCCCAGGCCGGTGCCGATCTCGAGCACCGCCTCGTGCGGTTGGAGAGCAAGGAGATCGGTCATGAGCGCGACGATGAACGGCTGCGAGACGGTTTTGTCGAAGCCGATCGGCAGTGGCATGTCCTGGTAGGCATAAGGCGCGACCGAGCTTGGCACGAACAGATGGCGCGGCACCTGCTGCATCGCTGCCATCACCCGTTCATCGAGCGCCGCCTTGCCGAGCTCCTCGCTTGCAAGGTCGGTATGGATTGCAATCATCTCGACCATGTGCCTGCGCAGCACTGCGAGGTGCTCTTCGTTCATTGGCTTCATGACCGTCGGGCTTTCTTCAACCAGGCTTGCTGCCAGATACGCTTATATCCTGTTCGTCACAGCAACGCCCGTCATCGTTTCCAGTTGCGGGTGGCACACGGCGACCGGAGGCAATTTTGGCCTTGCGCCTGGTCGATATCGGCGGCGGCCCTGGAGATCCGATGACATGCCGCCATAACGGTATGTCCTGGATCGCGGTGATTGAAGGATGAACGGCTGAATCGCGTGCTGCGTGGGCAGCCGGCGATCTCGACTGGGGCGGTTCCTAAATATCCAGCTAAAGTCCGGAAGCCGCTACTTTATCGCTTCCGGGAGTGCTGAGTGGAACTCGCCGGGGCCTCTGCCTTGCCGCTGGGCCGCCGCGGTTGAATCCTCATCAGCTAAAGTAGTGAAATCTGATGGAACTACCGGCCCTGATGTGCCATTTTACCACGTCGTGAGAGAAGACTAAGGCAAATGAGCCAGCACAATGCCACTATGATAGGCGTCGTGGTGCCCATGTTCAATGCCGAGAGAACCATTCTCCCGACGCTGACCAGCATCTGCCAGCAGAGCCACCAGGCGCTGGACATTATCGTAGTGGATGATGGGTCGACGGACCGGTCCGCGTCAATCGTGGCCGCCTATGCCGAGCAAGATCGGCGTATAAGCCTTTTCAGGCAGCCGAACGCAGGTGTTGCGCACGCACGCAACAGCGGCGCCGCTGCCACCGATGCGGAGTTTCTAGCGTTCGTGGACGCGGATGATCTTTGGGCTCCATCCAAAATCGCACTGCAACTGCGCGTCCTGCAGGAAGGAGGCTCGTCAGCTGGCCTGGCATATTGCTGGTTTGCGGAGATCGACGAGCACGGTCGGATATTTTCCTTCAAACAGCCCGATGCTGAGGGTCGCGTGCTGCAACGCATGTGCAGAAACAACTTTGTCGGTAACGGAAGTTCGATGCTTGTACGTCGCTCCGCATTCGAGCGGGCAGGACAGTTTGATCCTTCCCTGAGGGCGAGGAACGCACAAGGCTGCGAAGATTTTCTAATGTGCCTCAGAATAGCGGAGAATTACGAGTTTCGTGTCGTGCCACAACATCTAGTGGGTTACCGGAGGACGATCGGCAACATGTCGAGCGATGTCATGCAGATGTTTCGTTCGTATGAAATTGTCATAGCCGAGTTTCGTGAGAAATATCCGCAATTTGGGAGCGATCTCAATGCCCATCTGCTTGACACGATCAATGGGCTTGCCGTGAGAGCTTTGGTTCAAGGGCGGCTTTCCGCAGCCTGGTGCCTGTCGAAGAAGCTCTTTGTCCTGGAGCCGCGCACGGCCATTTCACGTCTGCCTCACACGGTCGACGTCTTCTGCCGGGGGCTGGTTCCTCGCTGGATCAAGGTTCGAGTGAAACGGATGCGAAACGCCGAGCCTCGGCCTCTTTATGAAAAGATTTACCTGGAGAGGTGAGCGCGTCCCTGTTCGGGCGTGCCGAGCCCGAACTGTGTGAGGCTAGATGCTTGATCCCAGGCTTTGATGGCGCACGCGGCAGTCACGTCATTGCGCGGACCCTGAGCGGCCACCAAAACGATCTTGGCCCGGACCACATTTCCATAGGACACGTGCAACTACGCGCCGCCTCTATACAATATTTAATTGTTTAGTTCGCGACCGCCGCTCCTGGTGGGGCCTCCAGCGTAATTGTGATGGTGTCACCCGGAGCAAGCAGAGTATCTTCAGTCGCCTCGGTCGTCGCTGCCCGTCCGTCAGTGGAGCGGGTTACACCGATCGTAATTCGGTCCCCTTCGCCTACAAGGTCGCTGCGCATCTGCATCACGTAGGCGATTTGTTTGGTCAATGAATCCATCTCAGCGCGCATTTGGTTCATCGCCGCGCGTTCAGCCTGCAAGTCAGCCAACAGGTCGATTCGACCCTGGTCGATAAACTTATCAAGACTGCGCTGCAAATCCCCTTGGTCGCGTTCAAGTTGAGCGATCTCAGCGTTGGTTTGCAAAGCGCGGGTCGCTGACAAGAGCACTGCGCGTTGAGCATTGTTGACACTAGTGATCTGGATCAGACCTTTTTCGAACAGCTTCTTGAGGCGAACAAGTTCCGCCGCATCTGCGGCTGCGCCCGCTTGATCCGCCTTCTGCTGCTCCTTCAAATAGCCCATTCGTTCCGCCGCCTTGGTTGCGGCCAACTTAATTGAAGCGCGCTCCTTCTCCTGATCCGCATAGACAGCTTCAAGATGCTTCCCCTCCTGCTGCAAAGCTTCGTCGCGACGAGGTTCGAGGCTCGGGTCACGTTCTGCGTCCGGAAGCTCAATCGCTCTGGCGCCGCTCAGCTGCGCCTCTATGCGAGCAGCTTTGATTTCGCTTTCCTGGTACCTGATACGCAGAATGTGGAGGCGGCCGCCAAGGTCCGCTGCTGTCATTTCAGGGTTTTGAAGCTCACCGCGACCGAGCTGGTAGCCGCCGCCAGCCGCCACGGCCTGTCGGACAGTCATGCCTGGTCTGAAGGGCTGAATCCCAGGAGAGGCAATGTCCCCGTCAATATAGACGGGTCGGTATTCCTCAATATCAACTACAATCTGATCCGGGTAAAAACCAGTCCAAGTCTCAGTGCCGTCGGCGGATCGTTGCGGAAGGGATTTTGGTTTTAAAACCTCAATTACCTCCTTGCGAACATCCTCTATTGTCTTCCCGAGAACGTTTAGGGGGCCTAAGGCGGGCAACACAATTACACCGCTTTGGTCGATCACAGCTCGCTTTTGCATCTCGGGATAGCCTATGACAGCGAAGCCGATCACGTCGCCAGTCTGCAGACGGTACTCGCTGACGTTGTACTCCTCTGCTCGGGCAAGGCCATTCGACGGATTCGCGTATGCGAACAACAAAAACACGCATGCGAGCGCAGCGCAGCTGCCTGCCCGTATCCAGCGCACCGATCTATTCAACATTCGCGATCACCCCGCAATGCTCAAGCATGACATCGACGCAGACCTTTTTCACAACGCCATTCCTTTGAGGCGAATTTACGCTCTGAACAACGGCAACAAGGCAGACGATATTACCAGATCGCACACTCTGATCGTCATCCGGCTGCAAGAATACAACTTCCGGCGGCCACCGCGATCGCGGTGATCACGCTTTTGCTATCGTTCGCGATGCTCTTGGTGTCGTGCTGCTTATTGGGGGACGCAGATGACAAGCCTAGAATTCATCCGCCGAGGCGAAGTTGCGCCATTTGCGCGACGTGATGAACAACCTATCCCGTATTTCGCGGTCGGAGGTCGACCGGATATCAGGCGGGCGGGTCATGCTAATGATAGTTTCGTCAAGACCCTAATGCTACTCTCCTTCGGAAGGGTGATTTAGGCAGAACGCGGGCCAACTTATTAACTTAATACCTTGCTTTGACCTCATCTCCTTAGGAGGGCAACGTGGACCGCGACTTGGTTTATGACGTCGGCATGCATAATGGCGATGATACGGCGTTCTATATGAGCCAAGGCTATCGTGTGGTGGCGATTGAGGCAGACCCTGCGCAAGCGGAAGCAGGGCGAAAACGGTTTGCTGCTGAGATCGAAAAAGGCCAAGTTCACGTCGTGGAGGCTGCGATTGGGCCAAGTCACGGACAAGCCTCATTTTGGATCAGTAGCAATCCCGAGCTCAACTCGTTCGATAGGCAAAATGCGGAGATGTGCAACAACACGTCTCATGAGATCCAGGTCACTTGCCGACCGATGAACGACATCTTGGCCGAGTTTGGAACACCCTATTACCTCAAGGTTGATATCGAGACTGCAGATCATTTCTGCTTGGAGGCACTTGACCCAAACGATCTCCCTCAATTCGTCTCGTTTGAGAAGAGCCGTTTGGAGGATCTGTTCTTTATGCACAATCTCGGCTATTCGCGTTTCAAACTGATTGCGCAGGAGGATCTTCGGCAGCTAAGCTATAGCCCCGATCAGGCAAAAAAATGGTCCCGAAATCTAAGACCATTGCGAAGTCGTGTTCGACGTATGCTGGGTCGCCGTGCACCAGAGAATGTTGCAAAGAAACAGTCTGCCTACGGCTCCTCGGGTCCATTCGGTGATGAGACTGATGGCCCGTGGCGGCAAATGAAGGAAGTTGCATTTACGTGGCTTGCCTTTGATCTTGGCCACACCGGTGATCCTGACCCTGTCTGGCATGATTGGTTTGATGTGCATTGCGCACGCTAACAAGGTATGGCCTCGGAGGGGATCCGTATGAAATAGCCCCCGAATGAACCGGACACGATCTCCATCTTGATAAGGGATAGGAGTAATGTCGTGTCTATGACTGGTAGCATTCCGAAGATTGAGATCCTGAACGGCCGCGAGCGACGGCGGCGGTGGTCGACGGCCGAGAAGCCGTGGATGGTCGAACGGGAGTTGGTCGCCTGGAAGCAAGCGTCCTGGCACCGTTTGGTGTGGCTTTATTCGCACCTGCTAATATATCGGTCGCTCTGACCCGTTCCGATATGTTATGATGGTTAACGCGCTGAGGCCTGGATAGCCAAGGAGCGCGTCACGTCAGCGGCTGCGAGTGGGACGGCGATGTCCTTTTTGCCTTTTTTGCGAGGCCTTATCATAGTACTGTTGGCATTCGGCATCACTACATATTTGCTCACCGCCTCCCTCTGGAGCACGTTTGTCCAAACGTTAATTTGTGGGATCTTGATACAGATCGGGTACTTTGTTGCTGTCATAGTGCTAGTGTGGCGCTCGGTCTCCAAAGAATCGGTGACTCCGAAATCACGCATCGCGCGATGAGCCGAAAGGGAACAACTGCCGAGCCACTTAGTAAGTGAGGCGGGCCCCCTCCGCCTTTATAGGCTCTGGCTGCTAGAGCAGGATGATCACCAAGATGACACTCCAAACCACGAAACAAAATGTGACTGCAGCCTGTCTTATTCTGGCATCGGAGAGGCTTTCCGCGAGGCGCCAGATGCGCGCAGGACCCTTGCGGTGATCGTTATCGCGCGCCTGTGATCGACGAGCCATTCCAATCGACATCCTTGTTTCCCGCAGGATAGGCTCAACCTGAGCCCCGGAATCTCTTGCTCAGATGTTTTGCCATTTGGCAACACGACTCAATTTCTTCCTTCAATTGGAGCTTACGACATGCAGCGGAATTGCGGCAGTCCGAGCATGGGCCGCGTGAGGTTTCGTTTATTGCATCGAGGTCAGGAGTCACGCCTTTGGCGAAGAGCGGGCTGATGCCCGCCCCGAGCGGTGTGGCTGTGCTCCGCGGGCATCGATACTGAATTTGCAGACATTCAGCCAGACAATGTGGTATGGTGTTCGTTACTGCCAATGCGCTGCCAGTCTCATCGCACGGGTTTGAAGGCTTATGCTCCGCGAAGTTGAAAAGCACCCGGATTCTGCCTTCACATTCGGCGGTCCTCAGTGGGGAACGATTGATCTCGAAACACTCGTGGCGGCAGCGCGACGGCAGTTGAGGTTCGTCCTTACATGCGCGCTCGCAGGACTTGTGCTGGGGCTGGCGTATCTTTGGGCCGAGGTGCCCTTGTACGAGTCGTCGGCCAGAATCCTGATCGACAAGAACCAGCCATCCATCGTAACGCAGTTGACAGAGAGCGGAAGCTCCGCACAGCTTGACCCGATGATGCTGAGTCAGGTCGAATTGTTGCTTTCCGATCGCATCGGGCTAAAGGTCGTTGACAGCCTCGGTCTTGCTACCAATCGCTCTTTCTTGTCGGCGCCATATTCATTGCTCAACAGTCTCACAGGATCGGTCGCTCGGTGGCCATTCATCGGCAGTTCCGAAGCAAGTGGAGCGCCGGTGAAATCGAGTGCCGCGCAAGGACCCGATCCTCGATGGCAGGCATTTGGCATTCTGGCTGAGAATATAACGGTAGCTCGTGTAGGGCTTTCATACATTCTGGAAGTCCAATTTCGGTCGCCTAGCCCCGAAATGGCGCAAAAAATAGCCAGTAAGTATGCAGAAATCTATATTTCTGACCAAGTCGGAGCCAAAGACGAATCGATTATCCGAGCTCGCGGCGCACTGGCGGAAGAGCTCGAGACGGTGCGGAAGCGATCGGTCGATGCCGAGCTCGCAATCCACAGGTTTCGAACAGACAATACGCTGACCAAGGAAACGCTGGTTACCTTGCGCCAGCTCGAACTTGAGGCGTCCTCTCTCAAGTCGCAATATGAGCAGGTCCTGCAGCAGTACCAAGCGAGCCTGCAGAACCTTTCGATGGCGTTGACGGAGGCGCGGACTATCTCGGAGGCACCAACCCCCAGCAGTCCGAGTTCTCCGAACAGGAGTCTTACGTTGGCGTTCTGCGTCGTGGCCGCCGGCATGGTTGGCGCCGGTGTGGGCGGAATTCGGGAGTACCGTGAGCGCTTTTTCCGCACGACGGCTCAAGTGCGCGATGAGCTCGGACTTCAGACGCTCGGAATGATCCCCTTGCTGGATGGGAAGCCAATTCACCGAGAGAAGCACGATCGTGCTGCCGGAGAGCCGTCATTCATCGAGGTGGGGAACAGCGCTTTCAACTGGGTAGAGCAACATCCGCGCTCGGAATTCGCTGAAGTGATGCGAACGGTGAAAGTCGCTGTTGACGTCGAGTTACCAAGGAAGAGCACCAAGGCGCTCGGCATCGTTTCTTGCCTCCCGGGAGAAGGGAAGTCTCTGGTCGCTGCTAATTTAGCGATGGTTCTTGCTATGCAGCGTTGTAAGACGTTGTTGATCGATGCCGATATCCACAACCCTGGCTTGTCCCCTATGTTAGCCAACGGCTGGGAACGAGGCCTGGCCAACTTGTTGGCTGGAGAATTCAATCCGAGAGACTTGCTGGCGCATCAGTCATTGCCATTGAGGTTCCTGCCCGGCGTGAACCAGAGCCAACAAAAGCTCGCAAACACTGTGCAGCCTATCGAGAAAATGGGGGACTTTCTGCTCAAGGTCGGCCCTATGTTCAATTACGTTGTCGTTGATTTGCCCCCGTTGGCTCCAGTCGCGGACGTGAGGTCCTTTATCCAGCACCTCGACGGCCTTGTTCTGGTTGTTGAATGGGGTGTGACCGCTCGTACGTTCGTGCGCGAAACCCTCGACAACAACCCGATCCTGGCGGATAAATGCATCGGCGTTCTGCTCAACAAGGTCGATATCAAAGGAATCAAGCGGTACCAAAAGTTCGGCAGCGCCGAATTTTACAGTGAACGCTATAGTCAGTATTACCAGGCCTAGTTGTGGAGCAGGCAGCCCGCCTACAGTATCCCCTCATATCGGCTAAAGGCGAGGCGGGCGGCCTTGGGAGTTCTTGACCCATGATATCTCAGCCTCCGCACGGCATCATCCTGATGACGTGCGAATATCATCCATTTCCTGGTGGCATCGGAACATACGCCGGACGGTTGGTCGACATCGTTCGTGCTGGTGGCCACGCTGCGACCGTCATAGCGCCTGCCTATCCTGACCTTCCTGCCGTTCCCCAGGAGCCGGATACCCATCGCATTCTGCGGCATCATCGGATTTCTCCATTCGGGGCGCTGCGGGCGCTTTCTATTCTGCGCAACGTTCCGAAGGACAGGTTGTTTTTGGCCGCCGACATACGCAGTGTACTAGTGACATTTGTGCTACGACCGTTCCATCGCAGAGGGTATCGAGCGATGATTCATGGCAGCGAAGTCAGCAAATTCAGGACCGGTTCTATCCTTTTTCGGTTTGTACGCCGCGCCTACGAAGGAGCAGAGGTCGTTTTCGCCAACTCACATGCGACGCTGCGGATCTTTTCCGAAAGTTTTGGAATGCCCCGGAAGGGTGTCGTCACCTATCTCGGCGTGGATCCCATGTGGTTTCAGCCAATCCATGGGAATTTTGAACACCCGCAACTTGCAGCTGTACCACAAGCTGCAAGCGTCATTTGCGCAGTCGGACGTGTCGAGCCTCGGAAGGGCCAGTTGGAAACTGTCCGGGCTATCGCGAGCGCGCGCGATGAATACGGATTAGACAATCCGATCTTTGTGATGGCTGGACGGGCCGAAGATCAGGCCTATGCCTCAAAGATATTGGATGAAGCGGCACGAGCTCGTGTTCCAGTGATCGCTACCGGTAGGCTGTCCGACGACGACTTAAAGCGCTTGTACCGCCGTGCGGCGTGCCACACATTGTTCGCACGAGAGCTACAGGGAAAGATCGAGGGCTTCGGGCTAGTGTTGGTTGAGGCCGGTGCGCAAGGGTGTCCTTCGATAGCGACGGCCGTCGGCGGCATACCCGAGGTCATGGGCTCCACTGGTGTGCTGGTGCCCCCGGAGGACGTGAACGCGATGGCCCGCGCGATAGCAACCTATGTGGCCAATGCAGAACTGCGTGAGCGCGACGGTGCTCTTGCCAAATCACGGGCACGCACCTTCGACTGGACAACCTGTGCAGGCGCGACGTTTCCGGAGCTGAAATGGGGCTGAGCCCGAGGACAAAGTAGCTGCTCAGCTTTTCCGGAGTCGGGAACCAATGAATATCGCCTAACGATGAAAGGATTGTTGAAGCAACCACGGAAGCCCGCGGTATTGTCATCAACCGGAGAGCTCGTGATCCTTGAGCGATTGTTTGGCGAGAGTTTTATCAAGCTCGGCGAGCTGCACCGATACACGTTCGAGCTCGTTGACGCCTTTGTTAACAATGCCGCCGAGCGCGTTCTGCGCGGGTATCGCTCTGGGGCGAAAGGCATGGCTCTTCGCCGCATCGCAGCGCGGTGGAGATCGCGGTGCGTTCATTCGCTGATCGTTACGGCAAAGATGTACGACATCGGCACTCAGGCTTGGCTGGCGGATGTCCTCGCCCGGACCCGAACATCCCCGTATCCAGACTACCGGAACTGCTGCCATATGGAATTGGAAGCCCGCCGGAAACACTCGGCAAGAGGCCGTCTGATGGCACGCCCAACCATGGTCTACACGATCGAATACGTCGCAACGCTGATCGGCGAGAACCTCGAACTCCTCCAGGAAATCGCCAGCAACTCAGACAATATCGCCATTCCCGTTACTAGCGTTGAGCACCCCGATATTCGTCGACAATGCTGCTTAATGAGATACTGGTTCCGGTGAGCCTTCCCAGGAAATAGGCCCCATTGCTGCCGTCAATCTTGTGATCCTCTCTGATCATGCCGTCCATGAGCGCGGCCAGCGCGAAGGGAAGACTAAAGACGTCACCAAGCCACCGGCTCCGGGTAAGGCCACGTATGAAATATTTCGCCGCCCAGTAGAGTGACAAGCCGGGTCCACCGAGCGCTCCGCGACTGATCGTTTCGAAATTCCGGAACAGCCAGCGATGTCCGACCTCAGTGAAGCGCGTAAAATCATATGCGCCCTCATGCACTTGCTGCATGAACGGTGTCTCGGCGTAGACGAGACCGCCGGGCTTGAGCACGCGAGATATCTCTGAAACGACCTGTTCCGGGTTAATCACATGCTCGAGGACCGCCTGAATGCAGACGCCGTCCACCGAGCCGCTGGCAAGCGGAATCTGATGAGCGTCCGCGATGAAATGCGTGTATGCGGACGGGTAGATGTCGAATGCAATCTGTCGAACGGCTTCGGTTTCATAAAGGCCATCAGTCCCAGCCCCCTTGGTTGCGGCGCCGATCATGAGCACGAGGGGGCGCTCAATCCCATGGGAGAGAACGTGATCGCGAAAGCTGACAACGTTGCGCGCGCTGAGATTCGCAGTTCCGAAGAGCCACCCCTTGGTGATCCTCAGCCAGTTCGGCCGCCTGTTTATGGCTGAGATCCCACTTGCCGTCAGCACATCGGCACGCACGAGACTGCAAGAGAAATCGATCAGTGCCGGCTGACCATGCACAACCGGATACTCGGCAGCTCGCGCGCCAGAGAGCTCTGATTTCGCCTCCGTGATGGTCGCGCCGCGGCGGTACAGAATAATCGGTACGGAAGGATTTCCCGGCTGCCGCATGAGATGCTCGACCTCTCCCCATTCCGCCAGCATCTTTAAGAGCCGTCAGCAAAGTCTTTGCGCAAGGCGCGGTAGAACAACAGCTTGGCTGCACGGCGCACCTGCGGATCCATGCCCCTCGGCAGGGCGCAAAGAAAAAAATAAACGTACACCCGCCAGGACAATGGATCGTGCCGCATCGCCCGAATGAGTAAGCGCGCTCCGAGTTTCTTTTCGCCTTGAGCCACGCAATCATTGCCGGCTTTCCCGTAAAAACGCGCGTTGCGTCGGCGCGCGAGGTGCGCAAGCTCCGGCCGTCGCATGACCCATTCTCGCGTGAGGCCCTCGGCTGCCGGCAGAAGCGCGTCGAGTCTGCGGGTTATGTTCGAGCCATGGCGCCGTTTGTAGACGAGTGCTTCGGCCACATGTTGAAATGTCCAACGCTCGGCTGCGCGCATACAAAACTCCGTATCCTCTCCAGCCCTGAATGCCTCGTTGAATAACCCAATATCTTCGACCATCTCCCGCCGCATAACCATGCTGGAAGGAATAATCGGCCCATCAAGCAGAAAATATGTCGGCAACGTATCGCATTGGCCCGCGCGATAGCGGCGAACGGCAACGTGTAAAGCATCGGAAAGATCCGGAGCGGAAAAATCGACAAAATCACCGTAGATAAGACCCGCCTTGCAGCCATTGTCAAAGATGGCCAATTGACGCTCAAGCTTGTCCTCAGCCCAGAGATCATCGCCGTCGAGAATTGCAATAAGATCGCCGGCAGCATGTCTGATGGCAAGATTCCTCGCCGATGAAAGCCCGATACCCGCCGTCGTCAGGACATGTACGCGCGGCTCCCTGCGAGCCAGCGCCGCGATGACCTCCGCCGAGCCGTCGGTCGAGCCGTCATTGACAATGATGATCTCTTTGATTCGGCTCGACGCGGTCTGATTGATCACGCTTTCCACTGCCTGCACAATGAAGCGTTCTTCATTGTGGCATGTCAGGATAACCGACACACTCATCTTGTGTTTCCTAGCAAGGGGCTCCCGAGAAATCGAGGATGCCTTATGCTCCTGGGGTGGCTCCTCCGTATCCTGTGTAATGATAGGCAAAGCCCGTGCCGCGTCAATTCAGGCAGGAGCGAGACAAGGATTAGCGTGACGAAAGCTCGTGTGCCGGAGGCTTCTGTTCCAACGTAAAAGGCGCAAGGAACAAGGATCACGAGGGGCAGAAGCCGTGCCTGGGCCGCTCCGATCAATCCGTGAGAAAGGGCCCAGCTTAGAGTACGGCTTAAGCGAAACCATGCAGCAATCCATATGGGAATGTAGAGGCTGAGCCCAATGATGCCGTTCTCGGTGAGGATGCGTTGAAACTCGCCATGTATCCCCAGCCGCAACTCGTCAGGAAGTCCGCTGAACTCCGTATCGATAATATTCTTGAATTGGTTCGTGCCCACGCCCATGAGTGGATGTTCGGAGATGAGTTGTCTGGACAGAATGAAAGCAAACGCGCGCTGGACATTGCTCGGGGTGTCTCCAGGGGCATATTTCCCTGTCGCGGCCAGATAGTCGTATTGCCCCATGCTCAGCGGATCGAGGATGGTCTGCATTTGCTTCTCGACATAGGCGTTATCTATCGTGGTCGACAGCACGAAAAGTGCCACGAAGCCGGCAGCGATCGCTGGTACCATGGCAGCGAGCCGTCCTCGCATCAGAAGCGCGGCGGTCAGAAAGAGATAGATCAAAAACGCCTTGCGTTCCCCAGATAGCACGAGCAGGGGAAGTATCCCCGCCCATACAAACCAAAGGGTGCGCCGCTTGCCCCGGTTGACGAAGAGGAGGAGCCCTGCGAGCGCAATTGGAAGGAAGGTGAACGCGAGCCTCGGATCGACCAGATGCTTCCAACCGACCGAGTAGCCATGGGCGACATGCCAGGTGATCGTATAGGCGAGAATCAGCACCATGCCGAAAAGCAAGATGTTGACGGCCTTCTGCGTCTCGAGCCATCTAGCCTCCTGTGCGATGGCGAACGCAAAGGCGCCCACAATGGTCATCTGCAACAGCTCGCGCAGGCCGTTCTCTGCGTCCACGCTGAAGGCCGAGACCATGTGCCAGCCCAGGAAGGGCAGGAGCAGTAGAAAACCGGCTGAAAAAGCCAGATTTCGCCAACGACCCGTCGCCATGCCAATCACGAGCATCAGCAATACGATCAGCTCGAACGGACGCAGCAATACAAGACCCGTCTCGAGCCTGATTGGCAGGAAGAGGCTCAGTATCGCGAATGTGAGGAGATAACGCATCACAGCCCCCTCGCGGCGCGATATTCTTTTAGCATGTTCTCTTTTCCGGAGACAGAACTTGTTGGATGTATCAATGCCAGCGGGCGAAGAAAGACTTCGCCATGCTCCAGCCGACGACCCCATCGTTCCGCCCGCTGTGGCAATCGCATATCGAAGAGGTTTCCGCCTGTTGGGAAAACTCACTCTCCTCGCTTGCGGTTTCGTTGCGGGTAGGATTACTAGTGGCAGAGCCCATCAGGCAGTCCGACGGAGAGTGATGACGCATCCTGACGGCGCGCACTCAATGACCTAGCCGACGGTCTCGCTCTGCGGGGTCCAGGCTTCTGGCTGGTCGAGCACAGAGACCGCGCGAACATGGCAGCGAATCTTATGCCCGACATCCCGCGAGCTGAGTTCATAGCTTGTGCCGGTTTCGCCCACGATCGGAACGCCGTCACGATACCATAGACACTCTATTTGCGACGCAATAACGTTCGGTACGACGGTCAGCGCCTGGCCCGGTGAAGCCTGGCCCGAGAAGGCCGGCAATGCGCTGAAGCCCGTCGGGACCCTAGCCAGATCCGTTTCCGTCTGCCGGACCCTTATATAGTCAATGACCATGTCATACGCCTGCGACGGGTCCGGTTGAGCGCGCCCCTTTTTTTCATCGTAAGCGAAATCCACCATGATGTATTTTTTCGCTGCGAGTTCCGGTGTCGTCGGAACGCGCGCCACTTCATAGCCGTCGATCACGAAATAAGTATGATCATCTTCGATCTGCGCGTACCAAGTATGAAATTCGCCATCGTATACGTCGATCGTGCTGGGAAAACCACTTGATGGATCGACTTGATCGCCGGCAATTTTCCGGCGCACGTCGCGTGGCGTGATATGTGGATCTGCATAGCCGAGTCTGGGTTTATGCACGTGCTGGCTGATGTTGATATAGGCCCCATTGAGGCCGTCATACTCCCAAAAGTCCGTCTCAAGACGATTGCGTGTCCGCCAGAATAGATGCTCCCTGCCATACGCCCAAAAAGCAGGAAAAAATCCAGGGCGGGGCGCTGCGATCTTCGGCAGTCTGGCGCGGATCTCAAAGATCCCCTTTCCCCAACACCGCCCTTGGCCATTATTGTTCACGGAAGAGAACGCACCTGTTCTCCAACGGCCCTTATGCAAGAGCCGGAGCGCCAGCGTCTGGCTGGCGGCGTCGTGCACATAGGAGGAGGGGGACGCCGAGATCCGCTGGGTAATGGCGTCAACACCGACGGTCGTCAGATGGGTCGGCGCATACCAGATGCTGCCTTGCGCGCCTTTGGAATCATCGACTACCGTGTTGGAATCGAAGTCGTCAAAAAAAACCGTTGTGTAACCGTGGATCGGGGGCGCCGCCTCACCACGATGAGCATATCGCTCATTGCCGATGGCCGCCCACGACGCCCACGAGGCTGAATCGAACTCATAACGTGCCGGTTTGTCATTCGCATCCACGGCTGAAGGAGGGCTCTGGCGATAGGGATGAACGTCGGCTAGCGCGGATTGCCGGCCGACGCGCCACATGCCCCATCCCATCAGCTTGTCGACCTGCGAGTCATTCAGTTCGCTTTGTCCGATGATGACGCAGTCGATCGCGACATCGGCCCTCATCGGATCGTTCACATCGCCCATGAAGCTCTGCGATTTCACACGGTTGGGTGCCAACGCATAAATCGTCTGGCCGGCCGTCTTGACCCCATTCACCACAGCCTGCATCACGAATCCGCGGCGGTACCCGACCATGACATTCCAGTCGTCAAAATCCGTCGAGCATTGCCCCTCCTCACTCTTATACTTGCCGTCATGGAGCTGCGAAACGAATGTGCCTGCCGAGGGCTTGAAACAGATCCGCGGCTGGCGATGCACCGGGCCACCCTCCGCCCCATTGACGCAAACAACGGAAACGTTTTTCGCGTCGGCGTTGACCGCCGAATTGCACCGGGCGATCACCAACCACCAGCGGTGAAGATACGGGGCATCGTTCTCGGCGGGCCAGGTCAATGCCTGTTTTGTGCCCTTCTTGAAGAGAACGCCGCCGTTATTCGGAAGCTTTGTCGGGCGCAGGGAAGGCTCGGCTTGCACCGCAGCCACCGGTCTCACGCCGCCGGATTGCCATGAGGAGACTTCGCCTTCGGCCAGATCCTCCTGAAACCAGGATTTCACAATCATTTCCGGGAACAGACCAGGATGCCAGGAGTGAGTTTTCGGCTGCGAGCCTTGCGCCGGACCGGCGGCGAGGGCATCCCGTCCTGGGCGACCGGAGGCCGCCAGCACAAGGGCGGCGCATGCGGCCCGCGCCAGGTCCCGGCGAGAAAGGCGGTTGGTCATTGTCGTGCGCCAATAATTGCTGGTTTCGGGATGAGACTCCGCATGGACACCCGTTACTTACTATCGCGCTTCTCCTCACAAGCTCCGCAGCATATCATAGGTTTCAGTTTAGCCTTTCAACGACAGCCAGGGAAGTGGGTCGCGCCTGATGCGATAACGGAGAAAGCAGATGCAGACCGCTGACAGGATCGGTGCTTCGCCTCCCACCAGGCCGGGCAAAGCTCTTCCGCCCAATGCGCTTCTATTGAATTGCTTTGGCCGAGGTGGGTCAAGCATTGTCTGGAATATCATCGGCAGTTCGCCGGATGTGTTGATGCGCAAGTACGAATGGCATGTGAGAGTGTTCGGACGTTTCTACAAGCTGCGCAAGGCTGCGTGCCATGTTGGCGGGGTCGTCAACTGGGCGTCTGTTCCCTTTCTCTGGCGGCATATGCGCGCAGCGACTGCCGTGTCGCTCCGCCACGGCGAGCGCAACGAAAAGTCCCAAGCGCGCTACGTCGTTTTTGAAGGTGATGGATTACTACATCGCATTCGACGACGCGATTGCGCGCGGCTTCATGGAAGCTCGGAACCTTGTGCTTACGCGGTATCCATTACCGATGTGCGAAGGGCTCATACGCAGCGGTCTTAGCGAGGCGCGCGCGATCAAATGGTACAATGATGTGACTAGCCTGATGTTCAAAGCCTCGGGAAAGCCTGATTTGCTATTGCTTCGATTCGAGGACTTGATCCAATCACCGGATACCTTTGTAAAAAGCCTTTACGACGCGCTCGGCATAGCAGCAGCGGAGGACGGAAGGATCCGGTTTAAGGTCAAATCATTTGGGACGGAGCGGACGACGAACACAAACGCCACAACTGGCGAAAAGCTGCGGATAAGGTTGGATGAAGCACCCGATCACATCGCACTAGACGTCAACACCCGAGCGGTTGCCCGCATCGATTGTTCAGCACGACAGCGGATTTGACAGGCACCCGCGCAACTGCGGAATTGTTCGATTATGGAGCTGATAATTTCTGAGTTTGTGCGGTTTACGGCGTTTGCCGATTGGCCCGGAACAGGCACGGGATAGGCGTAGACAAGTTCACGGTATCCAGTCCTTAGCGCCCGGCAGCCGGTCATTGAAATCGGTTTGTTGCCTCCAACAGCAATCTGCGTATGCCGCTGCCGCGCGCAAAGTCGAATATCAATGAGAGAAAAGGCAATCGCCTGCGAGTGAAGGAGGCCCATCGCCTCAGAATGCGCTCCAGACGGAAGCCCATCCGACCTTGAACAGCGTTGTAGTGGAATTCGATCTCCTTTCTCTTCTCGAGCGCAAGTCCCGGGTAGGGCTGCCAGGTGGCCTTGGCCGCATCGAGATCGAGTTGCGGAAAGGAGGGCAGAGAAAACTCCGCCTGTAGCAACTTCATACTTGGTTCTAGCCTTGATAGGAGGTCGGCCCTCTCATCGGGTGAAAGGTATTCGTGATTATTGTCGGGATTCGTCACTCTCCGATCAACCAATGCATAGATCTTGCGTTCCAGCACCCGCTCAGAAAACAGGATATGCTCGTTTTTGAGGCGCTTATACTCCAAGACATCTCGGCTCAGGCGTTCATTCGCCCGACGATAGGGCCGTACGAATGCGGAGAGATACTCGATCCCGACGACATTCTTCATGAAATCATCGATCAGATTCGGCAGCGCCGACTCGTAGACGCGTACCAAACACGCGCTGCTTCCAAAGACTTCGCGCCAGATGGACAGGCAGTGACGATAATCCAAACTATCCTCGATCGTGTTTAGAAAGTCGATGACATCTCCGGTGAACAGAACACCGCGCTTGACGTGCTGATTATACATTGACTCAAGCCAATGATCCGGTCTTCTCACATAACACAGCACGCGGCATTCCATCTTCGCCGGAATGGAAGCACGCAACCGTTCGATCAAATTGCGCTCCTGTGATAGGGCGTCGGCGCTGGATTTATTGGCCATGAAACGCGCAAGGTATCTGATCAAATAAAGGTTTTCAGAACTTGCAATGATCGTGTGCGCTCCGTCTCGTTCGGCCGCCCTCAGATGATGCAGGAAGAATGCCTGGAAGTTGTCCGTGCCGGATAGCAAATAGCTGTTGATAACACTGTTGAAATTGAACTGGCTTGGAGGTGCAGCATAGTAAATTCTTCTCTCGCGGAGCTTCTTTGCATTCGCGGAAAGGAAATATTGTAGCGCAGTTGTTCCTGTCTTGCTCGTGCCAATGTGGAGGATAAGCTTCATCTGGCATTTCCTTGCCTGATAGCCGGCATACATGACACCGGCTTCACAAACGGTCTCGCCCCTGAGCCGGTTACAGTAAGGGGGCGTCGTGACTGAACTCCGTCGACTGTATCGTCAAGCCTCCGTACCTTCATGATGCATTCCATATCCTCTGATGGTCTGTCGCAAGACACGCCGAGAGCGCAGGTATTGTGGGGCTATGCAAATCTAATGCATTCGGTTTGTTTGCTTGGATGTTAGCGTTTGCAGAACTTCCGCGCCATATTTCCCGAAGAGGAGCGACGCTCTCAGATAGACAGTGACAACGGACAATGTCCCTGTAACGAAAAGCCCGGTCGCGAGCACAAGATAGTCGGGCGATCCGGCAAGCAGCATTTTGACTGCCGAGCCGGTGGCGAACACCGCAGCGGCGAATGCGACAGGCGGCACATGGACGAGCGCGAAATCCAGAGCTGATAATCCTGTCATCCGACAACCAACCGCCGCATAAAGGATGAAACTCGTCGCGATGGCGCCGGACACTGCAAAGGCCACCGCGTTCACGCCGTAGGGCGCTGAGAGCAATGCGAACGAAGCGACAAGTGACATATAAACGAACGCCATGAAGGCTGTTTGGTAACTTTGGCCTGTCGCAAGCATCACGGCTCCGGAAACTCTATAACCTAGGCGGAAATACATTACTACAGAGAACGCGGTAATAGGAACGACGGCATCCATCCACTTTTCGCCGAGGACAGTCAACACAACCTCTTTTGCAAAACAGCATAGAAACGCACTGGTAGGTATAGAGAGCGCAGCAGTCAAAGCATACGCCTTGAGCTGAGCGCTGCGTAGTCGCGCCTTGTCGTGATGAACCTTCGACAGAAGTGGGAAAACGACGCTCTTGTTCAGATTGCCGAACAGATTTGCCGGCATTGCGATCAGATAATATGCTCGCGAGTAAATGCCAAGCTCTGCAGTACCGATCAACCGTGCCACAATTATATTGTCTATATATTTGGCAGTGAAGCTCGATATACCGGCCAGCGAATAGCCCAGGCTCTGGCTGCGGATATCGCGGTAGGACTGCATGTCGAAACGGGGACTCACGAGATAGTCCCTGGCAATGAAAAAATAGATGCTGGCCAGGATGAACGCCTCGGCCATGTACGCGACCACCAAGGCCCAATAGCTGAGCCCAAAATAGGCAAGCGGAATGGCCAGGCCGACGTGGGAAGCAATCCATGCGACCAGCCTCGCCATGGAGGATATTTTGAATTTCAGGTGCCGCGACAGAAGGGCCTCGGTGGTCAGATTGAACGCGTTCGCGACCATCATCACCGCAAGGACGCGCGAAACGAGGACCAATTCCGGCACACGAAGAAAATCGGCAATCTGCCGTGCAAACACCCATTGAAGCAAGCCGAGAACGGCAGCCATCATCATGGACAAGGAAACTACGGTTCCGACATGGCGCTCCTCGATGTCCCGTCGCTGGACCACGACTTGCGACATGCCGAGATTGGCAAGGTTATTGCCGATGGCTGCTATGATCATCGCAGCGCCGACAATGCCGTACTCTCGGGGGGAGAGCAGGCGCGCGAGAACGGCCGTGACCAGGACATGCAATAAGATTCGGGCCAGCAGAGTTGTGCCCGACCAGGAAAGTCCCCGGGCAGCCTCGCGTGTCAAATTCCGGTTTTCGTTCACGCGCCTACCACCCTGACTTGAGAACAAGGCGCTCAACTACTTGAGACGGCTCAATGCAACGACAAGCATCCTGTGCATCCCAGTGGCGCGCACCATCTCAAGCGCCAACGACAGAAACGGCAATCGCCGACGCGCTATGGACGCCATCCGTTTGAAAACACGCTTCAGCCGGAGGTCCATCTGCGCCTAAGCCACTTCATGATGGCATTCGCAGCTCACCAGCGCTACGCCCGAAAACATCCCGTCAAACCGATAGATAGCGGTGGTAGTCCGGTGTTGTTCCCGCTTGGGGTACCAATATTGGAGGATGATCCTCATCTGGTTTGTTCCCTCGGCGGCAGCTCCTTGCCCCCATTCAAACGCAGAGGCGGCAGCCGCTCACTGAACCCGGTCTTGTTGCCTTCAACAACAAGCGGCGGATGCCGCTGCCGCGCGCAATGGATGAGCTTCATGTGCGATTCACACTCTGGACGCGGAGCGAAGAGGTCCCTTCCTTGAGAAGAGCCGCGTAGAGCTTCATTTGCCCTTGGGCAGCCCTCTCCATGCTGAAGCGCATTGCGATGGTGTTCACTGCTTGCTCTCCCATGTCATCGCGCTTGGCCTTCGATAGGCCGAGTGCGCGACGAAGGAGTCCGCAATACTCAACATGCGAGCGAGCCACAAAGCCGCTGCACTCATGCTCCACAATGTCGGACGCACCGCTGACATCGGTGACTATCGGCACCACGCCGCAGCTCATGGCCTCGAGCAGGGCGTTTGACATGCCTTCCGACACCGAGGTGGAAAGATAGAAATCTGCGTCCCACAGAAAAGGAAAGACATCTTCGACCGCGCCGGCGAATATGACCCTGCCGGAAAGGCCCAACCGGGCCGCCTGTTCCTCGAGCGCGGCGCGGCACTGGCCATCGCCCAGGATGGTGAGTTGCGCCTTTGCGTCGGCGGGAAGTGCCGCGAACGCATCGATCATGTGCTCGAGGCATTTTTCCGGATCGAGGCGGCCAAGGCAGATAAAGCGTCGGCTGCCATCGGCGTTCGGCTCGCGGCGCGGCTTGCGGGGCAGATCGATCCCATTCGGAATCATATGAATGCGATCCGCGCCGATGCCATGTCTCTTCAGATCACTAGCGATTTGGCGGCTATTGGCGATGAAGGCCGTGACGTGACGTTTAATCAAGGCGGACGCCCAGCGACCGATGATTTTCTTTTCGCGCACAGAGTCGAGATCGAAACACCGTCCGCCCCGGCCCAATTTTGCGAGAACCGGTTTGCGCAGGAGGGCCCCTGCCAATGCCGCCGGAACAGCGTGAAGTCGGGCATGGATGATATGGACGACATCGAATTCGTCGCGACGGCGCAGCATCCAGATCATAACCTGGACACACCACGACAGGAACGACAGCATATGCCGCCCGCCCAAATACGGAGCCGCGCGCAAACGAAGGCGATGGATGGGCACCCCGTCGATGGCGGACCGTTTCGGGGTCGAGTGCGACAGTCTGGGTGCCAGAATGGTTGCGGAAACGCCGCTTTCGATCAGCACCCGAGCAAATCGCCGCGCCTGTTGTTCGCCGCCGCCATATGACTCAGGAAAATAGGTTGGGAGCACGAGCAGAACACGTGTGCTGGGAAGAGCTTCGGCTCGCGGCGTCTTCATCGGATTAGCGGCGGGAATTTCTGCTACAATCATATCAATCCGCCGAATTTGCCGCCAACAAATCCGGCAATCTGCCCGATCTCTGTAGGGCACTTCATCGCGGAAGCGCCAGATTTCGAACAGGAGGCCTAGTCGACGCTCCCTTGCTCGCCAGATGCTGGTTGAGAGCCTGGCGGTAAATGGAGTCGATCCGCTTGCCCATGCGATTGGCGTCCCAGTTCGAGAGGTCCGTCGCTGCGGCACCTTGGGCGAGGCAAGCCAGTTTTTCGCGATCCTCCAGGAGGGCGGCCGTGGCGTCGGCCATGGCGCTCAAGTCGTCCGGGGGTGTGATCACGCTATTGGTGCCAGGACGGAGCACTTCGCGAAGACCTGGCAGATCGCAAGCGACGCAGGGCTTGCCGCCGGCGAGATATTGCATGAGCACGCGGGGCAATCCCTCCCGCATGGAACAGAGCAGGCAGAGATCCGCGAGTGCGATCAGCCGCTCGGGGTCGTCGCGATAACCGGCAAAGACCACGCGGCGTTGGAGCCCCAGCCGGTTGACTTGCAATTCGGCGATCGAACGAAGCGGCCCATCGCCTGCGAGCACAAGTACCGTGTCGGGTAAGCGCGCGGCGATTTTCTTGAAAACCTCTAGAAATTCCGCGTGTCGCTTGCGTTGCTCGAATGCCGCAATCATCAAGAGCACAGGCGGGTGCGGCGCGTCCGGTGTCAAGCGTAGCAAATCGCGCCAATCGTCGGGCGGACGGGCGTTGCGGAAACGATCAAGGTCGAATCCGGAATGGACGACATAATGTTTGTCTGGATGTCCCACTCCTGCGCTCAAATATAAGTCACGGACGCCCTCGCCCACGCTAATGAACGCACTGGTGACTGGTGCTGCAAGCTTTTCCAATGCGAGATAGACAAACCGCTCGGCGACGCCGACATTGACAAAAGGCACGATATGCACGCCATGAACGATCGCTGGAACGCCCGCCGCCCATGCGGCGAGCCGCCCGAGAATGCCTGCCTTGCTGGTGTGCGTATGCACGATGTCGGCATTCAACGCGCGGAATCTCCGGGTGAGCGCCAACAATGCCCGCATGTCGGAGACAGGCGAAATGGACCGAGTCAGGCCCGGGACGCCAATGAGTTCCACCCGGGGGTCCACTTTAGCTATGATTTCCGGCTGGACCGTCTCGCCATGTAGCAGGACAACATCATGCCCCCCTTGCGCGGCCCAATTGCAGGAATGGACAGTATTCTCATCAGCACCGCCATTGATGAGACGAGTGATGACATGAGCGATACGCAGTCGACGCCCCAAGTCAATCTTGCCTTCCGCGTCCTGTACTTTCATATCGCCGCACCGATCGCGCTGAATCCATCCGTTGGGTGCGTTCCCACGCCCAGCCGCGCTTTTGGTCCATGCGTCCCGATATCGGTGCTACTGCATTGGAGTGACATGCCACGCCTCGGTGGGTGCATGCCGTATGGAGATGAACCCCGAATCCTAAGTGTGCCCTTCCTTCTTGGGCCATGGCACTTGCAGTCCGTAAGGAGGGTTATTCCAACGGCTTCCAGTCGATCAGATCTAACTTGCTGGATTTAAACGTCTCGGAGAACTGCCGCTGTTACCCCGGGCACAGCGGAGTGATTATTTTGTGGTATACCTTGTACCAATATTTCTGCCTCACCGCGTTTGCGCGAAATCGGATCGGAACCGGACTCGTTCAAAAAAGTAGTGGAGGCAATGCTTTAAGGGACTTATGGGAGGGGCCGGACCCGCAGCTTGCGGATTTTTCGCGTGCTCCACGTTACTTATTGTCGATGTGCGGCGGCAGCTGGTTGGGGGCGCGCGAGCGGGCAGTCGATCGAGACGTTGTCCCTTCCCCGAGAAGCCAGCTTGGTTCGATCGCTCTGCAAGTGCCAGCAGAGACTTACTCCTCGGTTACAAACGAGACCACCTCATCAATCGGCCTGCGCGGCGACCTGGCAAATCTGATGGCAGTACCTGCCATAGGGCCAAGGGCGACGCATGCAATCAATCTCTCGCCTGCTCGAATTCGACCTACGTCACGAATTTGCCGTTCAACTCGACTATCGACCGCAAGATTGAGTGGGCAAGCCACGAGCCGAAGTGCCTCCGCGGCCAACAGGAAATGCATTAGGAACAGCGCACCATCGACATAAATCTGGTTTCGTTGATTGCTTCCTCGCCAGGCCCTTGTGTCTGACGTGACAATGGCCAGGTTTGATATGGACTGTGAAAAGCCTCGCGCCCCGCCCTGCAGGGCGAGTATCTGATCGATTTGATGACGGCCCTGGTAGAGGTATACTCTTGTCGCCTGCCTGTTGCATTGGGATGGCGCACCTTGGGCCAAGCGTACCAACTCCAGCAATGTGGTGCGATCTATTAATTGTTCGTCAAAGTATCTAACCGAGCGACGACACTGAAGTCCTTCCAGGAGTGTGAGGGCTGGCCCCCCAATTGGCAGAACGGCGCTTTGAACCCCGCCGGTGAAGGCGCCTCCATCAAGCCCATTGAAACGCTCGACGAATTGACGAACTTTCTCAACAAAGGGCTGCTCAGGCTCTCCTGGTGGATGAAGGTCAACATAGGCGCGAAGTGCGCCGACTGCCATTTCAAGCGGAAACGCCCCTAGCGAGGTGTCGTAGGAGGACACCTCATTCATAAGTCGCTTGATTTTTTCCTGGCCAAAACCGGGCCTCCTGTCCTTTAGAGAAAGGCCCTTCTCAATCGAGTGAGCGTCCACGATTATTCGGTAATATAGCCGCTCTTTCTTGGGAACCAGCAGCGAATCCCCGTTGTAACGTAGGTAATTTCCAACGTCATATACGTAGGAGATGATTACCTTCGCTTGAGCAGACAGAAGAATTTGCAGTTTTCGAAGCATTTTTATAACATCTTAATTTGTTTTTCACTTGGCCGCAGGCAGGGCCCTGTCCAGAAACGTACGGCCAATCTCAGCTAGTTCCCGGAGTCGGTTGTCTATCTTCATGTAGTCGTGAACAAGTTTTCCGAGATTTTCGCACATGTCCAGCAAATTGTCCCTGGCACCCTTGCGGTGAATACACACGTACTGAGAGGGAATGCCCATCAGCGTCATCAAAGCTTCATTCTTAGTGGGGAAGCCGATGGCGGGCCGCCGACTGTCCAGGCAAATTAACGGGCACCGGTTCCGCAGAGCAAATAGTGCCCCATGCATGCGCTCTGACAAGCAGTAGGAGAATTGTGATGCCAGATTTGCCCACTCGAGGGGATCTATAGGCTTTTCGGTGAGATCGATGTCTGCGAGGTGATTGCGATCCGATACCGATACAATCTGCACGCCGCGCGCCCGCAGAGAGGTCGTAGCCTCTGCATAGAGCTCGTGCTGGCCGGCTATCACCAACGCCCGGGGCCGATTGAAATCCACGCCCCAGGAAGCCAGCTTTACGCGCAGGCTTTCATGAGTGGCATTCGAAGTTAGATCGTGAGTGACTGTCGGGTCTGGGGTCAATGTCACACGATCCGCGAGGCTTGGATCTGCCCAGAGGACCATCTCTCGTGTCCGCTCGTCCCGCACGCCGATCGCGACAAATTCGTTCAGGCATTTGGCCATCAAGTATCGATTGCGGCGCGGCATTTCGGTCCATTTGGTGCTGCTGCCGGTGCTCGCCGCATATGCTATCTTCGAGCACGCCACTTCTGGCCAGTAGACATTGGGAAATGGGGGACATAGTGGGTTGGTCTGAAGCTTGATCAGCCCACCGAGACGGGAGACGTAGTCGATCTTCCAAACCTCATCGCTACCCACCACAACCGCATCATAGCGGTCGCTTACGTAGCGAAACGTAGGTGACCTATCCTCCGAGTAGAACCTCTTAGGGCTGAGCAGCAGTCCATCGGCGAAGGCGGCAAGCGTTCGCTGGCGTGCGTTTGTCGCCGGCCCATAGCCAGTCTCCAGTCGTCTTGGATAGCGGTGGTCCACGATCTCCGCCGGCGAGCCGGGACGCAGGTCCGAAATGCAGCGTTGGAGGGCGAGGCTCTGAAGCTGCGCCCCCTCGTTGTAACCGGTGTGCAAAGTTAGTGTGCCAATCAACATTTAGCAGGTCCGTTGCTATCAACGGCAAGTTGTCCCATCAAGTAAAGTATCACACCAGCACGTAGGCAACAATTGCCTCCTCGGCCGAATTGTATTTAACGATCTCAAGGAATAGAGGCTGTTTTCAGGGGCGTTTGACTTTGACATACCTTCCGACACCGAGGTGGAAAGATTGAATTCAGCCTCCCACAGGGATGGAAAGACATTTTCGACCGAGCCAGCGAAAGTGACCCTGCTGGAAAGGCCCAACCGGGCCGCCTGTTCCTCGAGAGTGGCGCGGCATTGGCCATCGCCAGTATGGTGAGTTGCGCCTTTGCCTCGGCGGGAAGTGCCGCGAACTCGTCGATCATGTGCCCGAGCGTTCCGGACTAAAGATGACCAAGGCAGATAGAGCGTCGACTGCCATCGGCGTTCGGCTCGCGGCGCGGATTGCGGGGCAGTTCGATCCCATTCGGAATCGGCTTTCAATCGGTCAGATTTAGCTGGCTGGATTTAAGCGACTTAGAGACGGGTCGCTGTTACCTCGGGCACAGCGGAGTGATTTTGTCGTGATAAACTTATGTACTGGAACTTCTGCGTTTGCGCGGAACCGGACTCGTTCAAAGAAGTCAAGGCAACGCTCCAAGACCGGGCGCTTACCCGTCAGGAGATGGGGCCATGGGAGGGGGGACCAGCAGCTTGCGGATCTTTCGCGTGCCCCAAAGCTACTTCTTGTCGATGTCCGCCGGCAGCTGGTTGAGGCGCGCCAGCGTGCATTGGGCCAAGACATTGTCTCTTCCCTGGTCGGCGGATCCTACGGAGACTGAGTCGAGAAGCATCCTGGCTTGGTTCGCCATAGCCGGCCAGCTGGCCCTCTTCATCGCGCTGGTCTATCTCCTCAGGCTCGAGACTAATGCGCTTGTCCGCGTCCTGCTCGTTGCCCTCGCCGGCTGGTGCGTGCACTACTTCCTGCCACAGCGTTACCGGCTGCCGTTTTTCGTGCTGCTCTCGTTCGCGGCTATCGCCGCAGTCTTCGCGAACCTTGGGCCCAACTGGCACCATTGGAGATTTGAGGGTTTCATCGATGCCGCCTGGATCGCCGCCATTGGGCTCGTACTGATCGGAATTGTCCACCTACCCATCGCTTTTGGATGGAGAGTGCTGGCGCTGGTTGGCGCCGGCTGCGGGCTCGCCGCCGCACGAATGGACTGGATTGCGACTCCCTGGACGCGCGCCGTCTGGCCCGTGCTCGCTTCCATGTTCATGTTCCGTCTCATTGTCTATGCGTATGAAATGCGGCGTGACCAGAGGATGGCGACGGTTTCGGAACGTCTCGCGTATTTTTTCATGTTGCCGAACGTGTGCTTCCCGCTCTTTCCGGTCGTAGATTTTAGAACTTTCCGTAGCAGCTACTACAATGCTGACCGGCACTACATCTATCAAACGGGCATTCAGTGGATGTTCCGCGGCGCTGTCCATTTGATATGCTACCGTATCATATACCAGCGGTTTGTGATCGATGCTGCGGACGTACACAATCAGATTGAGCTTTTACAATTTATCATATGGCCATTTTTGCTTTACCTGAAGGTTTCAGGAACTTTTCACATAATCACCGGAATTTTGCATTTATTTGGATTTAATCTTCCAGAAACCCACAATCTGTACTTTCTTTCCTCAAGTTTCACAGATTTCTGGCGTCGAATAAATATATACTGGAAGGATTTCATAATGAAAATTGTATACTATCCATTGTATTTTCGTTTTCGACGCTGGGGAGAGAGCGTAGCGCTGGTCAGCGCGACCCTCCTGGCGTTCGTCGCGACTTGGCTGCTGCACAACTATCAGTGGTTCTGGCTACGTGGCACCTGGGTATTCACCTGGAACGACTTCCTCTTCTGGATGATCCTGGCCGTGCTTGTGACGATCAATGCCCTCTATGAAATGCGGCACGGTCGCACGCGGCGCCTGCGTGGCGGGGCGCTCAGCTGGAACGGTGCGCTGCAAACTGCGGGCCGGACTATTGGCGTATTCGTCGTCATCTGCCTCCTTTGGTCCTTTTGGAGCGCGAGCTCGGTCCCGCAATGGTTCTCGGTCTTCGACACTGTGGGCGTGAAAGACCCTGGCATAACGACGCCCGCCCTCGTACTCGTCGCGGTGGCAGCTATCGTTGGCATTCCTGCGCTTGGGCTCGCGCGCGGCGGCGCTGACCGCCAGTACAGTTTCCGACGGTCGGTTGCGTCGGTCGGTGTCTGCGGGTTGATCGCGGTTTGCATCTCGCTCCCCGTGGTTCACGATCGCCTCGGCGAGACGGTCAGCACCGCAATGGCCGATATTAGAACGCCGAAGCTGAATAGCCGTGACAATGCGAACCTGGAGCGCGGCTACTACGAGAACCTCGTCAATGTCGGCGCATTTAACCCGGAACTGTGGATTGTCTATGGCCAACGACCACCCGACGGATGGGAAGGGTTAAACGAGTCGCCGCTGATCGAGTTCACGGGTGCGCTTCCCACGACCTATCTGCGTCCAATCTCCCAGGCAGACTTTAAGGGAACGCGGGTCCACATCAACCGCTGGGGCATGCGCGATAAGGACTACGAAAAGCTTCCTTCTCCCGGCACCCTGCGAATAGCAATCGTCGGCTCTTCGCACGTCTTCGGTGCGGGCGTCGCGGATGAGGAGACTTTCGAGGGCCTGCTGGAGCAGCGGCTGAATGAACAGGCGGCCGACAGCGGGTATCGACACTACGACGTGTTGAACTTTGCCATCGGGGATTATTCCAGCCTGGACATACTGGCCATCATCGAGGATCGGGTGCTTTCATTCAAACCAAATTACATTTTCTACTTTGAGCACAGCGGGCTTGTTCCGCGGATGATAGAGAAGGTCGTGAAAGCAATCCAGAATGGCTCCGCATATCGCTACGACTTTGTGCGCGACATTGTACGCGAAAGCGGAATAGATACCAGCACCGACCCCGACGTGCTTACAAGAGAGCTCAAGCGCTATGAGGAAAGACTTCTGCGTGTGATCTATTCTCGAATCGTCGAAACCGCGAAGCGAGAAGGTGTTGGGGTCTCTTGGATCTATCTTCCCAGGCCGGACGAGGGGACCAGTCCCGAGCTGGAGAGGCGCCTCGCTGCCGAGGCTGGATTCAACGTTCTCGATCTTTCCGGTGTGTATGACGGGTATGATTGGCGGACCCTTCTTGTGGCACCTTGGGACAAACACCCAAACGCCACCGGCCATAGGCTCATCGCGGAAAAACTTTACGAGGTCCTGCAGCAACACCAGGATCTAATTCCCCTGAACCTGGCGGTTGCTCCGCCAAAGGAGGACCGATGAACGCGATCCAGATCAGGACGATGGCCAGGGATTTCATATTGAATGAGTTCCTGCCCGGTGAAAGGCCGGAGAATCTGACGGATTCAACGGAGCTGATAACGGACGGCATTCTCGACTCGCTGGCGACGCTTAAGCTCGTTGCCTACCTGGAAAAATCCTGCGGTATCGAAATCGCCCCTGACGAACTCGTGCCGGAGAACCTGAACTCCATCGCCCAAATTGCCAATTTCGTCCAGTCGAAGCAGGCGTCCACATAGAGCTCGCCATGACGGTCGCTGCCTTACACGAGTATCTGGAACAGAGCGCGAAGCGGTATCCCCAGACGTGCGCCGGTGTCGAGGCGAGCTCTGGGCGCCAGATCACCTACGGCGAGCTCGACGCTCTGTCGGACCAAGTCCGCGACCATCTGCGTCGGATCGGCGTCCGGCCGGCGGACCGCGTCGGCATTTGCCTTCCAAAATCGATCGCCTCGCTCGCTGTTCTGTTCGGCATCCTGAAGGTGGGCGCGGCCTATGTGCCCGTCGACTCTCTGGCACCGCCTGCGCGTAACGCGTTCATATTTAACGACTGCGGCGTGCGCGCGATTTTCGTGGAGGCGTCCCGGGCCGAAGCTTTGCGCTGTGAGTTGGCGCGCTTGGCTGCGGAACCTAGTCTCTTGCCGCTCGATTGGTCCGTCGGTCCTTCGCCGCTCGCGGCGTACCTGGCTGGCGTAGAGGCCGGCGGCTTGGCGGTGGAGGACGAATCGGCGCGGCCGGGGCCGGACAACCTCGCTTACGTGCTTTACACTTCGGGCTCGACCGGCCAGCCGAAGGGCGTGATGCTGACGCATCGTAATGGCTCGAGCTACGTGGAATGGTGTTCCGAAGTCCTCGCCCCTGACGAGAACGACCGCTTCTCCTCCCATGCGCCTTTCCACTTCGACCTGTCTATTCTCGACATCTTCGTACCGCTGAAGCACGGCGCGACCGTATTCCTCATCGGTGAGGAGCTCGGCAAGAATCCGGCCCGGATGGCGTCGATTATCGCGGAGCGGCGGTTGACCGTCTGGTATTCCACGCCCTCCGTACTCACGCTTCTGGTCGAGCACGGCAGCCTTGATGCTCGCGACGACCACGCTCTTCGGTTCATTCTATTTGCCGGCGAGGTTTTTCCGGTCAAGCATCTGCGCAGGCTAAAGGCTGTGGTCCCACGCGCACGCTACCTGAATCTCTACGGCCCAACCGAAACCAACGTCTGCACCTACTACGAAATCCCGCAGACGATCGCCGAAGACCGCTCGGCGCCGTTTCCGATCGGGCGCGCCTGCTCGCATGTTGAGGCGCGGGTGATCGATGCGAATGGTCGCAATGTGCCGCGAGGCCAGGAAGGCGAGCTCGCAATCAGCGGTGCTCCCGTGATGCTGGGCTATTGGAACATGCCTGAGCGAACAAGCGCCGCTTTTCATGTCGATTCAAGCGGTCGCTGGTACCGCACCGGCGATGTAGTGATCGAAGGCGATGGCGGAGTCTACACCTTCCGCGGTCGACGCGACCGGATGGTGAAGAGACGGGGATATCGGATCGAACTCGGCGAGATCGAGACGGCGCTCTATCGCCATCCAGCGATCTCCGAGGTGGCGGCGATCGCTCGCTCGGAGGAGTCGGGCGTCTCCATAAAGGTGTTCTATGCCTCGCGCGACGGCCATGCGCTGTCGCTCATCGAGCTGAAGCGGTTCTGCGCCCACAACTTGCCGGCCTACATGGCCCCGGACTGGTTCTCGCATCAGCAGTTACTTCCCAAGACCTCGACAGATAAAATCGACTACCAGCATCTGATGAGGATGGAGTAGTGGATTTCGCGCTGAACGAGGAGCAGCATATCCTGCGTGGCCAGATCCTTCGCTTCGCGCAAGATAAGCTCAATAAAGATGTCAGGCAGCGCGACCGAGACCAAGTATTCCAGCGCGAGTTGTGGGGGGCTTGCGCGCAGATGGGCCTGACCGGCCTGCCAGTCCCCCAGGCCTACGGGGGACCCGGTTTCGATTCCCTGTCCACGGCCATTGCAATCGATGCGCTTGGCTACGGCTGCGAGGATTCCGGCTTGGTCTTCTCGATCTGCGCCCACCTTCTGGCCTGCGTGGTGCCGATTTGGAAGTTCGGCACTGAAGAGCAGAAGAATCGATATCTTCCGGGGCTCTGTGATGGCACTTTGATCGCAGCCAATGCGATGAGCGAACCGGAGTCGGGCTCCGATGCATTTGCGATGCAAACCCGGGCGGAGCCTCATGGCGACGGCTTTCTAATCAACGGCACGAAGACCTTCGTGAGCAACGGGCCGGTGGCAGATGTTGCCGTCGTCTTTGCTGTCACTGACCGCGCCAAGGGGTATTTCGGCGGCATCACGAGCTTCCTCGTGGACCGCGCGCTGCCGGGCTATCGGGTCGCGCAAAAGTTCGAAAAAATGGGACTGCGGACGTCTCCGATCGGGGAGCTCGTCTTCGAGGACGTATTTGTTTCGAAGGACGCTGTTCTCGGTGGAGTGGGCGGCGGCTCCAGGCTGTTCGCTCATAGTATGGACTGGGAGCGGGCGTGCCTGTTCGCCAGTCATATAGGCACCATGGAGCGGCTTCTGGAAAAGGCAGTGGCCTATACGCGCACCCGACGTCAGTCCGGCCAGGCCATCTCCAAGCACCAGGCGGTCGCCCATAAGATCGCCGACATGAAGATGCAGGTGGAGGCGGCCCGACTGCTCGTCTACAAGGCGGCCTGGGGGCTTGAGCGCTCCCAGTCCGTTTCCCTCGACGCCGCTGTTTCGAAGCTCTTTGTGAGCGAATCGCTAGTTCGCACCACGCTCGATGTCGTCCAGGTCTTCGGCGGCTATGGTTTCTTAAGCGAATTCGAGGTCGAACGTGCCGTGCGTGATGCCATCGGCAGCAAGCTCTATTCCGGAACTTCTGAGATACAGCGCAACATTATTGCTGGCTGGCTGGGGCTTTGATGACGGCTGTGGTCAGAACCTGTCCGTGAAGAGGCGGCGTGTGCTGCCGCTGGGCCTGCCGTCAGTTCGCGAAGAAGGGCGACGCTCGATTTTGGTAGGGCAACCGGAGAGTGGTACTATCGCAACCCATGTAGCCACTGGGGCGAGGGCGCTTTTGTCGTTCGACTTGTGTGCGCCCGCCCAGCCCGTGGTCTCCGAACTTGCGGCTCAGAGGCGAAGAACCAGACCTGCCGCGACGCGTGAAAGATAGGCTTTGTGGATGCGGCTTCTCTATATACATTCTGCGCACGTCCCGGCGCCGGCCGCCAATGCGGTACAGGTCGCAAAGATGTGCCATGCATTTCGGGTTGCCGGAGCGGAGGTCCTGCTAGCGCTTCCACGCGCCTCCATGAATTCACGGGATCATTATGAAAAGATCGGGCGCGAATACGGATTCGCTACCGAGTTCCCATTCCGCGTTCTCCCTGTACCCTTTTGGTCTGTGCCCGGCCGGGAGCTTTTTTTTGCTGTGCTGGCGCTGCTTGCTGCGGTCTGGCTGCGGCCGCATGTCGTCTTTACACGCTCGGCTACTGTAGCGCTTGTTTCTGCCGGACTTTTCGGGTTCACGACCGTTTTTGAGCTTCACGACCCGATTGGCAGTTTGAGCAGACGTCAGCGTCAGCGCCTTGCCAAACTGATAGACCTAGAGAAATTCCGTATGCTGGTCGTCACGTCGCAACGTCTGCGGGACGACAGCATCCGCCTCTTTCCTCAACATGCGGGAAAATTTCTCATCGCGCCCAATGGCGCGGATCCTGTTCCGCCGAATGTCGAGCCATGCAGCCTCAGCGGCAGGTTCAAGGTTGGTTATGTCGGACACCTGTATAGGGGAAAAGGCATGGAGATAATAAGCGCTATTGCGCCTCGATGCGGTTGGGCGACGTTTCACATCGTCGGGGGAACACCAGGCGATATAGAGTATTGGACATCGAAGCTGGCCAAATGCCCGAACATAGTGTTTCACGGCTACGTTCCTCACGCCGCGACATGTGCCTACTTGGCCGAAATGGACGTTGTACTCGCGCCCTATCTTAGAGATGTAGAGGGCCAGGGCGGCGGTCGAAATATCGCTGAGGGAATGTCGCCGCTCAAGCTCTTCGAATATATGGCGCATGGCAAACCCATAGTGTCCTCCGACCTGTCAGTTATACGAGAAGTTTTGAGGGATAGCGTCAACAGCGTTCTGGTGTCGCCAGACAACCCGTCCGACTGGGTCAAAGCTCTTCAGCGCCTGCGCGAAAGCAAGGCTCTTCGGGATCAGATTGGTCAGCAGGCGAAGGCAGACTTTCTGGCCAGGTACAGCCGCATCGCACGCGCAACCAACATTCTAGAGGAAATCAAGAGCCGGATGCCATCGAGCGGAAGCTCATAGGACTGCACAATTTCTCGTGTTGAAGGGCGGCTGCGCCGCCAAGCAAGCCTGCTTTCCGTTCGCCGCAATGAGCCCGTGGTCCGTCCTGAACCGTTGAAGGGCAAGATCCGACTGACTGCCCCTGAGGTTCCGTCATGTGTTGCTCCGACCATCTCCCCGCGTCGCGTTGATTTTCGCATTTGTGCTAAATTTAGCCTGCGAGATGCGCAACTGTCCGGCGACTGAACCGGCGCGAACCCGATTGTGAGGCTCGATGTACTCGCTGGCGGCGGGATCGCCCGAGGCATCAGAATCAAAATTATCCGGTCAATCGGTCGGAAGATGGAATACATATATCAATTTATCTTCCCTGAGAAGATGCTATTACTTCAATAGACATTACGATCCGAAAACATCAGTAGAGCAGTTCTCCAAATTATCTTAATGTCGAGAAGCATGCTCCAGGATTTTATATACCAGAGGTCATGCTCAATGCGTTTTTCCATCCTCCAGAGTTCCTTCGTTTCCCCTCGAAAGCCATTTATCTGAGCCCACCCTGTTAGACCGGGTTTTACATGATGGCGATAAGCATACCTCGCAATGGCCAAAGTATAGGTGTCGTCATGAGCGACGGCGTGCGGTCGGGGCCCAACCAGGGACATCTCCCCCCGAAGCACGTTTAATAATTGCGGCAGCTCGTCGATGTTTGACCGGCGCAATATTCGGCCAAGTCGGGTAACCCGCGCATCATTGCGCTGAGCCTGGCGAATTTGTTTACCGTTCTCTTGCACCGTCATCGATCGGAATTTGTAAATATTGAACGGCTTACCGCCAAAACCTCGTCGCATCTGCCGGAACACCACAGGGCGACCGTTCTCGAGCGCTATGGCACATGCGACCAACGCCATCAACGGACACAGGAACAGCAGTAGCAGGGATGCAACAGCAATGTCGAACAACCGCTTGAGCAGGCGTTCGGCAGGCCTCAACGGCACACGCTGGACTTCGAAGGCTCGCTGCCAGCCGGTGTGCAGCGGGCTACCAGCCAGAATTCTATCTATGTAGGCGTCGGCGAAAAGATAAATCGGCAGCGGGAGGCGGGACATTTCCTCCAGGATGCGTTCGATCAACTTCCGCTGGTCCCAAGAGCAAAAGAGATAAACTGCCCCATACGAGCCGTTACGGAACGCAGCTTGTGCAGCTGCGACGGCGGAATGCACCGATCGTGCTGCGATCGTGCCATCATCGTTCTCGATGTTCGAAACACCACAAACCGCGATGCCCTGTTGCCCAAGCTTGTTGATGATCCCCTGTTCCTTTCCCGGAACGCCAGAGTGAAACAGATAAACTGTGCGCAACACGAGTTTCTCAGCCACCAGAAGCCGTTTCAGCCCACGCGCTAGAACCGCGTGGCCAGGCAGCAGGATTGCGAATCCGACCGCAAACGCCAGCGTCAAGGAGCCGCGCGAGAACGTCGACGTCGTCTTCGTGAGAAAGGCGAGCCAGAGAATTGAAAAGAAAACAAACAGCCAGCCGCTAAAGAGTGTCTTGATCCTGCAGTGATCGTCCAGGATGCCACTAACCGTGTAGGCGCCCCTGGCGGTCATGAATGCGACCAGCAACAGGCCGGCGGTAACACTTAGGCAGATCGAATCCCAGACATCCGGCGGCCTCACCTCGAAGGCCCTATGATAGAGCTCAATTGACGCAAGAAGTATTGTCTGTCCAAGGAGGAAATCAGCAGTTGCGAGAAACACGCAAACTGCTCCCACGGGGAGCCGTAGCGGCTCTACGCTCCGCTTCCAGAGCGCACGCGACGCCTCGGTTGGTGCATGCCGCATAAGACGACCCCCCGAATCCTGTTGCATCCCTTCTCCTCTATGGGTCATGGCACACGCCATCCCATAAGGAAGGAGGGGGTTATCCCAACGGCTTCCAGTCGGTTAGATTTGATTTAAATGTCTCAGAGACATGTCGCTGTTACCCCGGGCACAGACGAGTCGCTATTTTATCGTATTCTAATGTGTTAATATTTTCTGCCTTGACGCGTTCGCGTGAGAACGGACTGGAGGTCGGACTCGTTCAAAACAGGTGGTCCAGGCAATGCTTTAGGGGGCTGGGGCGCTTACCCTATCAGGGAGAGGGAGCCATGGCAGAGAATGGCGCTGAGGTTCGAGTCAAACAGCTGAACAACATACGCTTATTTCGGCAATTTGGACAAGATACTCTTAGTGAAATGGCGAAAGCAGCCATCCTACGGAGGGTTCCTAAGAATAAAGTCTTAACTCACCTTGGGGATATACCGCGTTATATTTACTATATAATTCGCGGAAAAGTTCGTCTTAGTGTCCCCCTCTCAGACGGCCGAGAATTCATCTTTTCCGATCTTGGTCCTGGTGACACTTTCGATTTGACTAGATTGTTCATCGCGCGACACAGTAACATGAACGCTGCGTCAGTCGTGGACAGCGACTTGCTCCAAATCGAAGCAGCTTTCATGGCTAGTGTCTTCGACAAGCACCCGGATCTCGCACTGAAAGTGATCCCGTACTTGTGCCAAGCAACGCACGACGCGCAAGAGCGAGTGATCCACAGTGCGTCGAATGCCCTATCCATTCGATTGGCGAGCACGGTCTTGCGATTGATTGAGACCCCGCACAGCACGGCTACCGTGAATGGAGCTCAGAGAATCCACATTTCGCAGACCGACCTCGCGGCAATGATCCCGGCGTCTCGAGCGAAAGTGAATCGTTGCCTGAGAGAATGGGAACGGCGGTATCTGACCCAATACGACCGCGGCTCGCTGACGATTCTCAATCGCACCGCATTAGAGTCTGTTGCTCTTGGCTACTCGCGTTTGATCGTTCAATGATGCCTTGCCCGTGTGCTCGGCATCTCCACGCCATCCTCCGGGAACCTCGGATCGTTCGGTAAAGTCCTTTACGTCGGCGTCGTAGGTCGCCGCACTGGACACTGCCGGCGAGATGGCAACGCACTCGCGCAGCCCCGTGCGTCCCCACGGGCCGTCGGCTCCCGGTGGAATTGGTGCGTCGCCAGACCGGCCGGCGCAACCTCCTGGCCCAGATGCGGCTCGGCAGCTTGCGAAATGAGGCAGCTGAGGGTCGACTGTTTGCCCAAGCGGTCAGCTTGCTGCTGGAACGCGTCGGCAAAGAATTGTGGCTCGGCGTCAGGAGCCGCCCAGCCAGCTGCCGCAAGCGACCGGCAATCGCCGGCGCTTTTTTGTGCCGCCCGAGATTGGCCACGCAGAGAGCACCGCCATTCTTTTGCTGTGCGCGATGCGACTTTGCTGTTGGGGAATCCGGGATTATTATCGGCTCCGCCCATGTACATCACGTCGGTGGAAAAAATGGATCTGCAAGCCTTCAGAGGTTCGATTGCGAAATCACAGCCGCCCGCCGGCTTGAGTCCTGCCCTGCAGGCGCTGTGGTGGGATGCAAAGGGCGATTGGGATAAGGCGCACGAGCGTGCGCAACTGCGCGACGATACGGCTTGTATGCGCGTGCATGCCTACCTGCATCGCAAGGAAGGCGATCAATCCAATGCGGAGTATTGGTATCGTCGCTGCGACGCCGCGCCGTCGACGTTGACGCTTGATGAGGAATGGCAAGAGTTGGCGCGGGAACTTTTGCGGCAAAGCTGACGCCTTCGGCACGCCAAGTCCAATTGCGGGCCGCGGTTGCGTCGTCGTAACGCAGGTTTCCCACGATGCTACCGCCTATCGACGATTCTGGGCTTGCAGGCCTAGGCGAGGGCAGGGGCTGCACTAGCTCCTGACTTTGATCAGCAAGCGGCACGGCGAGCCCGCCATCTCCGCAGTGGCGCGAAAAGGATATTTGGATCGCTCGCTGTGCAAATTGAAACGCGCGATGTGAGGAGTTCGCCATGTTTCGTAGGATTGCGTCGGCGCTGTTCGCCGCGCTGCTCTGCTCGGTGGCCGCGCGTGCCGCCTCGGAGGAGGTCCGCTACTATCCCGTTCCGGAGGGCGCCGGCCCGCACGATGTCGCTCCGGCGCCGGATGGCTCCGTATGGTACACCGCCCAGGCACAGGGCGCGCTTGGGCGACTCGATCCTGATACAGGCGCCGTCAAGCACATCACCCTTGGCGACGGTTCGGCGCCGCACGGCGTGATCGTCGGTCCCGACGGCGCCGCTTGGGTGACCGACGGCGGCCTCAGCGCCATCGTGCGCGTTGATGCCGAAACGGAAGCGGTGAAGGCCTTTCCGCTCCCCGAGGGGCACGGCTACGCGAACCTCAACACCGCTTCCTTCGACAAACACGGGAGGCTCTGGTTCACCGGGCAGGAGGGCATCTACGGCAGGCTCGATCCGGCGAGCGGCAAGGTCGAGGTCTGGAACGCTCCGCGCGGTCGCGGCGCCTACGGGATCACAACCACGCCGTCCGGTGAGGTCTACTACGCCTCGCTCGCCGGCAACCATATCGCCAGGATCGATGTTTCGACCGGCGAGGCTTCCCCGATCGACCCGCCGACCGCGGATCAGGGCGCCCGCCGCGTCTGGTCGGATTCCAAAGGCCGCATCTGGGTCAGCGAATGGAACGCCGGCCAGGTTAGCGTCTTCGATCCGGCCGCAAATGATTGGCGCAGCTGGAAGCTGCCCGGAGATGAGCCCCAGGCCTATGCCGTCTATGTCGATGAACGCGACAAGGTCTGGCTCACCGATTTCAGCGCGAACGCCATCGTCCGCTTCGACCCGGAAACGCAGACCTTCGCGAGCTTCCCGTCCGACCGCGACAACGCCAACGTGCGCCAGCTCAACGGGCGCTCCGGCGAGGTATGGGGTGCGGAGTCCGGTACCGACCGCCTTGTCTTGATCGAGACCGAAACGGGCGAATAAAGCAAAAGAGGTCTAATGCATGTCGCGCAAAAGCATGCCCTCGGGCTTGAACCGAGGGTGTGCAGCGGTTTTGCGATAACGACATGCATAAAAACAACAACCTAAAGCGCGTCGCATGAGGCCCGGCCAAACGCGACGCGCTTTAGCCAACGACGAAGGGCAATTTGCGCGAAGAGACCGCATGTCAGCGACTGTCTTTGACATCGCGTCGGCAGATGCCGCTCTACACGAAGAGAAAATCGCTGTTCGAGATGCTTGCGACGAGGACACCGTTTAGCGAAAGCGTGTCACTGTCGGAGAAGACGATCAGCGTGTCGCTCCCGACCTGCCGGAGTTCGCTATATCTTTGGTATCCTGAAATCTCCAGGAGATCATCGCCGGAAAGGTCGAAGTCGGCGATGGTGTCGTGGCCATGGCCGGCGGCGAAGACGAAGCTGTCGTTTCCCGTTCCGCCGGTGAGGATATCGGTGCCAAGACCACCGACGAGCCGGTCCGACCCGCCGCGGCCGTCCAGCCGATCTGCGCCGCCGAGGCCTTCGAGCGTGTTGGCTGCGCCGTTGCCGACCATGGTGTTGGCGAGTTCGTTGCCTTTTGCCGCCAGATTGGCAGCCGACCTCAGGAAGAGGTTTTCGACGTTGTCGGCCAGGGTCCAGTTTATATAAGCATGCGTCTCGTCGAAGCCGCCATTGTTCTCTTCGATGGTTTTGTCACCGGCATTGTCGACATGGAAGACGTCATCACCCGCGCCGCCGACAAGCGTGTCGGCGCCCGCTTTTCCGTTCAAGATATCGCTGCCGCCCATTCCATAAATGACGTCCGCACCGGGACCGCCGGTAAGCGTATTGTTGCCGTCGTTGCCTACGATTGACCCCGGCGGCGGCTCGTCGAGTGGATCGATCCAGACGAAATCCGCACTGCTCAAGGAGGCGCTGGTCACGCCTTTGAGGAGAACAGTGTCACTGTCGGAGAAGACGACCAGCGTGTCGCTCCCGACCTGCCGGAGTTCGCTATATCTTTGGTATCCTGAAATCTCCAGGAGATCATCGCCGGAAAGGTCGAAGTCGGCGATGGTGTCGTGGCCATGGCCGGCGGCGAAGACGAAGCTGTCGTTTCCCGTTCCGCCGGTGAGGATATCGGTGCCAAGACCACCGACGAGCCGGTCCGACCCGCCGCGGCCGTCCAGCCGATCTGCGCCGCCGAGGCCTTCGAGCGTGTTCGCTGCGCCGTTGCCCACCATGGTGTTGGCGAGTTCGTTGCCTTTTCCCGCCAGATTGGCAGACGACCTCAGGAAGAGGTTTTCGACGTTGTCGGCCAGGGTCCAGTTTGTATAAGCATGCGTCTCGTCGACGCCGCCATTGGTCGCCTCGATGGTTTTGTCACCGGCATTGTCGACATAGTAGACGTCATTACCCGTGCCGCCGACAAGCGTGTCGGCGCCGACCCCGCCGATGAGTTGGTCGGAGCCGCCGCGGCCCTCCAGCAAATCATCGCCAGCCAGCCCATCCAGCACATTGGCTCCCTCGTTTCCGCCGAGTTGGTCGGCAAAGGAAGAGCCTGTAAGATTTTCGATGCTGGTGAAGGTGTCGCGGTCGCTTCCGATACCGGTCCCGTCCAGGCCGAGATGTTGTTCCAGGGCGGCCATCCAATGTGAGGCGATTTTTGCATAGCCCCCGGCAGTCGGATGCAGCCCGCTGTCAAGCGGCGGCGCGGTGATGTCATCCGGTGTCAGATCACGCATGTCGACAAAGGCGATCTTGTGCCCCTGGGCGGCCAGTTCAGAGATCAGACCGGGCATTGCATCATTATACGCATCGACACGGTCTGCACGCGCTTGCGACTGTTGGCCGACGCGAACGGGAGGCAAGGATCCGACGAAGACGGTCAAGGCGGGATCGCTGGAGGTCAGGCTGAGCAAAAGGCTGCGCAAATCCTGCAGCATCGTTGGTACGCTGTCGGTCGAGCTGTCATTTGTTCCGGCAATCAGCAGGACGGCGTCGGGTTTCGTAGCGGCCACAACATCGTTGTCGATGCCGTTCAGTTGATTGAGCGTCCAGTTGCGGTGACCCTCGTGATCCCGATCGCCCATGCTGGCGGGTCCGTTGGACGAGGAACCGACGAAGTCGATCTTCACATTGAGTGCCGCCAACTGTTCCAGCATGAACTTCCGATACCCGCCGCTTTCGGTATCGGAAGAGCTCGCGATCACTCCATAGGTAATGGAATCGCCCAGCGGCAGTATCGACAGCACCTTGTAAGCATGGCCGGAAGCCAAATCGGCGATGACTCCACGGGACGAAGCGCCGTAGTTGACTGCGTCCGAACCGGCACCGCCGATGAAAGCGTCCGGACGGCTGCTGTCATAGAACACCGTCATGGTATTTTCTCCCCCTGGCAAAGCTGCTCACGGGCATGACCGCCTGGGCCGCAGCAGAAAGGCTCGAGATCGTCATAGCTGGTCGGCCGGTCGAGACCGATGCCGTAGAGGCCTTTCAGCCTGAACTCGTAAGCAAGCAACCGCGGCGTCTGCCCGAACCAGCTGTTGGTGCCGCCGACCAGGCCGATCGTGCAATTGCCGGCGTCCTCGTCCCGGATATTGCTGTTTGCGCCGCGTTCGAGCTGCCGATCATCCGTGTTGTGGCGTCCCCATTCGAGGGCGAGAACACGAGCTTTCCTCCGCCCGACGAACTGGTGCAGGAAAAAGGCTGAATCGAAACCAGCGCCGATCGCGATGACACCATGGTGCTCGTCGGCGACCTGTTTGGCCCGGGTGTCGAGTACCATTGTCCATGGCCTCTTCAGCCACTGACCCTGCACCTGACGCCGATGCGATCGGTTTTCTGCAGGTCAGCGAGACAAATTCAATGTTGCATCGCACTCTTAGGCACTGCAACATAATATTTGCCACTACTTTGGGTAGATTGGCAACATTTTTTTGAGCCTGCAATACCCTGGCTCGACACCGGGCACGGTGACGCGGGCGGCGATCGCTGTTGCTGTTGTTGTACCAAATTGCGACAGGTCGGCAATTTAACGCGGGCATTTATCGGTAATTGGCACAAATTGCGCGCGCGCATTGAGCCAGGGGCATCTTGAACTTTCGTCGTTGCCTGTGCGTTTAGGTTGTAGTACGCATCCTGTTGCAGTGCAGCAATATCCGGCGGCAACGTGCGGCGTGAGGGCTCATCCCGTCCCCCGGAAGGTGAGCACCGAAAACCGAACAGGTGAGGCGAAAATTCCGGAAGACGGGAGAAGCATGGGATGAGCATCGGAGCGGGCAGCGCCCGGCGTTGGCCGTCAGTCGGCATCGAGCGTTCACCCGTTGAGCGTTATGTCCTTGCAGCCCTTCTTTTTTTCCCGTTCCTGTGCGGGGTCGTTCCGATCCTGTTGTACGAGAAGGCGGCGTCCCGCGTGGCGTGGCACGATCCTGCCCTCGCCACGGTCAGCGCCATCGGGTTGGCTCTGCTTTGCTGCCTTTTTGCATTCGTGCGCTATCCCGCCGAGGCGCGGGCTGCGCGCATCATCGTGGTCGGCCTGGCGATAACGCTGGGCCTCTTCAGCTTCGGGCTTGGAGACGAACTCGGCATTGCCGACGCGGCTCGCGCCGACGCGTTGGGCAATGCACTCACATATGGTCGCCTGATCGCGCTTGCGGCGGCGCTTCTTTCGATCCTGCGGCCATCCTTTGCCATTTTCCCGATGGTCTATTTCGCCTTTCACAAGGATGTCACACGGGCAGTTTCCGATGCTGCGGAACTGGGCCGCAACGACTATGCGCCGTTGATTGAGGTCGGTCTCTTCCTGGCCTGTGGCCTGTTGGGCCTTGGTCTGCTGCAGAGCTTGAGCCGGCTGAAGCCCTTCACCAGGAACCTGCCCAGCCTTGACGAACTCGGAACCAGGAATTTCGCGGCCCAGGCTGCCGGAATACTGCTGCTGGCCGGGATCGGCGCCCATTTTGGCAACTACTTCATGTCCGGGATGGCCAAGGTCACGCTTGACGGAGGGCCGTTGAGCTGGATCCTCGAGAACCCGACCAGTTCCATCATGCTGGCCGGGTACGGCTTAGGCGCGGCCCCGTTGGGCTTTTCCGAATCGCTGCTCGCGCATGCCTATGAAGCAGTCAGGGCGGTCCAGATTCCGATGAATGTCGTTATCCTTGCTGCGCAGCTTCTATGCTTTCTCGCTTTTTTGCGCCGGCGGTGGCTCATCGGACTGACCGCATTCTTCGATATCATGCATATCGGGATCTTCCTTCTGAGCGGCGCCCTTTTTCTGCACTGGATCATCTTGAACAGTCTGATCGTCGCGGCTCTGACGAGAATGAAGGAAAGTTCGTTTTCCACGACTGCCATCGTAACCGGGATTGTTGTCACCATTTTCGGCGACGCGGTCTTTTATAACGCGCGGCTCGGCTGGTACGATTCAAGGCAAATCCGGCAAGCACATTTCGAGGCGCTGACGAAAGAAGGTGACTGGGTGCGGGTCGCACCGAGCTTTTTCCGCGACGCCTCCTATCTGCTCTATGCCCGTCACTTCGGCTATCAGGAATATCGTCGTGAATCCGGCCACGTTCCGACCTCAGCCTGGGGCCAGATCGGGATCAGGAACGTGGGGCCGAAGTCGTCGGAAATTGCCTCGTCCAACTACGAGATCATGAAGCTTACGAACGAGTGCGCCTATCCAGTCGAACAGCCGATCACGCCGCCTGACTACGATGCGGCCCGCCCGGCGCCGTTTATTCTTGGCCAGCACAATCGCGCCGTGAACCTGGCGAGCTCGGCTGTTGCGGTCGGTTATAACTTCTATCCACACCATCATTATTCCATGCCGTTCCTGCACCGCGCTTTTGAGGCGCTGGAGCCTCGCGACATTGTTGCGTATCGATACCTGGTCGATACCGTCTGCCTCGATGTGGCGGATGGCAAGGTCGTGCGGCGGGTCATGACCCAGACATTGGGCCCCAGGATCGATGTCCGCCAGTGAATCCGGCGAGGGCGCTGCGATGGTTGCCGCCGACCGATCTCCTCCTGCCAATTTCAAGGGTTTGCAATTAGCCACAAGCCACCACGTCTTCGTCATCCCAGGGTCTGCGCCGCGTCGCTTCGCTCCTTGCTTTGCCCTGGGATGACGAAGGGAGGGATGTTTCAGCCAATCCTAGAGGTTTGCGATTTGCCACTGAAATTGGCTGAGAGAATTGTCGACGGTCGCTGCCGATCGGCCCAACTGTCAAAATTACTGTCCAGAGGAACTAGTTTCCACGCTCGCAAATCCTTGCTCCTGACGCTGGTCCAAAATTGCCACGGAAGTCGAATTTCATTCCCTAGGCAGCCCGTCATAATGAGCCCGGCGGCGGCATTACCAGCATGTCTCGAGGAGGAGATAAAAATGCGGCTCAACAGGCCTTTGGTTTTCACGGATAAGGTTTCATCGGAGCTTTCTACCGCCGCAGGGAGGAAACGGCGTCGACGTCAGATCATCCTGATATGTGCAGCTGCGGCGGCCGGTTCCGCGATTGCAGGTTTTTCGGCACAAGGCGCCGAAGAGGCAGCCTGGATCACCACTTGGGCTGCCGCACCTGCTCCGCGCTGGTCGGATGATCTTCCTGCGCCTTTCGGAGTGCCGGAGGTATTGGAGAACCAGACCGTCCGCCAGGTCGCCCGCATCAGCGTTGGCGGCAATAGCGTGCGGGTCGTGCTGTCGAATGCTTTCGGCGAAAAGCCGCTGACCATCGGCGCCGGCAGCGTCGCAATAGCAGGCAAGGGCGGCAAGGTCGATCAGGCGACCTTGAAGCCTCTGACCTGGGGCGGCAATAGTTCTGTGGTCGTTCCGCCGGGAGCTCCGATTCTCAGCGACCCCATCGCTCTCTCGGCAGAAGCGCTTTCCGAAATCTCGGTCAGCATTTTCCTGCCGAAGAAGACGGCGTTGTCGTCGGTGCATTGGGATGGCGTGCAAACCGCCTACATCTCCGGCCCGGGCAATTTCGCAAACGACGCGGCATTCAAGGCTGACAGCACACTCAAATCACGCCTGTTTCTGAGCGACATTTGGGTTGATGCCGCGCCGGAATCCCAGGCGGTCGTGTTTTTCGGGGATTCCATCACCGATGGGAATTGCTCGACCCCCGACGCCAACAATCGCTGGCCAGACCATATCGCCAAGCGATTGCAGGAGGCCAACCGCGAGGTCGCGGTGGTCAACGAAGCCTTTTCGGGCAATCGCGTGTTGACCGACGGTATGGGTGTCAATGCCTTGGGACGTTTCGATTCTGATATACTGAGCCATCCCAAAGTCTCGACCGTCGTCCTTATGATGGGCATCAACGATATCGGCTGGCCCGGCGAAAATGCAATCACGCCGGACGACAAGGAACCGACGGCGCAAGACATCATCACCGGATACAAACAACTCATCGATCGCGCGCACGCCCATGGCATACGCATTGTCGGCGCGACGTTGACCCCCTTCGCCGAAACCTTCAAAGGACTTCCCACCGAGGGTTACTACACGCCCGAGAAAGAAAAGATTCGCGTCGCGGTGAACGAATGGATCCGCACCGGCGGCGGCTTCGATGGCGTGGTCGACTTCGATAAGGTGATGGAAGACCCGGCCAAGCCGGGGTATCTGCGCGACGACTACGACTGCGGCGATAACCTCCATCCCAACGACGCGGGATACAAGGCAATGGCAGACGCGGTCGATCTCGACGTCCTGTTGGGTTCAGCCAAGTAGTCGGCTGTCGCTGCTGACCTTGCCGCGCTGCTCAGGCATTGCGGCAAGGTCGGTTCGCGCATGGCTCAAGTGAGCCCGAGCCGGACAAGATGGCGTACGACCGGTGGGAACATCTCCTGGCCGATGTAAGCTCCGGTGTTCGTATTTTCGAAGAGTGGGCCGGCGACGGCCGCATCCTCGATCACCGGAATACCTGCCTGGCGTGCTTGAGCCGTCATCTCGTCAGCCGCTCGGCCCTGGCCCTTGCCGACGACCGTCGGCACCGGCGTTTCACCCCTGACGTAACGCAATGCCACTGAGCGGTCACCGGACACGAAAACGATGACCGCGTTTTTCACGCCCAGCTTCGCCGGTTGCATCACGGCCTCACGCCGCTGTCGCTGCTGTTCATGTCGAATCAACGGATCGCCTTCGAGGTCCTTGTTTTCGCGCTTGTATTCGGTTGTCGTCATGCGCATGTCGCGCAGGAACAGCCAGCGCTGAATAGGAACATCGATCACGCCGATGACGACAAAGGCCAGGGCGGCGGCAATTCCAAGCGGTGTCAGCACCGCTTTGATAATTGGCTCCAGGCATGACGGAGCGCATCCCGGTGCATCGAAGAGCGGCTGCAGCCACGCGATCAAAAGGAAAGCGAACAGGCCGGCCAGCAACACCACCTTGGCCAGGCCTTTGGTGAACTCGACGACGTTGCGCAGCGACAGGATCTTCTGAAGACCCTTCGCCGGGTTTATGTGTTCGAATTGCGGCTTGAGCGGCTCAAACGAGAAGACCGGCCCGAACGTTCCCAGCATGCCGAAGACCACGGCGAGAACGACAACGATTCCGACCAGCGGCAAGGTGGCAAGCATCAGCAATGACAACGAATGGCGGATAGCCTGCAGGCTGACTTCAACGAACGAATCGCCGGGGGTGGTCACGGTCTGCACGAGTTCCGAAAGGTGCCCGAACAGCATCGGCCAGGCGAAATAAAGATAGCCAAGCGCTGCGAAAAGCGTGAAGCCGGAGGCCAGGTCGCGGCTCTGCGAAACCTGGCCTTTGCGACGAGCGTCGCGAAGCTTCTTGTCGGACGCCGGTAGTTTCTTTTCCTCAGCTTCTTCGGCCATGTTGCAATCTTATCGCACTGTTGTGGTTCCAGTCGGCCAGGGCCGTGTGTAAGGTGCGGCGGGCTTGAATACGGAGAGGTGGATATGCGGCTGCACATCGTGTTCTTGCCCGTCGTCGCCATGCTGGCGGTGACCGGTTGTCAGACGACCAAAACCGACACCGAGCAGGCAAAGGCACAGGGCCCGTCGTCGCAATCGGAGCGTCTGATCAAGCTTGCGGACGATATCCATGCGCAGGGAGACAGTGGCACCGCAATCGCGCTCTACCAGCGCGCGGCAGCGATGCCGGATGCCAAGCCGAGCGCCTTCGTCAAGGCGGGCGAGGCCTATATGCGAGCGGGCTATCCCGCCGAGGCGGCTAAAGCCTATCAGGCCGCGCTGGCAAAAGCGCCCAATGACGGAGGGGCAATGCTCGGGCTTGGCTCGGCGATGATGGAAACGGGCGATATCGATGCCGGCATGCGCGCGCTCGCGCAGGCCGCGCCGCTGGTCAACACCAGCAGCGCCTATATCAGGCTGGGCGTGGCGCAGACATTCGCCGGCCAGACGGCGGAGGCGCAGACCACTTTTGCTCAGGCGTTGAAACTTGCGCCGGGGGATCTCGACGTCGAGAGCAACATGGCGTTGGCCGCGGCGCTCGAAGGCAATTCCGCCACAGCACTGCCGCTGGTCCAGAAGATCTCCGCCGCACCCAATGCGCAGTTGCACCACAAGCGCAACGTCGTCGTGGTCTACGGACTTCTTGGCCAAGCCGACCAGGTCAGGGCCTCGCCGCCGATCGGCCTGGCGACCAAGGAGGTGAATACCTTGCTTGCGCGTGCCAGAACCATCCGGTCGAAGGGCAGCACACAGGCAAGGGCGAAAGCGCTCGGCTCTATCCTCGGCTAGAGCAATTCCAGGAAATGTGTGAAACGATTTTCCCGGGAAAAGCGCATAGCGCTTTCCCTGGGGAGTTGCGCCGAACCGCTCCATCTCCTTGTTTTTGCGTTTCTGTGAAAAGATGAACCGCTCTAGTGCCTCTGCACAGCGATTTTGACAGGTTGGGCCGATCGGCAGCGACCGTCGACAATTCCTCTCAGTCAATTTCAGTGGCAAATCGCAAACCTCTAGGATTGGCTGAAACATCCCTCCCTTCGTCATCCCAGGGTTGCGCCGCGTCGCTTCGCTCCTTGCTTCGCCCTGGGATGACGAAGACGTGGTGGCTTATGGCTAATCGCAAACCCTCGAGATTGGCAGGAGGAGATCGGTCGACGGCAACCATCACAGCCTCCTTCAGGCTCAGTCAAAGAACCAAACCCTCTGTGACGCGCAACCAAGCGGATAGCTGGTGCATGTCGCGACGCGAGGCGCTTTAGTCCACCGCGGGCAAGGCCGCATCGGCTCACTCGACTGGCAGCGTTGTTTGCGGCGTCGGCGGCCCGCTGTTGGCTCCACCGATCGGCGCCTCTTCGCCATTGAGGTAGCGCCGGGCGGCGTTTGCCGTCGGCGCCGCCGCCGCCGCCCCCATGCGCCGGCCCTCGACGAGGTCGCGCTGCCTTTCGGCCATGCGTTGAAGATTGTAGGCGTTGGCGCAGCCGGGCGGCAGGTGGGAGCCGACGCCGCGGACGATCGTCAGATCGGTCGCAGCCGCAGAACGGTCGTCATCGGCCGGTTCGTTCAGACATGCGTTGGGAGCAAGCACGGAGCCGCCGACGCCCTTCTCGGAACCGCCGGTGTCGGTCGACACATAGCTGTAGCCGGGAGAATAGTCCTGCGGCTGTTGCCGGATGTTGGCGCAGCCGACCACAAGCAGCACTGGAACAACTGAGCAAAAAGCGATGCGAAATGGCATGTCCGGTTCCCCGCTACTTGATGATCAGGCCCATCGCCGATGCGTCATTGGCGCGTTTCCTGTGGCGCTTGGCTGCCGGACGGTCGAGCGGTGTGGCGAGGCTGTCGCGCACCGGCTCGACCAGATAGGGCGTGATCAGGATCACCAATTCCGTCTCTTCGCGCTGGAAGCGCTGTGACTGAAAAAGCGGGCCAAGCACCGGCACATCGCCGAGAACCGGAAACTTTTCCAGATTACGCGAGGTCCGCTGCTGGAAAAGACCGGCGATCGCAAAGGTCTGGCCGCTCGCCACTTCGACCGTGGTGTCAGCCCTGCGCACGACGAAACTCGGCATGGCAAAGCCATTGGCGCTGACTGAGCCTGCTTCCGACAAGGAACTGACTTCCGGCTGAACATGGAGCGCAATGCGATCGCGGCCGATCAGCGTAGGGGTGAACCCGAGGGAAACGCCGAACGACTTGTATTGAACGGTAACGACGTCCGTTCCTTGCGGAATCGGAACCGGGATTTCGCCGCCGGCAAGAAAGCTCGCGGTCTGACCGGTCATCGCTGTCAGGTTCGGTTCGGCCAGTATCTTGACGACGCCGTTGCGTTGCAGCGCTTCGATGAGGATGTCGAAGTTGATGCCCTGCGCCTGGTCCATGCTCAAACCAAGATTGCCGGTGCCGGAGGGCACGCCATTGTCCTGGAACATGTTGAATTCAAAACCGCCGCTCCTGTACCCGACAGACCAGTCGACGCCGTACGACTGCAGCTCAGTGCGCGAGACTTCGGCGAAACGGACCCGGATGTTGACCTGCTGCGACCCCTGCACGGTCATGTTGTTCAGCGGCGGCTGTTCCGGCGGCGAGAACGTGCGGGCGATATTGTCGACATCCGTTGCCTCCTCGACGCCTCCTGCCTCGCCGGTCGCGACAATGCGGGTCCCGAAAATCGAGAGATTTGTCGCCGAGTTCGGCTGCATCGCGGCTTTCGCTTCGTTCGCAGGCGCGAGATCGGGGGTGACGCGGAACTGGGCCGTTGCCTCGACCCGCTCATCGGCCGTGATTGCAATGAGGTTGGTCAGGCCGGGCTTCAGGCCGAAGACATAGACCATCCCCGGCGACACGACCTGAAGGTCGGCGATCGTGGTGTCGGCGATCAGGACGGATTCGACGGGTTCATTGAAACGCAGCAGGCGTCCTTGCCCGACCGGCAGGTCGACCGTTGGCCGGCTCGGCAATGGCGACACATCCTGTGCCGTCGCGTCGGCATATGTGAACAAGAACGCCAGCAAGACGCCAACCGTCGCGATAGCGAGCCAGCGCATCCGCCCGGCGAAAGTGGCGGATCGAACGCCTGCTGCGGTATCGTGAATTGTCATGCCGTTCCCCTGTTGAGCATGTAGTTCCCCCAATTGTCCCAATCCGCCCGGCTGGCATCATGAGGCTGCCTCTTGTCCGGCTTTCGCCTCAGCCGATGGCAGCGACCGAGAGACGTTGCGTGCCATGCCCGAGCGGCCGGATATCGTGGCCAATGGCTGGACGTTGAATTCCTGTGCGAGTTCCCCGAAGGACAGGACCGGAAGTTCGATGGCATTGTGCGTGAGCAGGCTCCGCATATGACGGCGTACATCCATCGCCGCGAGGACGACCGGTGAGACATCGGTGGCGTTCTGCGACAAGGCTCGTTCGATTTCGGCGATCAATGCCTGTGCATCGTCATCCGAAAGGTTCAGGAACGTGCCGGTCGATGTGCTTTGCACCGCGTTTCGCAGGATATCCTCGGCCGAGCGCTGCAGAACATAGGCTGCGATGATGTTATTGCGGCCAGCGAAGCGGAAGCTGATCTGGCGTTTCAAGGACGTGCGGATATATTCCGTAAGCAGAACGACGTCTTGTTCGCGTTGACCCCATTCGATCAGCGCTTCGAGGATCAGGCGCAGGTTGCGGATCGGCACGTTTTCGCCGACAAGTCGCCGAAGCACCTCGGCGATTTTCTGCAGCGGCACGATCTCCTGCGCCTGTCTGACCAGATCCGCATAGTCCGGCTCCATGTCCGACAGCAGCCTGCGCGTTTCCTGGATCCCGACGAAATGGCCGGCATAGAGCCGAAGTGCATTTCCGGTCCATTTGGCCGCTGTTTGCGCTGGCGTGGAGAAGACGAAGCCGGCTTCCTTCAACGCCGAAAGGTGGCGATCGTCGACCCACATGAATTTGCGGTGACCGGCAATCGGAGAACCCTTTTCGTAAGTCACATCGAGCAGATCGAGATGCGTTGGGTCCGCTTCGACAAGAACGCGGTCGGCGGGGATTTCGGCATCCAGGATAGGTGCGCCCTCCAGATCGATGCGCATGCTTCTCGCTGAAAGCTTCTCGTCGACCTGCAGGCCGATGGCCGGAACGTCGACACCGAGATCGCCGAAAAGCTCGCGGCGCACGCCATCAGCGAGCGTGGCGAATTCGGGTTCCGGGACCGAGCGTCCGAGTTCGGTTCCGAAGCGCACGACGATGCGGGATGAAGAAGGCAGTGCAGCCACGGACGTTGATGAAAGCGACGCCGGTTTTCCAGCTTGTTCGGCCACCGCGGTCTGGTCGATATCCCTAAATTCGGCTTCCCGCGCGGTGCGGCGGTTGATGGCATAGGCGCCCGCGCCGAAGCAGGCACCAAGGATCAGGAACACAAGGGGCGGAAAGCCCGGCACTACGGCAAGGCCGATCATGATCACCGCGGCGAGTGCGAGCGCACGGGGGTCGCGCAGCAGCTGGCTGGTAATTTGCTTGCCAAGGTCGCTCGTGCCGTCCGAGCTGCCGACGCGCGTCACCATCGTGCCGGCGGCCACAGCGACAAGCAGTGCCGGTATCTGCGCGATCAGCCCGTCACCCACCGTGAGCAGTGAGTAGGTCACGGCGGCGTCGCCCAGCGACATATCGTGCTGCAGCGTTCCGATCGCGAAACCTCCGATCAGGTTGACCAGAATGATGACAATGCCGGCGATGACGTCGCCCTTGACGAATTTCATGGCACCATCCATCGCGCCGAACAGCTGGCTCTCACGCTCAAGCTGCTGGCGCAGCCGGCGTGCCTCCGCCTGATCGATGTCTCCGTTGCGCAACTCCGCATCGATGCTCATCTGCTTGCCGGGCAGGGCATCGAGCGTGAAGCGCGCGGCAACTTCGGCAACGCGTTCCGCACCCCGCGCAACCACGATGAACTGCGCAACGGTGATGATCAGAAAGATCACCAGGCCCACGGCAATACTGCCGCCGACGACGAAGCTACCGAAGGCGGAAACGATCTCGCCTGCGTCGGCCTGGAGCAGGATCAGTCGCGTGGTCGTGATCGTGATCGCCAGCCGGAACAAGGTGGCGATGAGGATGACCGATGGCAGCGACGAGAACTGGAGCGGATGAGAAACGTAAAACGAAGCCAGCAGGATAAGCACGCTGACGGCGATATTGGCGGTGATGAGAATGTCGACGAGGAAGGTCGGCAATGGAATGAGCATCATCACCACTGCAACGAGCATCAGGATGGCAATGACCAGATCGCTGCGGCGTGACAGCTTGGCAAGAAAGTGCAGAAGGCGCTCCGATACCGTCATTCGGCGGCTCGATGCGACAGGAAGCTCCGCAAGGCATTGTGCGCCTCGGCCTTGCGGCCGGCCACAAGCAACGCCCGGCTCTTCAGCAACGCCAGCGTCGGATGGTCCATTCCCTCCAGCGTCTCCAGCCTGGCAATGGTGGTAAGCGCCTTGTCCGCTTCGCCATCGAGTATGAGCAGATGCGCCAGCGTGCGCAGAACGCCGGCATTTCCCGGCGACAGCTGCGCCGCGATAAGCAGATATGCCGCGCCCCGCTTTGCCTGCCCGTGACACCCGTAGAGATAGCCCAGGACATGCAGCAGATGCACTGTGTCATCCGGATCAGTCAGGTTTCGATTCCTTCCTGTATCCGGCCAAGCAGATCGCGATGACGCTCGATTTCATCCTCCATCAGCGTTCTGGCAAGTGTCTTGAGTGGCTCGCCTCCCTCAAGGCCGGCAACCAGATGCGTTACAAAATGCTGGAGAATGGGTACCGAGCGACGCAGGATTGCAGGCTCGGGAATATTCGGCATGACGAAGTTGATGAGCGCCTCGTCGAGCGATTCGCCCGCCGTACCCCGAGAGGACTGGAATTCCGCGGTTCCTGGCTTTTCCGTGCCAGCGGCCGATGTCGTCCCCGGGGCCCGGCTTGCGGCCTTGTCGACGCCATTCATCCGCCGACGGTTGATTGCCTGACCGCGCACGCCTTCCGCCTGCCGCACCTCGCGGCCGGTTGTGTCCATCCTTGCCGTATCGAATCGCGGCCCTTCAAGCCGGCGGTTCACGGATATTTCAGCGCGACCGTGGCGCCGCCCTTCGTCAGGAGAAGTTCCGTCTCGCCAATGCGCTTGATGGTCCAGCCGTCATTGGTGAATGCGCCTTCATGATAGCGTGCGCCGTCGGTGGCGATGACATAGGGCCGCTCGCCATACCAGATCGCCTGCAGCCTCAGGCGCGGAGCCTGCTCGGCGTTGCCGACCATGACATTGGAGGCGAGGGTGATGTGCGCGCCGAACGCCTGGTCGAACCAGGATTGCGTTTCGGTCCAGGCAGCATTCTTGTCATTGGCGATCATGCCCGAGACCACGAGCCGTCCAGGTGATTGCTGAACGGTCAATGTGCTGATGCCAGATTGCTCGAGGCGCAGCTTGAGCTGGCGTTCCGCGTCGGCGGCGCTGAGTGTCGGCGATGAATCGTCCAGGACACTCTGCGCGGCCTCGCCGGCGAAGGCCACTGTGATCGGTTTATCGGATAGCTTTTTGCCAATGTCCGGCTCGGCGAAGGAGAATCCATTGGCGGCGACGGAAACAGCGAAGACAGCAAAGAGAACGCTGCCCGCAACCAGCAGGGGGCGATTGGAAACAGACCAGCGATTCGGCGGGCGTTCCGGGTTGACCAGCCGGATATGGGCATCGCCGATGCTTATCGACAGCGGCAGCTTGCAGCGGCGGCCCTGGCCTTCACGGATGGTCTCGCCGGTGGCGAGCGTGACATCGCCGCCGACGGCTTCGATTTCAATCTGACTGCCCTTGCGCCGCAACCTTGCGTGGACCGGCGCGATGCCGGCGTCCCTGAGGACTATTTCGGACTCCGTGCTTGAGCCGACCGTATACAGAGGCTCCACCAGGCTGAGTTGGGCGCCCGCGTGAAATCCGTGCGTTACGCTGAGCGCAACGGAATGTCGCGATGCCGGGGTGCGGCCGTTAGCCCAATCTTTGCCGCTAGCCCAATCTTTGCCGTTAGAATGAGCGGTCATGCCACTTCATCTCCCGCTGATGACAATTCAGACGCAGCCTGACAACGGCATCGAAACGTTCGTGCCGTGGACGTGCGCCGCCGGATGCTTGCGGCGGCGCATGGTTCGAGAATCCCGTCTTAGGCCTTTTCAGCCGACTGGCCGAGCGTCTTGGCGGTGCTCATCAGCATGTCATGTTGGGACTTCGCGATCTCTTTTGTGATCTCGAGGCCAAACATGCGCTCCTGATGCTTGATCATCTTGTCCAGGTTCTGTTCCGGTGACCCGGCAGAGCCGGACGTAATGGGAGGGGTAGCAGCCATCAATTGTCTCCTTGAGGGATCATTCAAGTTTCAAACTCCGGAATCACGTCGACGCCGGCAGGTTGCGACACCAGCTTAGGGCAGCATGATCGAAATTGAAAGTCCACTTGGAATATATGAACCAGTTCGGTTCCAACTGTTGCATTGCCACCATAGGAGGAGTAACCTGCCATCGGGGGAAATGGGGTATGGCAGAATGGAACAAGGTCCTTTGGCGGAGCTGTTGGTCGAGCGCTTCGAGAATATGCCGCCGCAACTGCGGGTGGCGGCGCGTTTCGTGCTGGATCATCCTAAGGATGTCGCACTGATGTCGATGCGCGAGCAGGCGCACCAGGCCGGCGTTTCGCACAGCACGATGATGCGGTTGGCGCGATGGCTTGGCCTTGAAGGCTACGAGGATATGCGCAGCCTTTATGCGCGCGCGCTGCGTGAGACAGGCGCCGGTGAGCCGGCGCGACACGGTGCCGACCAGGGTGGCGTTCCCGGATATTCGACTGCAGGGGTCGTCGCCGACACGCTCGCTGCGCAGGTCTCAAGTCTGGGTGAGTACGGCAATGCCTCGCAATTCATCGCCGCCGCCGACCTCCTTGCACGGTCACGCAATCTGTTTGGTCTCGGCTCGCGCTCCTTCTATCCGGTCGCCAGCCACTTCGTTCACATCATGTCGTTTCTGGCCGGCGGCGACCGCAAGGTGACGCTTGTCGGCGAGATCGGCGGACATGGTCTGGATGCCTTGCAGGGGGCGGGGCGCGGCGACGTGCTCCTTGCTGTCGGGATGTCGCCTTATGAACGCATGACGATCGACGTGGCGCGCCAGTCGGCCAGGCAGGGTGTCGGCGTGGTGGCAATCACCGATAGCAGCGTGTCGCCGCTGGCCCGCATCGCGCGCGAGACCATCATCGTTACGGCAAATTCGCAGTCGTTCTTTCGCAGCATGGCGCCGGCGTTCGCCGCCGTCGAGATTCTGGCGGCGCTTACGGCTGCGCAGTCTGAAGTGAATGCTGCAGAACGAGTAAGAAAGTCGGAAGAGCAACTCGCTGCTTTCGGCATTTATTGGAAGCCGCCCCGTTAGGAAACAGGGCTTCCACCGTCGGGCGCGGGGGCGTTGACGGCAGGCAGACTGCCTGAACCAGGACTGGACCGGCTTCGGAGGTTGTTTGATGATCCGCCCGATTAACACCGTCAAGTCGCCGCCGCCGCCCAGGGTCGATCCAAAGGCCCAGGCCGAGCAGACTACGCGGCTGCGGGCGGAAGCCACGAAATTGCAAAACGAAATCCGGCTCGCCAACAGGATGGGCGAGGTCGACGCGGCCGCGGGCGCCCGCCAGCGGCTGACGCAGGTCAATGCGGAACTGACGACGGCGCAGCCGACTGCCCCGGCGCCGCAGCCGACTCCGCCGGCGCAGCCAGGACCGGAACTGCCTGCCGCGGTGACCATGGCCAACGGCGGCGTCACAGCCGCGCCAGCGCTTTTCGCGATGCAGGATCTCGGCGGCGGCGGCGTCGTTTCGCCGGAAGTCAAGGCGCTGGAAGTCAAGACGCCGGACGTCAAGGCGTCAGAAGTCAAGGCGCCAGAAGTTAAGGCGAACGACATCCTCAAGGCGATCGATAGTGGCAAAAGCATCGACAACATCGCCGCCGAGCAGGGCGTGGCTCCCGAGGATGTGGTGGCGGCTCTGAATGCCGGCGGCATGACGGCGGTAGCGACCGAGCATGCCAACGGCGACACCCGCACGGTGGTGATCACCGCCGGAGACCGCACGATCACCGAAAACCAGGATTATCAGCACGGCGGCTACTACACCCAGGAGACCGGCCCCGGCATGCAGGCGACGTCATCGCCGATCCGTGACGATCTCGGCCGCAAGGAAACCACCAGTGTCGACGCGCAGACCGGCGCGATCACGACGACGCTCGTGGACGATCTCGGCGACGGCGCGGTCACCGAACGCACGACCAATCCCCAGACCCGTGAAACCATAACCACCGAAACCAGTGGTGACGGCGCCGTCACCGTCACCAGCAACCTGCCGAACGGCTCGACCGTGCAAACGGTGACGCCCGCCGGCGGCCCGTCATTGCCGGTAACCACGGTTACGGCTCCGGGCGGCGAAGTGACCACCTTGGCGCAATCGCAGGCGGCGGACGGCTCGGGCGTGCCGGCGATCGAGGAACAGCTTGCCGCCGGCAAAAGCATCGACGAGATCGCCGAGGCGAGCAAGCTCACGCCGGAGCAGGTGATCGCCGAAATGAACGCCGCCGGCCTCGAGGTGACGCAGGGCGGTGACCCTGGCGAGACCCTGCAGATCGTCGTCACGGATCCGAATACCGGCAGGACCGCCACCTACAACAACGACTACCACCACGGTTCGCGCTCGGCGACGGTCACCGAGGGAAGCACCGAGACGACCAACAAGGTCGACGGCAACGGCGTGACTACGCAGACCGAGCGCAACACCGAGACCGGCGAGGAAACCACCACCATCGTCGACCCCGTCAACAACACCGAGACGACGATCGTCGTGGACAAGGATGGCCGACGCACCGAGACCGTCGTCGAGACGCTGAACGACAGCGAGCCGATCGACTACGACGTCAAGCCGGGCGACAATCTGAGCGACATCGCCGAGGCCAACGGCGTGACGCTGGACGATCTCGCCAAAAGCAATCCGGAACTGTTCACCACGCCGCGCGACCCCGACCTTATTCGTCCAGGCGAGACGGTGGTGATCGACGGCGCCACCAGGACCACCGTCAATGTGACGTTTAACGGCTACACGATGACCACGTCGCCGGACGGCAAGATCACGCTGACCAACGCTGCGACCGGCGCTGTCACCGATATCGCGGCCGGCACCGCGCAACAGGCGCTGGCCGGGCTGCTGTTCGACATCAACCCGAACAGCAGTGACCTGCAACAGGCCAAGGAAGACCAGATAGTCAAGACGGCGCTGGATGGCATGTTCGGCGGGGCGACGCCGGAGCGGACCACAGACGCGCTTGAAAAACAGCAGGCCGTGGTCGCTGCGATGGAAGCCTATGGCAAGCCCGTCCCCGCCACGCCGCAGCTCGAGGGCACGCCGATCTCGGTCGGCCCGTTCGGCGAACCGCCGTCAGCAACCGCGCCTTCAGGCGGCAACTGGGTGCCGCTGATAGTGGACGGCACCTGGCAGTGGTTCGATCCGGAGGTGGCCAAGGCGATCGCGGCCGAGAACGTCGCTGTGTCGCGCCACGGCGAGGCGCAGGCAAATTCCGTGCAAAGCCAGGCGCAGCTCGATGTTTACGCCCTGGACCCCGCCTACAAGGGGGCCATGGAAGCCGCCGAAGCGGCGCTCGACGACACATTGGCGCCTTATGGGCTGGAGTTGAAGCCGACCGAACCCAAGGGTACGCTGGCCGAAGCGCAGGAACGGCTGAGCCTCGCCAACAGCGCGCTCGAAGCTGCCGCCACGGCCACGGACCAGTACGCGGCGGGTCAGCAGAGCCTTCTCGACGCCATCGACAAACAGGTCGACCTGCCGGCGATCAGCGATCCCAACCAGGATTCCGTCAGTAGCCCGGGTAGTCCCAGCCCGGAGGAAGCAAACCAGGACGCCAGGGCCGAGCATGCCGGGGTCGCCCAGCTGCTTATCGATTCGGCGCTGCACACCGCCAATGGCAACAAGGCCACCGTCGACCAGCTGGTCGCCTCGACCGAGCTCGAGCTGAAGCTGACCGATGCCAAGCCCGGAACCGCCGAATACACGGCCATCGAAGAGCGGCTTAAAGGTCTGCAGGCGCTCCAGGGGGGCGCGGCCAATCAGGTGACCTTGGCCGAGGCATATCAGCAGTATGGGATTGCGCAGAAAGCGGCGGCGGATCTTGCCGTGACCATGGAGCCTCTCAAGCAGCAACTGCTTGCGCAGGCGCGGGAACGAAACCCGCACCATTTCGACTGGAAAGGCTTTACCAATGGCCGCGGCGAGTTTACCGGCAAGATCCTGTCGCAGGACATCGTCGAGGAGAACGGCCAGCTCTTTGTCGTGACCGTCTATGAGAACGCCACGTTCACCGACGAGAACGGCGATGACACGAACGTCCATAAATCTGCCCTGACCTACGACCTCAACGACGACGGCATCAGGCAGGATTTCCGGAACGATCCGCTCAACAAGCAGTGGCAGGAGATGCTGGCCTCGACGGACACGTCGTCGGCGCCGGTATGCACACCCAATGCAAACGGATCGCAATCGGCGCTGGACGCGGCCAGGTCGAAGATTGTCGACGTCCAGGTCAACAATTTTGATGCCGCACTGAAAGACGCGAGGACTGCGCTCGTCGACGCGGCGGCGGCGCGCGACCAGGCGATCACCGACCACGGGCCGGGGACGGTCGAGGCGCCCGCTGGCACCCTAAAGCCGGGCGAGACGGCGGTGAAGGTCACGGTGGGCGGCCGCGACGTGTGGGTCGCGCCGGAGGTTGCCGCGGCCTACGAAGCGCAGGGGCCGGGCGCTATCGGCGAAAGCGGCAAGTCGGTCCAGATCGAGATGGACGGCCAGAAGCTGTGGGTGTCCCCCGAAGTCGCCGCCGCGGAAATCAATCGCGACCAGGCGGAAACCCAAAAGGACCGATTGGAGGACTGGGAACAAAACGTGCGGCCGGCGATGGTGGCGGGGCGCGACTGGTACGCTTTCTCGGCAAGCCAACCCAAGCTTCTCGAATATGGTTCGGAGGAGCACGAGGCGAAACTCAAAAACCAGTATTTTGAAGAACGCCAGGATCAGGCGATGGCTGGCTATCGGGTGCGGTTCGAGAACCTTTATGAATCCGGACTCACCGGTGAATACAAGCCCTATGCGCCCGGCGAACTCAGCGGTACGGTTGCGCAGACCCTTGGCCTCGATCCATCGAGCGAGGGAGTCGAGAAGGTCGTCGACGAAATCGCCGACCGCGCCGGCGACGACGCCGAGGTCAAGATCGTGCCGATCTTCTCGCTTGATGGCGGGGTGGAATCATCGACTGCCCTGTTCGCGATCAAGAGCGGAGGCAACGAGGCCGGCTATGTCGACAGTGCTGGTAAATACTACAGCAGCTTCGACGAATTCCAGCACGAGAATCGCCTGTTCAGCGACAAAGGCAACCTGGTCATGGCCAAGGGCGGCGACATGTCGCTCGGCAAGGATGGCTTTTCGCTCGACGAACTCGAAGTGGCCGACGCACGCAAAGTGGATTTCTGGGACAAGGCCAGCGACATAGGCTTGGGCCTTCTGGCGGGCGCCGCAACCATTGTCTCGTTCGTGCCGGGCGGCCAATGGGCCATTCCCATCGCCGTCGGCGCCGGTTCAATCCTTGGCGGCAAGGCTCTGATCAAAGAGGGTGATCACCTCCTGCAGGGCGGCGACTTCGACAGCCAGTCGGCCTGGAATGTCGCGACCGGCGTAACCGCATTCCTGCCCGTGGGCGCCGGCGCCCTGCGCACGTACGGCCTGGCAAAGACCGGCCTGTCCGGGCGCCAGGCTTTCGCGGGCGGCTTCGGGATGACCCACATGAAGGAGGTCAGCTGGGGCATCGGCAAATTCCAGGTGAAGGTAGACAAGGCCAAGTATGCCGATGAGGTCTCGGCGTTCATGCAAAGCGGCAGCAAGCTGCCCGCCGCAGCATGGGACCTCGATGCCGCCGCCGTGGCTACCGGTGTTCCGCTGCTCGGCAAATCGCTGCAAGATCTGGCGGCGCTGGTGCATGAGGGCGATATGAATATGCTCGAGCTCGCCAACGCAATCGTCGGCATAGGCGTCGGCACTGTCGGCACAGGCCTGGGCGGCCGCTCGCTGTTGTACAACATGCCAGGAGCGGGCGGAACTCGCAGTGGACCTCATACGTCGGCCAGTTTTCCTGGCGGACCGGAATCGGGGCCGCAACCGCGAGCCGTCTACGAGATGGGCAGTGACGGTGTCTACAAGCCGACCGGCGAGCAGGTCATGCCGGATCCGAACGAGATCATCATCGAGGGCGAAGTGGCCGGCGAAACGTCCGGCCAGCAGGGAGCCGGTTTCGGCGCCCGGGATGGGTTTGACAACACCGGTCCGGCTAACCGGCCAACCGGTCCGCGGGCGCTGCCGGCCGGTGAGTCCGACGGGCCGAATCCACCGCCCGGCGGCAATGGTGATCCATCAGGCGGCGGACAATCGTCGCGGCCGATGGTCGTGCATGAGCAAGGCGCCGACGGCGTCCATCGCCCGACCGACAAGCTGGTCTTCCACGATCCCAGCCACCCCGTTATCGAGGGGACGGTTGTCAACGCCCACGACGAAGGGCCGAGCGCCCCGGGCGAGCGCGGCGATCCCCAGAATCCCGGCAACCGAGACGCCCAGGGCGCACGTGAGCAGAATGTCCCCGCCGACGGCGATCCGATCGTGGTTCCGCCGGCCCGCGGCGACGCAACGACGCACCCGGCCGACAGCGGCTCGCGGCTCGTCTGGGACCCGGCGACCAAGACGTTCACCGGCACGCCGAGCCCTTCCGGAGCGAAGCCGTCGGAAGGTGGCGCCGAAGGCACCCGCCCGTTGATGCGCTACACTGTTGGCAACCGCCATACCGGCGAGATGCTCGTCGATTTCAACCTGCCGGAAGGGCAGCGTGTTGTCGCCATACCCGAACCCAAGGCGATCACGGCCACGCCGGAGTCGGTGCCGGCTCCAGTCGAGCTCGACCCTTCCTTGCCGGTGCTTTATCTCGGCGCCGATGGCCGCTGGACAGCCGATCCGAACGCCCGCACCGAGCCACCGGCCGTGACGGACACCGGTCACCCCAGCCCGGTTCGCCACGACGGCACGCCGGTCATCAATCGTTTCTCGTCAAACCCGTACAGTCTCGGCCAGACGTTCAACGCCGTCAAAGCCGGCCTGCGGCGCATCGGCACGCGTTACGCGAATACCGAACCCCGCTATGACTATCCGAAGCTCGGCGAACTGGTCGACAGCATCTATCACCGGCCGGTTGCGCAGGACGGCGTCACCGCCGGACAGGACATCTACGTCGAGGCCGACGGCAAATACCGGCCGGCCAAGGTCGTCGTCGCCGGCCCGCAGGCGAACATGACCCGCGACATCGTCCCCGAAATCGTCCCATTGGGCGAGCATGCCACGGAGGCCGGCTATTTGGGTTCCGGCAAGACCGTCGAGCGCGCCAAGCGCGGTTCGATAACCACGCCGAACGGCCAGCTCAGGGTCAACACCCCGGCACGGGAAGTCCATACGTTCAAACCTGCCGACAATCCGGAAGTCAGCCGTCGCTCGGCGCTCGGCGAAACCCTGGCCACGACCTTGCCGGCGCTTCCCGACGATGCGGCGACGCCCGCGCCGACATGGACGCCCGAGCAGCTGGAGCTCGTCGGCGACTACCTCAATTCCCTCGAACGTTCCAGCGATCCTGTCGTCCGCGATGCGGTGACCATGACCAGGGTGCAGCTCGGCGGCAGGAGCCTGCCTCAGTCCGGCACGGAGATGACGCCGGCTCAGCATCATGCGCTTGGCGAAATGCTCAACGCCGACCGCAACAGCCTGTTCACCGGCTCCAAGCCGGCCGGCCAGCTTTCGAAGAACGGCCTGACGACCCTCCAGGTGTTCAGCGCGCAGGGCAAGCTGCCGCATCTGTCGCCGGGAGAAGTGATCGACCAACTCGGCCTGTCGTCCGACGCCAGGCTGCCCGGCGGCGAGCGGTTCCTTACCGCCGGGGCGCTGCCGGGAGAAGCCGGCTGGACCGATGCCGGCCGTGGCATCGTCGGCGATTACCTCAAGGCGGCGTCACGCTCCACCGATCCGAACCTTGCCGCCGCGGCAAATGCCGCCTCGCCGTTTTTCAAGGGGCGCGCCACCAAGCCCGGCAAGGCGGTGACCGCCGCGCAGCAGGATGCGCTCATGCAGGTTCTGCAGGCCGACAGTGGCAGCACGTGGGTCTACGGTCCGAAGCTCCAGCCGGAGACTTCGTTCAAACTCGCCGGCGACCTTTCGCCGGAAGGCCGCTACAATGAGAAGGTTCTGTCCGGCCACGACACCTGGACGCCATATCTTTGGCGAGAGATGCGCGGCTACGCCGGCAACCAGCAGAAATCCGCGGACCCCGCGGTGCAGTCGCTCGCTAGCGCACTGGAGAACGCGCTGCCCGTAAGCAAGCCCAAGGCCGGGACCGAGATCAACAGCGAGGTGCCCGTCCTGCTGGAACGGTTGCTGGACGCCGACAAGGCGAGTTCGTGGCGTGCCCCGACATTCTTCACCGATGCGCAAGGGGTCTGGCGGTCCGACCGCGCCACTGTTTCCTGGTTCCTGCAGGAACACGAAGCCAATGTCCTGGGCGGCCCCGTGCTGAACGACGCGGCGACCAACGGCGCCTTGCTGGCTGCCGGGGCGATCCTCGGCCCCGACGGCCGCACGATCACTCTCGGCGGATCGATACTCGGCATCGGCCTCAAAGTGCCGCTGCCCAGCCGGCAGGTCTATGGCGAGCTCAGCCTGAAGAACAATGGCCCGGACGGCACCGGTTTCCTGCTCCCGGTCCACCCCAACGACGCGAACGGCCAGAAACTTTTCGCCAATGGATACCGGCCGAATTTCGCTTATGACGAGGCGGCGGCTCCCTCCGCCCAGTGGGTCGCATCGGCGCCGATGCTGTCGAAGAACACGTTCCAGAGCGAAAAAGCCACTGGCGTTTCACTATCCATCGCTGGCTTCTCTGTGAGTGGGACCTACGTCAATCGCACGCTGCGCTATCTCGGCGGCGAAGGCGGCCGGCCGGGATATACCCAGAGGGAGCCTGGCCCGCTCAGCCAACGAGCAGCCTCTTTCTGGGAGGAGGCGGCGAGAGGTGGCGCCAGCCACTATAGCTCCGAAGGCAAGGTGCCTGGTTTCGAGGATCGTCTCCTCTTCCGCAACTACAACGTCATTGCGCCCTTGGGAGGCGGCAAGGAACCCTGGCGCCGCAGCCCCGCCTTCGAGGGCGTTCCGCGCGAGACGGGCGCCGGGCCGCTCAACCGCCTGGACCGCACGGACCACGGCGCCGGTCTCGCCGTGAACTATGGGCCATTGCCGCTAACGACGGTGGAACTCGGCTCGGTGAGGAAGGATGTTGTCCCGCATGCCCGTACCGCCCGCGCCCATCCCGGATCCTCCGAAGGCGCGCAAAAGGTTTTCTCGGCGCTGGAGACTTCGGGGGGGCAACTGACGCCGGACGTTCTGCAGCATCTCGACGCCTATCTCGCCGAGGTTGCGGCATCGCCGCACGGCGATTTGAGGTTCGCTGGTCAGCGCGTGCTGGATGTGTTCCCGGAACTGGGCGTGGCGCCATATCCGGACCAACTCTCCGGCGGACGGCCAGACGGCATGAGCCGGCCAGCATGGAAAGCGTTGCGGCAACAGCTGGACCAGCAGGCCCGCAGCGAACTGACGCCCACGCAGGCGCATTACCTCAACCGGCTGCTCGAGCAGGACGTGAAGCACAATTCGCCGCCCCCGGACATCGCGCCGGCCCCGGCGGGCGACGGCCCGATTGTGCCCAGGAGTCCGGCGCCGCGACGGGAACAGGGCCTGGCGGCTGAAGGGTCGTGGGGACTGTCTACGGCAAAACCGCTGACACAAGCTGAGATTGCGGCCAACCGCCAGGAAGCATCGAGCATGCTGGACGATATGATCCAGCAGGATCTTGGCATGCCCGAGATGACCGCGATGAGGGCCGATCTTGCCGATCAGGTCAGCCGGTCGCCCGAGATGATGGAACTCTTGCGGAATGCCCACGCGAAAGGCGTGCGCATCGTCAATCCGGCGCGGCGCGATCTGCGGATTTTCGATCCGAGCCTGGAACAGGATCTGACTGCAACCGGATCAGGGTTGGACCGATCGCTCGACGTGATTTCCGTGGATGCCGATATGTTCCGCACGCCGGCCGCGGACAATGACGCGGTCGTCGCCGGATTCGTCGATGCGCTCAGCCATGAACTGTCGCATGTGACCGACGCCCCGATCGACGTGCTGCCCCAGGATTTCGCGAACCGCCAAGCCCATCGGGACGCAAACGTAGACGCTCGCTTGAAGTCGGAGGGCGAAGCGGCGCTGGTTCAATACATCGTAGGCGATGAGCTTGCTGCCAACGGCGGCAAGCCGAATCTCGCGCTGCGAGCCGACCAGGCGCAAGCCGATATCTATGACCGCTTCACCGCCGGCGAGATCGACCGCACCCAGGCTGTCCACGAGATGGCGGCGCTCTACGGGAGTATGGAGCCGAGCATTGCGGACGGCGGCACCTACGCAGACTACTACGGACATTTCGCGGACGCGGCATATCAGGCAGCGAATGTCGCGCCGGGCCACGAAGGCGATGTTGCATCCAACGCATCGCACGTCGTGGGTGAACCGCGCGCTGCCGCACCAGCAAACAAGGGCCAACCCGCTCCGAACAATGGACCGCTCACCCGAGATGGCGTCAGAGCGACCCCGCTTGACCAGGTGCCAGATGTCGTCATGGGCGATTTCCAGCCGACCCAGATTCCATGGCTCAAGCGCGAGCAGGTGGCCGAGCTGACGGAACAGCAGTTCCGCGACATGGATCAGGCCGGCTTGCTGCCCTATCTGACCAAAAGCCAATTGCGCGGTATCCCGAAGGCAAAGATAGGCCAGGTCAATATTGCTGGCCTCGACGGGAAACAGATTCCTTGGCTGACCGAGGGCCACATCCGGAATGTGACGGACCAGCAGTTCCGGGATTTCGGCAAGACCGGTTTGACGCCTCACCTGACGAAACCACAGTTGCAGGCGATAAAAGGAGACATGGTCGAGCTGGTCAACATGTCGAAGTTGGAAGCGCGTCAGGGTCCATGGTTCAAGCCCAGCCAGGTCGCGAAGTTCACGTCACAGCAATTCAAGGATCTGGGCGAGGCCGGATTGCTGAAGACCCTCACCGAGCGCCAGGTTCCGGCGATCTCCGAAACAGTGATCGATTCCGTGGACGTGGCCAAGCTCGATCCCAAGCAGGTGCCGTGGCTGACCGAGAAGCAGATTCCGGTGCTGACCCGCGATCAATGGGGTGCCTTCACGATCCACCACACTGAAGCCATGACCCAGCTGCAGATCGAAGCGGTGACACCAAAACAGTACGGGGAAATGAGTCCCGGCCAGTTCCGCAAGTTCACGCTTGAGCAGTTCGAGTGGATGAGCGTGGATCAGACCAATGCGCTCTCGGTGCTGCAGCTGACGACATTTCGGGCAACCCACAAAAATTCGATGACGCCGGATCAGCGGACACTTGTGGAAGGCGCGCTGGTTTATTCGCGGACCAATGAATATCAGGCTGCGCTGGACATCTTCGGCACCATGGCGGGCACGTCCTACATGCTGTGGAGCTCGCTGCCGCCAACCTGGACCGCCACCGCCGGAGCGGTGGCATTTGGCGTGCGAGGCGTCGTTTTCGGTGCGCAGGCGCTCTTCCCCAACGCAACCGCAACCCACAAGCCGTTCGGGCGGTTCCTCAACGCGCTCGGCGGAGCCACATTCATCGCCGCAGCGCCAGGTGCCGCGACCGGGATGATCCAGGGTAAGGATCTTGTCGTCAACAGCACGTTCACGCTCGGCAACATCGTCTATGGCACGAAGTCGATGCTGCAGTCGTTCACCGGCAGACCGGTGATCCGAAACCTGGCCGAATATCTGGCTGGACCCGGCTATGTGCTTGGCTGCGCCTTCTATACGGTGCAGTCCTGGCCGGCGCCGATCGCCACAGTCGCCGGCACCATGTTCACGTTCGGCTGCGCGGAATTCTATGCGTCGGCCAGAAGGACGGACCGGATGAATAGCCGTTCAGTGCCGCGAACCGATGCTGATATCGCGGCGGCGGAAAAGTCCGACAAAAAATGGGCTGCATGGGATCGGTGGACTCTGGGCATCACCTTCGGCGTTGGAATGCTTCTCTTCTCGCTGGACGCCCTGCTCGCGGAGCCTTGGGAGGCCGCGAAGCCGACCCCTCCAGCCGATCCAAAAAAGCCGGATGGCGATGCCTCGTCCCAGCAACCCGATGATCCTTCGGATGTGCCAGACGCGCCGCAGATCCCGCCGGAAGATTTCCCACAACTTGTCGTGCTGGCCGATGACGGCCTGAACTTGCGGACCCAGCCTGACGTGGATTCGACCGTGGTGACGGTTCTGCAAGCCGGCACCTTCGTCGAGCAGACCGCCGGGCCTTCGACCGATCAGTCAGGGGAGGCCTGGATACCGGTCGAAGGTTTCGGGCCGGACGGCGAAATGCATAGCGGCTGGGTTTCCGGCGACCATGTCGAGGCGCATGCCGACGGCAGCAGCAATCCTGCGGGCCGCACCAATCCAACGCTGGAGCAAGACGGCTACCAGTGGGTCGAGGTCAAGAACGGCGACAGCATTCGCCTGATCGCCAGGACCCATTCCGCGGATGTGGCCGAGACGGTGGTGCTCAACATGGATCATATACTGAGCCCGGATGTGATCTTCTCGGGCGACCGCATCTATCTGCCGGCCACCCTGGTCGGCTGAGAAACCGCGGGCCTAAGCTTGTCGGTTCTCGCGGCATAGGCATGCGCAACGCAGCCGGCCAGCTTAGCCGCCCGCTCCGCTATCGGATTGGAGGGTTCGGAAGAGTAGGAGGCGGTAAACTGCAGGTCGGACGGGTGCCATTCGCAATCGACGATGCGCAGTTTTCCGCTTGCGAGATAGTCCTGGACGACTCCCTCGGGCAGCGAGGCTATGCCGATCCCGTTGAGTGTCATCGTGATCGAAGCGGCCAGCGAATTGGCCGGAAAGATGCGCGGCGTCTCTTCGAATTCGCCGGTGAGCTTGCGGTAGAGTTCGCTGTAGGGTCGCGTGGTGCGGGCGTAGCTGATGATCGGAAACTGCATCAGGTCGTTCAGCGTCACCTTGCGCCGGTCGGGCAATTCCAATTGCGGCGAGCAGACCCAGACAAGCGGAAAGGACGGCATCTCGATATTCTCGATGCTGTACTCCAGGACAGGGCCCATCAGCACCGCAAGATCGAGCCGGTGTGACATGAGTTCGTTGCGAAGGGTCGTCGTCGCATCGACGACGATGTCGGTATCGACAAGCGGAAAGTTTGCCTTCAGTGCCGTGAGGAAATCCGGCAGCCAGGTGTGCACGATCGTTTCGGCGACCCCAAGCCTCAGCACCCTGGTCGTCTCTGAAGTCTCTGACAGAGAGCTGGCCATCAGTTGCAGCCGCTCGGCGACGCGCAGGACCCGTTGGGCAGGCGGCAGCAGCCGTTGTCCCTCGGCGGTCAGCCTGACCGTGCTGCTCTGCCGCTCGAACAGCTTGGCGCCAAGCGCTTCCTCCAGCCCGGCAATTCGGGTGGACACCGCCGGCTGTGTGGTATTCAGGCGTTCAGCCGCCCTGCGAAAGCTTCCGAAGGTCGCCACCAGGAGAAAGGTTTCGAGCTGCTTGATGTTGAAAGGTATCACGACTGGGAATCACTCATTTGCGGCTTTCGGGAACGGCCATCAATGCCGCACAATGATCTGGCTGCCGATCTTCACGCGGTCATAAAGATCGATGACGTCATCATTGGTCATGCGAATGCAACCGGAGGAGTTGGCCTGTCCGACGGTCCATGGCTGGTTGGTGCCGTGGACGCGATAAAGCGTGTTGCCGATATACAATGCGCGCGCGCCCAACGGATTGTTCGGTCCTCCCTCGACATGGGCAGGCAGGAAGCGGCCATTTGACGCTTCCCTGGATCGCATTTCGGCCGGCGGCCGCCAATCCGGCCAGGTCTTCTTGCTCGAAATCGTGTCGCGGCCGGACCACTCCAAACCCTCCTTTCCAACCCCAACCGCGTATCGCAACGCCCTGCCGTTGCCCAAAATGTAATAAAGCCGCCGCTCCGTGGTGCTGATGACGATCGATCCTTTCGGTTGAGCCTCGCTGAAATGCACGATCTCCCTCGGGATTGCCGACCAATCGCGCCGGGTTTCTGCATCGGAAGGCTGGTCGGGAGCGGAAGGGGAGACCAGCACATTTCTTGCCGGATCGTAAGTCCAGCTTCGTGGGTCATAACCGCTATTCGATTGGGCCTGCGCCGGCGCCATCGCGGCAATCGATAGGACAGCGATCAGAAATGCACGCAATCTCTGGATGAGGCGCCGGGTGACCCGGACTTTGCCTCCTGCAACCTTGACGGGAACAGGCAGGTTCGCAAGCAGGATCATGATTGCCGCCAAGACCGATCTCTTCTGCATCCAGGCGTCCATCTGGCGATCACCTGATTCCAGCGCGCACCATATCGCTTTGCAGGCGGTTCGCAACGTTTGGCACCAAATGCTCGTGCGCATTCCAATTGGACTTCCAATTCAGCAATGTGCACGATAGAGTGAATCGGCGGGTAAACCATTCAACCAGCGACGCGGGCCATCGCTCGTGCGTCCCTTTGCGATAGGACCAATGTTGACGGGACGCGACACCTGCCATGCGGATCGGTTGGGAGCCAGGGCTGCTTTCGCCGCCTGCGGTCTTGCGATGATCCTGGCGTTCGGCCCTGCCTCGTCGCCGGCCAACGCCGCCGAACCGCGCTGGCCCGCCGGCCCATACAAATACATCACCGTCGATCAGTCGGTGACCGACGCGCTGGTCGAGCTGGGCCGCAACATGCGGGTGCCGATGCGTGTCAGCAAACTCGTAAAGGGTCGTTTAAGCGTCGGCATGCCGGTTGGGACGGCGCGCGAGTTCCTGCAAGAGATCTGCGATCGTTACGGCTTGGTCTGGCATTTCGATGGCATCGTCATGAACGTTGCGACCGAAGCCGAGGTCCGGACGGAAATGATCGCGCTTGATGCCAACACGGCTGCCGGCGTGGAAGATCGGCTTTCGCGGCTGGGGGTCGTCGACCCGAAGTTTCCGATCAAGGTGTCCAGGCAGGACGATGTTGTCTCGGTATCGGGGCCGCCGTCCTATGTCGAACTTGTCAGGAAAACACTGGGAGTTCCTGCGGCGCCGAGCGCGAAGCAGGATGTTGGCAAAGTTGTTCCGGTCCGCGTTTTCCGCGGCAGGCAGGCGGAGGCGCAGAATGTTCCCTCCGGCAAACCGAACTAAGCAAGCAGGAGGGCAGGTTCATGCAAATCGCGCCGATTGGAGCCCTGGAAGCCACACTGGCAAACTTGACCACCAGCATGGCTTCGCAGCAGCAGATCACCGCCGGCACGACAGCGCAGCCGGGTAACCGGATGGTGGGTGCCAATCAGGAAAAACATGATGCCGCGAAGGTCAGTATGCCTGAACGCGGTGATGTCGCCGCGCGGGCAGGCCAGCAGGTGGCGCAGTCGTCTTCGGGAGCCAATCCGGCGATGGCCGGACAATCGTCCAAACTGGAAAAGACGGAGCCGATCGCCGAACACAAGCTGTTCGACTATCTGGCCGCGGTGGAGAAGGCTGGGGGCGGGGCGCTCACGGATCCGTCTGCATTGTTCGGTTCTGCGGTTCAGTCGTTGGAAGGAACCATGCAGCAGGTCCAGAGGGCCCTTGGCCAGGCAAATGCCCCCCAGGCAAATGCCCTTGGGAATGCTGAAACGGCCGCCATGCAGGATGGCGCCGGCAAGACCGCCCCGTCAGGCAAGGCCCCGTCAGGCAAGGAAGACGAAAACGCCACTGCAAAAAATGCCGAGCAATTGCTCGAACGATCCATTTCGGTGATGTGGGCAGCCGCCAATCTCGAAGTGGTCACGAGCAGCGTAACGGCCGTTACGTCGTCCACCAGCACGCTGATCAAGCAACAGTAAGCCTACGGAGTGTTCGTGCACACGATAACCTTGCCGCGGCGGTCGACACTATTGAATCGATGCGGCGTCCGGTGCCGCGTCGCGCTCGTCGTGGTGAGCATGCTTGTGCTCCAGGCGTGCTCGGTTGAGCTGTATTCCGACCTCAACCAGCGGCAGGCCAACGAGATCGTGGCCACGCTGATGCGTCATGGCATCCCGGCCCAGCGCGAGGCGGCCAAGGACGGCAAAATGACGGTTTCCGTACAGAAGGACCGTTTCGCCGAGGCCATGGCGATTCTCGACGAAAGCGGGTTGCCCAAACAGGAATTCCAGACGCTCGGCGAGGTGTTCAAGCGAGACGGGCTTGTATCCTCGCCGGTCGAAGAGCGTGCGACGATGATTTATGGCCTGAGCCAGGAACTGTCGCAGACGATTTCGGACATCGACGGCGTGCTTTCCGCGCGCGTTCATCTCGTCCTGCCCGAAAACGATCCGCTGAGACAGCGGCTGGTGCCATCGTCCGCCTCCGTTTTCATCCGGCATCGCGCATCCGTTCCGATGAATGAGCTGATCCCGCAGGTCAAGATGCTGGTGGCCAAAGGCATCGCCGGGCTGACTTATGACAATGTATCGGTCACGCTCATTCCGGTGACTGCGGCAGTTCCCGAGCACGCAACCGGCGAGCCAGGTTTCACAACGTTCCTCGGCCTCTGGCTGCATCGCGACAGCGTCGCCGCCGCGATGTGGCTGTTTTACGGCATGATGGCGGCTATAGCGGCGCTGGCTGCCCGCCTGGCTTACGTCCAGTGGTATCGACGACCCGGCGTTTATGCGCTCGACGCTTCGGCAATGCCGGTGAAGAAGACATGATCCAGACCGGCTCGAAGCAAACTGCCAGCCCGGAATGGCAGACATTCATGTCCAATCCCGCAGGCTATGCGGATGCGGCCCGGCTGGCACAATGCTTTGGCGGCACGATCGGCGAGGCCGCCTGCGAGCGTATGTTGCGGTCGCAGCGCCTGCATCAGCGATTGTCAGTGCTTCTGCTCGACCGTTACGGCCTCAGCGGCGCCGTCTCCAACGAGCCAGCCGATGAGACAGACCTGGCGATTGCCTTGTCGTCGGGTGAGGAGTTGGAGGAACTTGCGCTTCGCGCCGGCGCGATCTACTGGGCCGGCAGTCTGGCCGCCGTCATTGATGGACGCCAAGCCGCTGCGTTGCAGGCAGCACTCGGCGCGGAAGTCTGCGCTTTCGCGGTCGCCAACCGCGATCTGGCCGGCCCAATGCAGCCGTTGGAGCCCCTGGATGACATTGATCGTCGTGTCCATGCCGACGGCCTGCGTTGCCTTGGCGCCTGGTGTCAGGCGATGCCGGGCGAAACGAGCATGCGGGTCCGCCTCAAGCTGATGCCGCATGCGCTTGTCGACCAGCCGACAGCCGAACCATTTGCCGAAGCTGGTCCGGCAATCGTTCGACGGGCGATGGGTTAGGCGATATGGTCGAACCGGACAAAGTGACCACTGCCGTGCCGAGGCGTCCCGTCGCCCGCATCCTGCGCGCTGCCGAGGCACGCGCCTGGCAGGATGGGCACGCTTTTCTCGACGAAGCCAGGCGTGATGCGCAGCAGTTGCGTGACGCCGCTCGGCGAGCCTATGCGGCCGAATATGCGCAGGGTTATGAAGATGGCAAGGCGCGAGGCGACGCGGATGCCGCGCGTTTGGTGAGCGAGACCGCGGTCAAGGTAGATCGCTATCTCGGTGGGCTGGAAGCCGAAATCATCACTCTGGCTCTCGATGTGGTCAGGCGCGTGCTGGGAGAATTCGACGCGAGCATGCTGGTCGCCAAGGCGGCCGCGCAGGCAGTCACTGAAATTCGCCGCGCCAAATATCTAAAAGTCCGACTTCATCCTGCTTCCGTTAACAGGGTTCGCGACGAACTGAACGCGGTCCTGCGCGAGAGTGACCTGGGCATGACGATCGAGATCGACGCCGATGATACGCTGGCGACGGACGCCTGCATCCTCTCGACCGACATTGCCGTCATCGACGCCAGCATCGAGGCACAGCTCAACGCCATTGCCGCCGCGATTTCATCAAAGGCCGAGGCGGCGGCATGACAAGTCCCGCCACCAAGCTCGAGAGCCGCCTCGCATCGATCGTTCCGAACCTGCGTTCCGGCCTGCGTGAAGATGCCAGCCGGCCCAGGAAAGGGCGTGTACGGCGGGTCACCGGCACGGTCATTCACGCGACGGTGGAGGAGGTTCGGATCGGCGAGATCTGCGAACTCGTCGATCCCAGGAACGGCACGGCGACCAAGGCGGAAGTCGTTGGGCTCATGGACGAGATGGCGATCCTTGTGCCGCTTGGCGATCTCACCGGCCTTTCAAGCCTCACCGAGGTCATTGCGACCGGAAAGACCCAGACGGTGTCCGTCGGGCCCGGCCTGCTTGGTCGGGTGATCAGCGCGTTCGGCGAGCCATTGGATGGCAAGCCGCTTTCGCCGGATGGCATTACCGGCAGCTATCCCGTCAATGCCTATCCGCCGTCGCCGCTGGAGCGCAGTTTGATTTCCGAGCCTATCCAGCTCGGAATCCGCGCCCTCGATGGGCTTCTCACCTGCGCGCGTGGGCAGCGCGTCGGCATCTTCGGCGAGCCTGGCGTCGGCAAGTCGATCCTGCTTTCGGATATCGTCAGCGGCACCGACGCAGATGTTGCCGTGGTTGCGCTTGTCGGTGAACGCGGACGTGAAGTGCGCGAATTCATCGAGCATCAGCTCGGGCCGGAAGGGCTGGCGCGCGCAGTCATCGTCGTCGCGACGTCCGACCGGCCGGCGATCGAGCGCGTCAAGGCCGCTTATGTGGCAACCAGCATTGCCGAATATTTTCGCGACCAGGGCAAGCATGTGCTGCTGGCAATGGACAACATCACGCGGTTTGCCCGTGCGCAGCGCGAGATTGGCCTCGCTTCAGGCGAGCCGCCGACGCGTCGCGGTTTCCCGTCTTCGCTTTTTGCAGTTCTGCCCCGATTGCTCGAGCGCTCAGGGCCTGGCCGCGTCGGCTCCATTACAAGCCTCTACAGCGTTCTTCTGGAGGGCGATGGCACGCTGGATCCGGTTGCCGAAGAAATCCAGGCGCTTCTCGACGGCCACGTCTTTCTGTCGAACGAGCTTGCACAGCGCAACCATTTCCCGGCCATCGACGTGCTGCGCAGCCGCAGCCGCCTCATGGACACGGTGGTGCCGGCGGAACATCGGTCGGACGCCGGCCGCTTGCGGGAGCTGCTCGCCCGCTACGCCGACGTCGAATTGCTGCTGCGCGTCGGCGAATACGAAAAGGGCAGCGATGCGGTGGCGGACGAGGCGGTGGCGAAGATCGACGCCATCAACGCCTTCCTGCGACAGCCGTCCGCCACCCACGAGACAATCGAGCAGACACGCGAACGCATGCGGGGGATCGTCAATGAAAGATCGTGACACGATCGCACGATTGCGCGACCTCAGGCGCCACAGTGAACAGCGCGCAAACGAAGCGGTCACAAGGCGATACGCCGCTGCGCAGCGGGCCGCCGGGGCGGTTCGGGAGGCAGCCGCCGCGGTCAGCGAACACTTGCAGCAGACAGCCGACGCTGAGGATGCAGCGTTCGCTTCGCTTGTTGGACAACCGGTGAAGGCCGTCAGCCTTTATCGGCTTCAGGGGCAATTCGAGAACGCCGCCAGGCAAACCGAGCAGCTCCGGGAAAACGAGAAGATGGCCGGCGTCACCGAGCAACGACGCAAAACCGAGTTATCGGCCGCCCGCAACGATCATCGCGCCAGCATGAAGGCGGTGACGAAGCTGGACGGGCTGTTGCAGCATCTGACCAAACGCACTGCGCGTCGCAGCCTCGCGCTTGCCGAGCTTTCCGAGGAAGACGAGCGCAGTCCACTGCGCTTGCCCACAGAACGATAGTCCAATCCGTGATCGTGAATATGGAAGTGTGATGCCTCAGGCCTTGGCGTCGGCAAAAAAGAAAGCGCGCGCAGAACCGGTGAGACGCACACGCTCGAGCGTTGGCGAGCCGCTGGCATTGGAATCTGTTGCGGCTGGAGAGGTTGAGGCATTGAATGCCTTCTACCGCCGCCGTTCTCCCGCGCAGATCACGATTGCCGGGAAAACCATGGCGCTCGCCGCCGTCTGGCCGGCGCCGAACCCTGTGGACCAGCCAACATGCACGATTGCGTTCACTCTCGGAGACATGGCGGGCAAGTTGCGCCTGCCGTTATCTGTTGTCGAACGAGGTCTTGCCAAGGCTGACGAGTTGATCGACCTGAAACGACTGGCGCCCGCTCACGCCGCACTGCTGCTGGAGTCCGAATTCGAAAAGGATCTCGAATGGATCGAGAGCAAGCTGGGCGAGACGATCGCTATTAAGTCGATCGAACAAGAAGACAGCGTTCTGGACCAAACCGCTTTGGCTTTCGTCCTGGCCGGTAAGGACGAAACCATAGGTTGCGCCTTGCACACCGACAGCGTCGGTCTGGCGGTGCGGGCCGGGGGCTTTCTCGACGCGATCGGCAAAGCAAGACCTCCGGTTCCTGCCGAATTCCCGTTGCTGGTCTGCCTTTGGCGTCACGCGCTTACAATCAGCCACGGTGATCTTGAAAGCCTGCAACCTGGCGATGTGGTGCTCTTCGATGACGAAGAGGAAGACGCGGCATTGGTCATTGCCGAGCGGCTTTATGCCCCGGCGGTGCTGACTGCCAGCGGGCCGCAACTGCTTGCCGCGCCGACTGCAATCGCTGGATCGAAATGGGAGTGGACCATGAACCAAGACACGCCGCCGCACGCCGATCAGGCATTGGAGGAGGCAACTCTGGACGAGCTGCCGGTTGCGCTTGCCTTCGAACTCGGCCGCACGGCGATGCCTCTCGGCGAGGTAAGGCAGCTTGCGCCCGGTGCCATCGTTCCGCTCGCCAATGTGACGAAGGAGACGGTCGACATCATCGCCAATGGCAAACGCGTCGGCCGTGGCGAGATCGTCCGGATTGGGGAGAGCCTGGGCGTGCGGATCGCCCGCATGTTCGACAATGCTTGACAATTCGCCCAACCTGCTTGGGATCCTGATTGCCGTCGGCTTTGTCGGTCTGCTGCCGCTGGCAGTCGTCACCATGACCGGATTCCTGAAAATCTCGGTCGTGCTGTTCCTCATCCGCAACGCGCTCGGCGTCCAGCAGATGCCGCCCAATCTGGTGCTCTACGGCATAGCGCTCGTGCTCACGGTCTATGTCACGACGCCGTTGCTGAGCGAGATGTCGGGACGGCTTCAGGAAGGGCAGGTTCAGTTCCAGACGACCGACGACCTCGCCAGGGCGGCGCAACTGATGAGGGAACCATTGCAGCAGCACCTGATCAAGTTCACCCAGCCGGAAGAGCGGCAGTTCTTTCTCGATGGGACGAACCGCCTGTGGCCGGAACAGGCACGACAAGATCTGAAGGACGACGATCTTTCGATACTCGTCCCTGCCTTTGTCGCGTCCGAGCTTACGCGGGCGTTTGAAATCGGCTTTCTGCTTTATCTTCCGTTCCTCATCATCGACATCGTCGTTGCCAACATCCTGATGACGCTCGGCATGATCATGGTCTCGCCGGTCCTCATTTCGGTCCCGCTGAAACTGTTCCTTTTCGTCGCCATAGATGGCTGGTCGCGGCTGATGCACGGCCTGATCCTGAGTTACGTCTGACGCCGCTGGGAGGTTTGCATGAGCAATGACTTCATCCTGGCGAAGGTCCAGGGCGCGCTCCTGACGGTGCTGTTCGCGTCGGGCCCGGCGATCATCGCGGCGCTGGCCGTTGGCATCCTGGTCGGGCTGGCCCAGGCGCTGACGCAAATTCAGGACCAGTCCCTGCCGCAGACGATCAAGCTTGTCGTGATCCTGCTGGTCATCATCGTCTTCGGCCCGCTGCTTGGCCAGCAGATCGCCGAGCAGGCCTCGACGGCGCTGGACGAATTCCCCGTCGTCACGCGTTGAGGCGCGCGGATGCCGGTCGAACCCTTCTTCGCGTCGATCAAGGAGCTACAGTTGTTTCTTTTGGCGGGAGCTTTCGCGCTCGCCCGCATGACCGGGTTCATGCTGCTGATGCCGCTCTTTTCGCGCGTGCCGCTGTCGGGCCTTCTGCGCAACGGCGTTGCCTTGGCGCTGACGGTTCCGGTCTTTCCGATGATCGTCGACAAGCTGACAAACACCGACATCGCAACGACGATGATCGTCGCCTACATGCTCAAGGAGGTCGTCGTCGGGGTAACGCTCGGGCTGGCGATGGGCATTCCGTTCTGGGCGGCCGAGGCTGCGGGCGATATCCTGGACCTGCAGCGCGGCTCGACGATGGGGACGCTGATCGATCCGATGATGACCCATGAGACGAGCGCCACCGGCACCTTGCTCGCCGTCATCATGGTCACGGTCTACCTGGCCGCCGGCGGCCTCGAGCTTTCCCTGACCAGCCTCTACGACAGCTATGGCCTGTGGCCGATCGACCAACTTCTGCCGGTGTTCAGCAAGGATGCAGCCGGCATCTTCCTCGATCTCTTGAACCGCATTCTGATGATGGCATTGACCCTGGTTTTCCCGCTCATCATCAGCATGCTGTTGTCCGACCTTGTGCTGGCTTTTTTGGCGCGCGCCTCGCCGCACCTCAATGTTTTTGCGCTTTCGCTGATCGTGAAGACGCTGGTGTTTAGCCTGGTCTTTGTCCTCTATTCGGCTTTCCTGCTCTTCTACATGGAGCGCGACCTTGGCTTCCTGCACGAGGCGGGCCGACAGATAGAAGCGATCGGCTGCCGCAGCTGTTAATGACACCAGGAAGGTTTGCGCAGGCGTCGGTCGCAAGATGAAGCTCGTTGGCCGGCCAATAAATACAATTTATCGTTGAGGAAAGATTCTGACAATTTGACAAGCAGCCGAGCCGCCAACGATCTTACGCCTCCCGACCTGTCTCTGAACCGGAAGCCATGGCTCGCCTGACCACTTCACCGATCTTCGAGGACCTGCGACTGGTCGATGCGGACAGGCTGCGCAGGCTTGTCAGAATGGGCGCCTATGAGGGGCATACAGGGGGGCTGGCGCACGGTAAGCTCCAGGCCAATGTTGTGATCGTGCCGCGCAGCTTTGCCTGCGATTTCCACCAGTACTGCATCCGCAACCCGAAACCCTGTCCATTGGTCGGCGTTAATCGCGCCGGCAGCCCATTGATCCCGGCGCTGGGCGACATCGACATCCGCACCGATGCCCCCCAGTACAACATCTATCATTTCGGCGAGCTGACCCGTCGCAGGACGGACATCATCGACCTGTGGCAGGATGATTTTGCCGCTTTCGCGCTCGGCAGTTCGCTGACCGTAGAAGCTGCACTTGCCGAAAAGAAACTGAGCCGCATCGGCTGCGGCAAGGCCTCACCCAAGTTCCGAACCAGGATCCAGACTTGCCGCGTCGGACCGTTTGGTGGCGAAATGGTCGTCTCGATGCGTCCGATAAGCCGTTGCGATGTCGACAGGGTTCGCGCTCTCACCGCACGCTTCCCGCATGCCCACGGCTCTCCCATCCATGTCGGAGATCCCACGGTCATCGGAATAGCCGATTTGATGGCTCCCGACTGGGGCGATGCGGTCAAAATCATCGACGGCGAGGTCCCTGTATTCTGGGCCAGCAGCATCACCGCACAGGATGCACTTGCTCGTGCCGAGCTGGCGACCTCGATCACGGTATCGCCGGGGCACATGCTGATCACCGATGTCGATGCACGAGCCGACGCGGGCGCTTTCAAGGTCTTTTAGCAGTTCTTCATCACCGGTCAGCGGTAATGCTATTCGAGATGCGAAATGCGGTGAGGTCGGTCTCGATCTGCCTCACCACATCTTCGATCATGTTGCAGTTGGCCCAACCTTATGCACTCGAGGCAGTGAAGCTCCCCGGCAAGTGCTCCCACTACGTGATAACCATTTGGTAACCTTCCGAACTGGAAAGTGAAAAAGTACTGGCTACTTTTGCCCTCGATAGATGTTAGGGCTGCTATCGAGCGAGACAAAGGAGAAAACACCGGGATGGCCACGGTTCTGAACGCCAAGGGCGTTCCACTTGCCTACAGCGGCTCCTCCGCAAGGTGGTATTCGGCGACGAATTCCGGCCCGACCCTTTATGGCAGCACATACAACGACTCGATGTATGGCGACGCTGCCGTCACCGTCACAATGCGTGGCGGCAAGGGCGACGACATCTATTATCTGTATGCCGCGAAAAACAAGGCGGTCGAGCTGTCCGGCGAGGGCGTGGACACCATCTCTACCTGGATGAGCTACAAGCTCCCGGCGAATTTCGAGAACCTGACGGTCACCGGCGACAAACGCTATGCTTTCGGAAACGAGCTGAACAACATCGTTACCGGCGGCTCCGGCCAACAGACGCTCGACGGCTTGCAGGGCGATGACGTGCTCAAGGGCGGATCCGGGGCGGACATTTTCGTCGTCAACCCCGGCAACGGCAGTGACCTGATCCTGGACCTTGGCGCGACGGATACGGTTCGCGTCGGGAGCTACGGCTTCACCTCCTTCGAAGAGGTGCGCGCCAACATGGTGCAGTCGGGAGCCAACGTCCGGCTAAATCTGTCCGACGGCGAGTTTCTCGTCTTCGCCAACAAGACCATCGGCGATTTCACTGCAAGCCAGTTCAAGCTGGCCGTGGACAGGTCTGCCCTGGAACTGACCTTTTCGGACGAGTTCGATACGTTGGACCTGTGGAACGGCTCGAGCGGCACCTGGGATTCGAATTACTGGTGGGGGGCCGAGAACGGCAGCACGCTCACGAGCAACAATGATCTTCAATGGTACATCGATACCGACTACGCCCCGACACGCTCCGTCAATCCGTTCAGCATCGAGGACGGCGTTCTCACCATTACCGCCGCCCGGGCTCCTGAGGCGATCCGTCCCTACATAAATAACTACGAATACACGTCAGGGTTGCTGACGACCTACGAATCCTTCGCGCAGACCTACGGCTATTTTGAAATTCGCGCCGACATGCCCGAAACACAAGGGGCATGGCCGGCCTTCTGGCTTCTCCCGGCGGACGGCTCCTGGCCACCGGAACTGGACGTCATCGAGATGTTCGGTAAAGATCCAAACAAGCTCATCCTGACAGGCCACTCGAACGCGACGGGAACGCATACAACAGTAGGCACGACGGCCTATGCCGCGGATACCGAAGGGTTCCACACGTATGGCGTGCTTTGGACAGAAGACGAACTCGTCTGGTATTTCGACGACGTCGAAGTCGCTCGTGCCGCAACGCCTGCCGACATGCATGACCCGATGTATATGCTGGTGAATATGGGGATTGGTGGCCAGGCGGGAGAGCCCGCCGACGAGCTTGCGACGCCTGCCGAAATGCAGATCGACTACATCCATGCCTATGCGTTGCAAGACTGGGTTATCTGACATTTGACAGATGGACTCGGCACCGACACGTTCGTCATCATTTCGGGCGCGGCCATTGCCGCCTGAGACCGAACTGGAACTGATGTGAAGCCGACGTCGCATCCCATTCCACCCGAGCCGCCGCGAACGACACTCGCGGCGGTTTTGGCTTCCTTCCGGCGAGCGTTGGGCGGAATTGCGTTGATGAGCGGCGTCGTCAATGTCCTGGCGCTGACCGGCTCGTTCTTCATGCTGCAGGTCTATGATCGTGTCATACCCGGCCGCAGCGTGCCGACGCTCGTCGGGCTCGCCGTGTTTGCCGGCACACTTTTCGTTTTTCAGGGCGTTCTCGAACTCATCCGGTCGCGTTTGCTGGTGCGCATCGGGATGGCGCTGGACGCGCGCTTGAGCGGACAGGTCTATGCCGCCCTCATGCGTCTGCCGCTGCGAACCAAGCTCGCAGGCGACGGCCTTCAATCGTTGCGCGACCTTGACCAGGTGCGATCGTTCATGTCGAGCGCCGGCCCGACCGCGCTTTTCGACCTGCCGTGGATGCCGCTCTACCTGGCAATCTGCTTCCTGTTCCATTTCTGGATCGGCATGACGGCGCTGGCCGGCGTGGTCATTCTGTTCAGCCTGGCATTGCTTGCCGAAATTCGCACGAGAGAGCCCGCCAGAAAGGCAAACAGTCAAGCGGCAGCGCGCAATACACTTGCCGAAGCGACACGTCGCAATGCCGAGGTTCTGCAGGCCATGGGCTTTGGCTCGCGCATCGCCGAGCGCTGGTCAGGGATCAATGCCGGCTATCTCGACACCAATGCAACGGCCAGCGACCTTGCCGGGACGCTCGCAACGATCGCGAAGATCCTGCGCATGATGCTGCAATCGGGCATCCTGGCGATCGGCGCTTATCTGGTCATCCATCAGGAAGCGACCGGCGGCATCATGATCGCCAGTTCGATCATGATGAGCCGGGCGCTCGCACCGATCGAACTGGCTATCGCCCACTGGAAGGGCTTCGTCACCGCCCGCCAGGCCTGGGCCCGCTTGACCCAGCTTTTGGTCCTGCTTCCCGAAACTGCGACAAGTATCTCGCTGCCTGCTCCGAGATCTGCTCTTTCGGTCGAAAGTATCAGTGTCGCACCGCCGGGTGAGCGCCGGATGGTCGTGCAGGACGCCACCTTTGCACTGGGACAGGGCGTCGGCCTCGGCATCGTCGGGCCGAGCGCTTCGGGCAAGTCATCGCTCGTGCGCGCGATTGCCGGCATATGGCTCCCGGTTCGCGGCACCGTCAGGCTGGATGGCGCAACACTCGACCAATGGTCGCCGGAAGAACTGGGCAAGCATGTCGGCTATCTGCCGCAGGATGTGCAACTGTTCGACGGCACCATTGCCGAGAACATCGCGCGCTTCGAGCCGCAAGCGCCTTCCGACAAGATATTGGCGGCTGCGCGCGCGGCCGGCGTTCATGAACTCGTCATCCACCTGGCGGAAGGCTACGAGACACGCATCGGCGAGGCCGGTTCGGCGCTTTCGGCTGGCCAGAGGCAGCGGGTGGCGCTTGCCCGGGCTCTCTACGGTGACCCGTTTCTGGTTGTTCTCGACGAGCCTAACTCCAACCTCGACGCGGAAGGCGAGGCCGCGTTGACGGTGGCGATTCAAGCTGTTCGCGCGCGAGGCGGTATTGCCATCGTGGTCGCACATCGGCCCAGCGCGCTGGCCAGCCTGGATCAGGTTCTTGTGATGGCGAACGGCCGTATTCAGGCCTTTGGCCCGAAGAATGAGATCTTGAACAAGATAACCCGCCCAGCGGGCGTTCCCTTGAAGGTCGTTTCCGGACTTGAAGAGACGGCATCCTGATGGCGCAACGCACGATATTCGCAGCCGATCGCACCATTCGACGCTATCTGCTTGGCGGTGTCGCAACCTGCATCCTGCTGGTTGGCGGGGCGGGGAGCTTGGCCGCCGTCACCGAGATTTCCGGAGCCGTCATCGCTTCGGGAAAGCTGGTTGTCGATTCCAGCGTCAAGAAGGTGCAGCATCCGACGGGTGGCGTTGTCGGTCAAATCTTCGTCCGGGAAGGCGATGCCGTGCAATCGGGCAAGGTCTTGATCCGCCTCGATGAGACCATCACCCGGGCCAATTTGGCGATCGTCTCGAAGAGCCTGGACGAATTCGAGGCGCGGCTGGCTCGCCTTGAGGCCGAGCGCGACGGCAAGGCAAGCATCGTCTTTCCAGCTTCGCTTGTGTCACGCCAGGATGCCCCCGAGATTGGTCGGGCGATGGCCGGCGAGCAATCTCTGTTCGAATTTCGCCGACAGGCACGCGCCGGTCAGAAGGCTCAGTTGCAGGAGCGCATTGCGCAGCTTGCCGAAGAGGTTTCCGGCTTGACCGAGCAAAGAGATGCCAAGAGCCAGGAAATCAAGTTGATCGGCTTTGAACTCGAAGGCATGCGCAGACTTTGGCAACGCAAGCTGGTTTCGATCGATCGTATTACTGCGCTTGAACGCGATGCCGTGCGGCTTAAAGGCGAGCACGGGCAACTGACTGCGGCCATAGCGCAATCGAAGGGTCGTACCTCCGAAATCCGTTTGCAGATCATCCAGATCGACCAGGATTTGCGCAGCGAAGTGGCAAGCGAACTGCGAGACGTCCAGGCAAAGATCTCCGAGTCCGTCGAGCGCAAGGTTTCGGCCGAAGATCAGCTCAAACGCATCGACATACGCAGTCCGCAGAACGGTGTCGTTCATCAGCTCGGCGTGCACACGGTCGGTGGCGTTATATCTCCAGGCGAGCTCATCATGCTGATTGTCCCGGTGACGGACGACCTGACCGTCGAGGCGCGTGTGGCTCCGCAAGACATCGATCAGTTGACGCCAGGGCAAGGCGCGACCCTGCGGCTGTCTGCATTCAATCAGCAAACGACGCCGGAACTGAATGGTGCCGTCAGCAAGATTTCCGCCGACCTCAATGTCGATGAGAAAACCGGCACCGGCTTTTACACCGTGCATGTTGCTTTACCGCGCACAGAGCTTGGCCGGCTCAAGGGCGTGGCCCTGGCGCCAGGCATGCCTGTCGAGGTGTTCTTTTCGACCGGCAACCGCACCATGCTGTCCTATCTCGTAAAACCTTTGGCGGATCAGATCCAGCGAGCTTTCAGGGAGCAGTAGGCCCTCTCTGCGAGCCGACGAGCTGAATTCCGGAACAAGGATGCGATTTTGCCGTTTCGCCTGAAACCGGAAGCGATCCCACATGTCCGAGTTGACGAATGAAGAGATCGAGGGTCGGCTCAATGCCCAGCGAGAGACTCTGGCGCTGGTCGTCGCGCTGCTTGCCGGCCCCGACAAGTCAGAGCGAATATGGGCCGAACTGGAAGCCCGCTTTCAATTCCAGAACAATCAGGAAGACCCCGGCGCCGTGCCAAGCCGTGCATTCGCCATTGAGAGCGCGATGATGCGGGAATTCAAGCTGATCTTCGAGGAAGCGCGAGCACGCAAGGCGGAATGGAATGCCGACAAGCCATCCACAAGCGCCGCCAGTTCCTGACGGGGACTGCCGCCCGGCCTGCAGCATCTCTCACGCTGGGGATTAGCTACAGCCACCACGCCTTCGTCATCCCAGGGCGGAGCAGGAGCGAAGCGACGTCGCGTAGACCCTGGGATCCATGCCGTGACATCAGAGCGTCATGACGGTGCAGAACCTTTGATGGCGGAGCGAGGCGCCCCCCTCTGTCCTGCCGGAAATCTCCCCCACTTGGGGGGAGATCGGCCTTCATCAATGATTTCGCCAACCACCAACCTTGCAAAAAGGACGCTGCCTCGAAGCTGCCGATCTCCCCCCTCGTGGGGGAGATGCCGAGTCTTGGGCAAAGAGGGCAGGACAGAGGGGGGCGCGAAGGATCGCTACGGAGCGCTTTTGTTCTGGTCCGCTGCATTCCTCGGCTGAGGTAACGGCATGCATCCCAAGGTCTGCGCCGCGTCGCTCCGGATGGAGGCCATATTTTTTCTGACCTTCCCCGGAAACATTTCCGCCATGCCAGTGTTTAACGCACTGAGTGGGCGCGAGGCGCAGTTCCTCTGCTGCGATCCTCCCTTTGGAGTGTAACGATGCCGGCAACCGCCATGACAGAGGTCGAGGAGGTCAGGATCGAGCCCGGCGGGCTCGTCGGGCTGCTGGGCGTGCCGCACGGTGCGCAAGGCATCGTCATCTTCGCTCATGGCAGCGGAAGTGGACGGCTCAGTCCGCGCAACAATCACGTGGCCGCTGCACTTCGGCAGGCCGGACTGGCGACCCTTCTCGTCGACCTGTTGACGTCGATCGAGGAAGGCGACAGGCGAAACGTCTTCGACATTGACCTGCTCGCATCGCGGCTCGCGCTGGCCACGCATTGGGCGGCTGCCGAAGCCCGTACCAGAAGGCTTGTTCCGCTCTATTTCGGGGCAAGCACTGGCGCCGCAGCCGCGCTGGCCGCCGCACGCCCGGATGCAGCTATCGCGGCTGTCGTCTCGCGCGGCGGCCGGCCCGATCTGGCGATGGACGTGTTGCCGGCCGTGCGTGCCCCGACACTGCTTCTGGTCGGCAGCCTGGACGGGCCGGTGATCGGGATGAACCAGCGGGCCCTTGCAGCGCTGAAGGGCGAGAAACAGTTGATCATTATCGACGGTGCCGGCCACCTCTTCGAGGAGCCGGGCACAATGGATGAAGTGATCAGGCACGCCACGCGATGGTTCCTCGATCATCTCGCGCCTCCGGAAAGGCCGAGGCAATGATCCTGGGCAGGTCAAAGCGCGAGAAACAAAATGAATCCAGTTCCAAGTTGCCGGGCGAGCCGAGCAAGGCCAAAGCGCATCGCGCCATCGGGCCGCTCTTCCAACACGGTCGGGCCTGAGCCATGGCAAATCACGGCACGACCCTTCCGACGGTTCTTGTCACCGGCAGCAGCGGCTTCCTGGGGCAGGCGATCGCGCGAGGCTTGATCGACCGCTATCGCGTCATCGGCCTCGACGTCGCAAAACCCAAGCATGCCCCCGCCGGCATGGAGACGATCGAGATCGATCTCACCTCCGATGAGGGCGTGAGCAGGGCTGTGCAGGCGGCACGGGAGCGCAGCGGCGGCCGCATCGCTTCGGTCGTCCATCTTGCCGCCTATTATGACACGACCGGCGAGGACAACCCAAAATATGACGCCGTCACCGTGCAGGGCACGCGCCGGCTGCTGAAGGCGCTGACGGCGGTCGAGAGCGAACAGTTCGTGTTCTCCAGCACGCTTCTCGTCCATGCGCCAAGCCCGGAGAAGGGCGCGAAAATCAATGAGGACTCGCCGCTTGACCCGGCCTGGGCCTACCCAAGATCGAAAGCCGAAACCGAGGCGCTGATTTCGCGGGAGCGCGGCCAGATCAAGACGGTGACCCTGCGGCTCGCCGGCGTCTATGACGAAGACTGCCGGGCCGCCTTTATTGCCCAGCAGATCGCCCGCATCTTCGAACGCTTGCCGACCGCGTATCTGTTCGCCGGCGATATCACCGCCGGCCAGCCCTATCTGCACAAGGACGATCTCGTCGATGCAGTGGTGCGCACCGTCGACCGGCGCGCCGAACTTCCGGCCGAGACCGTGCTTCTGATCGGCGAAGAAGACACACCGTCATACGAGGAGATGCAGAAGCGCATCGGCCGGCTCATCCATGGCGAGGACTGGCGCACCCTGGCGCTGCCGAAGCAACTGACGAAGCTCGGCGCGTGGGTGCAGACGGAGGTGCTCGACCAGGACACCGACATCAAACCGTGGATGATCGAGAACTCGGACGATCATTACGAGATCGACATTTCGCGGGCCAAAACCCTGCTGGGCTGGGCGCCCAAACACAATCTGCTGGACACTCTACCGGAGATGATCCGCCGGCTGAAGCAGGACCCCACGGACTGGTATGCGGCCAACAAGCTCGATCCGCCCGTTGTCGCGGCTTCTGACCCCGAGATCGAGCAGGCCGAAAGGCGCCTCAAGGGACCGCTCGAGCGAAGCAAGGAAGAGGTCGAAGCGGCGATAAAACGGCATCGGTCGAGGACGCTCTGGGCGCCGATGACCAACGCTGCGCTTGGGCTGTGGCTGGTCACCTCGCCAATGACAATTGGCCTGTTCGATCCCGTCACAGCCGCAATGCCACCCGCTCTGGGGCACGCTGTCGCGGAGCCGCAATTGCGCAACGCAGGCCTCGGCGTCAGCGAGATCGTTTCCGGCCTGCTGGTGACGGCCTTTGCGTTGATGGGCATGTCCCGACGCTGGCGCTGGGTGCAGTGGATCACGGCGTCGCTCGGCGTTTGGGTGATGCTGGCGCCGTTGCTGTTCTGGACGACCAGCGCCGCCGCCTATGCCATCGACACGCTCGTCGGCATGCTGATCGTCGCCTTTGCGGTGATGATCCCGCCGACCCCTGGCATCAGCCGCCGCGCGCTGGCGGCCGACGACGACATTCCGCTGGGCTGGACCTATTCGCCATCGACCTTCACGCAGCGGATACCGATCGTGGCGCTGGCCTTCGTCGGCCTGTTCGTCTCGCGCTATCTCGCCGCCTTCCAAATGGGCCACGCGGATGGGCTGTGGGATCCGTTCTTCGGCCCCGGTGGCGCGCCGGTGCGCAACGGCAGCGAGGCGGTGGTGACGTCATGGGTCTCGAAGGGTTTTCCAGTCGCCGATGCCGGGCTCGGCGCCTTCGCCTATTGCCTCGATATCCTCGCCGGTGCGATCGGCGACCGACGGCGCTGGCGCACCATGCCGTGGATGGTGCTCCTGTTCGGCCTGCTGATCGTTCCGCTTGGCGTGGTCAGTGTGTCCTTCATCATCATCCAGCCACCGCTGATTGGCGCGCTGTGCACGCTCTGCATTCTCCAGGCCGCCGTCACGGTGGTGCTGATCCCTTACTCCGTCGACGAGGTGCTGGCGACCATCCAGTATCTCTGGGGCGCCACGAGGGCAGGCGAGCCGTTCTGGCGTACCTTCTGGATGGGCGGACCGGCGCTGTCGGAGAACCAGACGCCTGGCGCCGATCTCGACCGTCCGGTTTTCGAGGTGCTGAAGGAATTTGTCACCGGCGGCGTCAACTTCCCGTGGACGCTGGCAGCAAGTACGCTGCTCGGCGCCTTGCTGATGACCACGCCATTGATCTTCGGCACGCAGCCACCGCTTTACTTCAGCGATCATGTCGTCGGCTGTCTCATTATCATGGTCGCAGTCACGGCCATGGCCGAAGTGGTCCGGCCGCTACGCTTCCTCAATGTCGTGCTTGGCGCATGGGTCGCGGTGTCCCCCTTCGTGCTTGCCGGCGGTGAAACCCCGGCGATGGTGGCGGACGTTGCGATCGGTCTGGCGCTGATCGTGCTCAGCCTGCCGCGCGGCACGCGCAGTGACCAGCACTATGGCGGTTGGGATCGAGCGATTGTCTGAGCAACTCGACCTCAGCGCCTGGCAAGGCGAAGCGCGCGTGACGATCTGCAGGAGCAGGTCAAGGAAGAGATCGGATGGCCTGACAAGGCTCTGCCTGACGGGGCTAGATTTGTTCGCCGAGCAGGATCCTCGCGTCCTTGGCCGCGACGATGAACGCCTGGCGTGCGACCCTTGGCGGCTTTTCGCCGCGGATAACAGCAAGGCAGGCTGCGATTGCAGCCAGTCGCGTCTTGGACGCTGGCGTCGGCCAGTCCTTCAGCAGCACTTCAGCCGCATCGGAGACAGACAAGACAACCCTGTCACGATCGATCCGACCGGGTTGAACGACAATTGGCTTTCTGAAACGTCTCGTGCGCACGACACTCTCCAAAGCGAGGAGTATGTTAGCCGCGTCTGATCTTGTTGGCCACCTCAAATGTTAATTGCGGGAAGGCGAGGTTCGGACAACGTCCGCAAAGGCTGTGAACGACCATGATCTATTTCACGGCCGACACACATTTCAGCGATCCCCGCATTCTGCGCATCGATCGCCGCCCGTTCGGCTCGCTGGCCGAACACGATCGAGCGCTGATTTCGCTCTGGAACGAAACCGTCAGCCCGAGTGACCAGATCTGGCATCTCGGCGACTTTGCCAAGGGATCGGCCGAATTCGTTGCATCGCTGCTGTCGTCTCTTCATGGCGAGAAGCATCTTATTATCGGCAACAACGATGGCGCGGCGACCATAGAGGCTGCGGGTTGGGCCAGCACACAGCATTACAAGGAACTGACGATAGACGGCAGGTTGCTGATCCTTTGCCACTATCCTTTTCGCACCTGGAATCAGATCGGCAAGAAATCGATCAATCTGCATGGCCATTCCCACGGCAGGCTGAGCCCGGTCACACGCCAGTACGACGCCGGCGTCGACAGCTGGGATTTCCGCCCGGTCACCCTTTCCGCCATCCTTGCAAGCCGACGGCGGCACCCCTCCACTTCGTCATCCCAGGGCGGAGCAAGGAGCGAAGCGACGCGCGCAGACCCTGGGATCCATTCCGTGACGTCAGCCGAAGAATGCAGCGGGTCAGAATAAAAGCGCTCCGCAGCGATCCTTCGCGCCCCCCCTCTGTCCTGCCGGACATCTCCCCCACGAGGGGGGAGATTGGCCTTCATCACTGATTTCGCCAACCACCAACCGTGCAAAAAAGGGACGCTGTCCGCGAAGCTGCCGATCTCCCCCCGTGTGAGGGAGATGTCCGGCAGGACAGAGGGGGGCGCTGTCCGTCGGCGATCAAAGGTTCTGCACCGCAGCGCGCTCCAAGGTCACGGCTGGATACCAGCGTCTGCGCCCGCGCGGCGAGCCTGCCAATCCGGGCTGAACGTTCTGCCATCTGCTGCGTTCTCCCGGGGACAGGGCGCGTAGGACCGCAACATCGGCGCCCAATGCCCATAACGAGGAAGCACCGGAACGACCGATATGACCGAGCACAGAGGCACTCAGCCGAGCCAGCCAAAAGGCACCGTGATCGCATTCTCCGAGCCGGGCTGCGAGCCTCTCTACGCTCACGAGCGGGAAGCCATAGCTGCCGTCGCCCGCACCATTGCCACCCTCAAGGGGTTTGCCTTCCGGCAGGGTCTAGGCCACAGCAGCGGCAATGGCGGGCGCTTGTACTTCGTGCCGGACGACAGCTTGCTTGCCAGCGATGCGGCACGGCTGGGTATCAACGGGCCGCAAGACCTCTTCGGCGGCGTGGTGCCTTGGCGATTCGCGACCACCAAGGCCATAACCCACGAACTGGTCGACGACCTGGCCGAACGACCGAAGGAATGGTCAACCGGCTTCGGCAGAACTGTCGCCGCCGCAGTATTGCCTGGCTACACCGTGTTTTCGCGGCACGATGCGCTGCGAGCAGCGCAACGCCTGCTGAGGCATGGGCTGGCCCGGCTCAAGCCACCGCTTGCCTCGCGAGGCCAGGACCAGCACATCGTTCGCACGGTTGCTGACGTCGAGAGACTGCTCGAGCGATACCGCTCCCCCGACTTGAACGAGTACGGTCTGGTGCTCGAAGCTGACCTTCGTGACGTCGTCACTTTGAGTGTTGGCAGAACCGAGATCGACGAAACCATGGTCGCCTACTACGGCACTCAAACGACGACGACTGATAATGCGGGACAATCCGTTTATGGCGGGTCGGACCTCATTGTCGTGCGCGGCGGATGGGAAGCTCTCGAAGACCTTCAGCTTCCCCGCGCACTGGGTTCGGCAATTGCGCAGGCGAGGGCCTATGACGCGGCGATGGCTGAGTATCCTGGATTTTTCGCCTCGCGGCGTAACTACGATATCGGCCAGGGTGTCGATTCGTCGGGTATCTGGCGATCCGGTGTGCTCGAGGCCAGCTGGCGCATTGGCGGCAGCAGCACGGCCGAGCTTGCGGCAATAAAGATCATGAAGCAGGACCCGGACATCCAACTGGTGCGTGCGTCCGCGGTCAAGACGTTCGGCAATACCAGCCGGTTGCCTGACAACGCCGACGTTCACTTTCAGGGAGAAGACCCCGATGAGGGTCCGATCACGCGCTATACCGTCGTCACGAATGCGACCCGGGAGCCGCCAAGGAAAGCGGTGGTTTAGTGTCTAAAAACGCTTAGGACCAGGGAACATCCGTCGGCGGCTTGAGTTGTTCGGCATGATCCCGAAAACCAATCCGAAGGAGGAAAAAGTGATCGAGGTTATTTCTGCTCCTGAGAATGTCGCCGCATTTCGCGTTGCCGGTACCGTGACCGCGGAGGACTACGACAAGATCATCCCGACCATCGAAGAGAAACTGAGCGAACATGAAGAGATCGGCATCCTGGCCGACCTTACCGATCTGGAGGACATGACGGGCGACGCGTTGCGCCGCGATCTGCAGTACGGCTTGAGCAAACTTGGCGAACTCCACCGCTTCCAGCGTGCCGCAGTGGTGTCCGAAAAACAGTGGATCAAGGCAGCTACCGAAATGACGGGCGCACTGTTCCCGCAGATCGAGGCGCGGGTGTTCCCGGCGGACGAAAAGACCCAGGCTCTGCAGTGGGTAGCACGCGTTCAATAGCGGTATCTAGGGGAGCGGCCATGCCAACCATCTACAACAAACGACAGAATTCGGACGGGCTGTGGGAAGTCTACGACGACGAGAGTGAGGAAGCCGTCGTGGTTGACGGCATGCCGCTTTCCGGCCTCGATGAATTCGAAGCCAATGAGGCCATTCGAAAACTCAAGCGGGGTGAGGTGACTTCCGACAACATTCCGCCGACTGCCCAGTCTGGCTGGCCTCCGACCAAAGACGGCATATAATCAATGCAAGCGTCCTGCCCCGGCGCGAGCAGGTTGCAGGGGCGACGTTTCCAGTGCATTCTTGCTGTCGTCGATGACCACACAGTATCTTAACCACCAGTTGGAATGCCCTTATTGCTTGACGATAAGGCTGAGGATTCCGGCCGACGCCGGTCCTGACGACCGGATCTTTTGCGACGACTGTGGCGAATTCCTCGGGACCTGGGACGATCTGCTTACCGATTTTGAGAGGCAGGGCGGCCAGGATGGAGTGTTCCGTCTCGACAAGGGCCGTATCAAGCGGATCGATTGAGCCGATTGCTGGCGAAGCCATTTGCTCGCACCGCCGTCTCGCCAGCGTAAGCCTTGCAGCACCTGCGCGGCCTGAGGCGAAAAATTTCCAGCGGCTCGAATCATCAGGGAACTTGTTGCCGGCCGGCGGGGTTATCGGTCGCCTTCCCAGTTAGGGAGGCTAGCTCCAAACCTCAGCGGGAGACGACCATGGCAACTGCGAAAAAAGCTGCGAAAGCGACAACCAAGGGCCTTGAGGACCTGTTCCTCGACGGGCTGAAAGATCTTTACTACGCCGAAAAGAAAATACTGAGGGCGCTGCCGAAAATGGCCAAAAGCGCGGAGTCGGAAAAAGTGACTGCTGCCTTCGAAAAACATCGCATGGAGACGGAAGTTCACGTCGACCGGCTCGAGGAGGTGTTCGAGAAATTTGGCAAGGCGGCACGCGGCAAGACCTGCCCGGCGATCGACGGCATCATTGAAGAAGGCTCCGAGATCCTCGAAGACTATGACGGTGCTCCTGCGCTCGATGCCGGACTGGTCGCAGCGGCGCAAGCCGTCGAACATTACGAGATCGCCCGGTACGGCACTCTTGTCGCCTGGGCGGAACAGATGGGAAAGGCCGACGTCGCCGCCCTTCTCAAGGCAACGCTCAAGGAAGAGGTCGCGACAGACGAAGCGCTGACCGGGTTGGGCGAGGGTGGTGTCAACCAACGTGCCCTCCAAGCCGCCGCCTGATTCCTGGTGGTGACAGGCTTGCGGAGCCCAGGCGAAGATCGCCAGGCTCCGCTCGCAAGATGCAGGTAGTGCCTTGCCGTCCGGGATTCTTGAACCGGCGTGGCCGACTGGCCATTGCCAGGCTTGAATTAGCTTGAACCGGAATCTTCAAGAAGACCAATGGGTCAAAGACATTGCGCAGATGCCAGGTGAGAGAGCCCGCTATCGTTGGCGTTGGCGTTCGGCATGGCGTTGAGTGGCCGAGCGACCCGTTTAGCGAGCCCGGTCGCGGGTGATTGGAACATCTGCCGACCAACGCCGTTGATATGCTCGGCAGGCGAAAGGGGCTGCATATGTCAAAACTTCAGGCGGTGACTCCAGAGCATCTGCAGCGGCTCAAGCTCGAGGCGTCTGCTTATTTTGGTCCGAAAGTACTCCACGAAGCATTGTTGCGTCTTTGCCAGGCTTGCGGACGCGATAGCCTTGACCGGTTCGAGAAGACCATGGTCGATAAGATCGAGGCAATGCGCGATGAGAGGGCCGATTTCGAGACAATGAAGGAATTTGCCATCGAACAGCTTTACGCCTGCGTTCGCGAGGTCAGTAGTTCGCCTGACATGAAACAGCCGCTGGAGGGAGCAGAAGCCCGAAGGACGCCTGGTCGGTCGGAAGAGCCGAAGACCCTGGAAGACCAGTTGCAGGCCGGGCTTGAGGATTCTTTTCCCGCGAGCGACCCGCCGGCGGTGGTGTCAACAGCGATATCCGGCGGGGCGAAAAAGCTGGTCGGGACTGACGAAGTCCTGAAAAAGCAGCGGGAAGAGGCGGCCAAGAACAACGACCGGTCATAGACGGCCGCCCGCCCAATCCGAGATTTTCCAGCACCTTATTTCGATGTCCGGAACGATCCAAACCTTCATGCATTTAGCTAGGTCTGCGTTCATCAACTCTTTCTTGCTGGGAGCTGGACCATTGTCCTCCAGGGGCTACCCCTTGGCCAACCAGGAAACGGACGACGTTTCCATCGTTGACCTGATACCTGCCTTGCGAGCCTTCGCCCGCACCTTCTGCCGGGTTCCCGACGATGCCGACGACCTGGTCCAGGAGACATTGACCAAAGGGCTCGCCAACATCGACAAATTTGAGCCTGGAACGCGTATGAAGTCATGGCTCTTCACCATCATGCGCAATAGCTATTATACGCGCATCAAGGCCGCCGACAGGGAAAAGCCAGGCCTGCTCGACTGCGCCTCCGCAATCCCGATTACGGAAGCGACGCAGGAGTGGTCCGTTCAGAGCAAGGAAGTCTCCAACGCGGTCCAGAGGTTGCCGGAGCATCAGCGCGAGGTCCTGATGCTGATCGGGGTCCTTGGCGTCAGCTATGAAGAAACTGCCGAAATATGCGGTTGCGCGGTTGGAACGGTAAAAAGCCGCCTTAACCGAGCGCGTGCCAGCGTGCTGGAATACCTCGGCGAAAGTTCCTTGCAGACATTGGTGGAACGACGCAATCACCTGTCAGCAGCACAGGGAAACTTCGCAGTCGACAGGCGCCGATAGCTAGTCCTGTTTCTTTGCTTTGCATCGACGCTTCTCGACAAGCGCATTCTGCAATTGAACCGCAAGGTCGGTCAGCTGGTCGGGGACCTTTTCCTGCTCGATAGCAGTCAGCAGAGATGCAATCTTCCGGTCTATTGCCAGCCGGAGTTTCGGGCTGATGCTATCGTCGCTCGAGCGAGACATAGTGTTCTCTTAACGAATCAGTCCCTTCACCAGTGTGGTGACGGCAATCAGAGTTTGCAAGGATTCGCGCGGCCTCACAGTCAGCGCCGTCCCTTGCACAGCCCGTCCTTTGCACAGCATTGTATCGAAGCTGCCGATCTCGTCGGGGAAGCCTATGCTTTCCCCTCGGGTCTTCCCGGCGCTGTTGCCGGGTGCGCTCGACATTTCGACTCTCGTGACCTCGACTGGCCACTGGTCATGATTGGCGTTTGCGGTTGCAGCAGTCAGTCTTGGGAGAGACGATCTGCGGCGTGATACTGATCGGAGTTGATCCGATTGCCATCGAGCCGGCGTTGCTCGGTGTGCTGCTTCTCAGGCTCTGCTGGACAAAGCAAAGCCGCGTTTCCTTGACCTTGTCCTTGGCCAAATCGGTCATCGCGCCGGCCGCCGGAGCCTTTATCTTGACGGCAGAGGTGATGTCTATCTTGCCGCCGGATGCCTTCTAGTCCTCCTTCGGATTGTCGGCACTCACAGGTGCCCTGTCTGTTTGGTGCGCGTGTCTCATTGACGCCCTCGTCTCTTTGACTCCCGAACAATCATTGCGCCGTAATGTTCCCTCGGATGCCACAAGAAGAAAGGCATTGCCGTCCCACAGCCGGAACGGCTTCGCGCCGTCAGCCACGACCTGCATGCCATGGGCTTCGGCGAGGCGGTGAACATCGGCACGATCCAGCGCCGTCGATCCGCGATAGGAGTAATTCAGAAGTGCTGCCACGCCTGACGGTTTCAGAACACGCGCAATTTCCTCGAAATACCGCTCCGCCAGGCCAGCCAGCACCAGATAGGGGAAGCTGTCGACAGCCAGCACGCAATCGAAGCTTGCGTTGGTAAAATCGGCGAGATCGAGACCAAAGGTCTGCCGCAGATCCACATTGCGCAGCCCGGCACATCGCCGACGAGCGACCGAAATCATCTCCAGGGATATGTCGATGCCGACGATCCGGTGCGCGGCATCCGAGAGCGCGCTTTCGAAGCGGCCGATGCCACAACCAATGTCCAGTATGTCCTGGTCGCGGCCGGTGAAGCCTTGCCGCTGCAACCATGCGACGATCTCGTCGGTGGCGGCGGTGAGTTTCTCCTCGTCTCCCAGCGAAGACAGTTGAACGCTCGCCGCCTGGGAAATCGTCGCCGCGGCATCAAAGCCGGCGGCCAGCCGCCTGACGACCGCGGCGTCAGTTTCCCATTCATCGCGTTCGTGGCGGACGGCGGCACCTGTTTGGCGCAGCGTGGTGAAGATGTCAGGCCTGTGACGAAGCAGATCGGCGATCCGCTCCAGTCTGTCGCGTTTTCGCAGGTCGGCTGAACGCATCTCCAGCGCCACATCGGCCAATTCTGCGGCATCGACCCCGGTCTCGAAGCGCAGCGCCAGTCTGGCAATGATGGCGTCGACGCAGGCGCCGTCGGCCATGCACTCCTCGATCAGCATTTTTGCGGTCGATGCCGCCTGGGGCGATGGCTTTCGTCCGGTGGCGCTCATCGAGCCATGCTCCGCGTCCAGACCTTTCGCATTGTCCATTGGTCGACGGCCCCCCAGCCATACTTGTAGCTCTCCTGGCCGCGCAGAAAATCGAACTCCCGCGCCCCTTCACGAGCCGCTTCGGCAATCGCGTGACCGATCAGGATTGCGCCGGGACTTTCCTCGGCATAGGCCGGATCAAAACCGCCAAGGTAGGCGTAGGCGCGGTGGCGATGATGAAATCCGTAATAGGCGCCGACGACCGCATCGTCGATGGCAACAAGCCAGCATCGGACAAGACCCTGTGCGGCAAGCATGGGAAGCGCCTGCCGATGGAATTCTTCTGCAGCCGGATCGGCCAGGACGCCGTCGCCGCGCCCGGCCCAACGCGCGCCGTGAAGGCGGATCAGGTGATCGAAAAACGCTTTGAGATCGGCCTGCGCCGGTATGATGGAGACGCAGCCGCGCCGGCGTGCGGCATTGTGCGCGCGGCGCAACTGGCGTCTTCGCCGCGCCGGAATGCAGACCGCGAGCGCATTGTCGCCAGCGATCGGCAGCACGGGACAAGCGGCGTGGTCGACGGGTTGATCCGCCTCCAGCGCAGGGTGCGCGATAGTGAGACCGGCAGCACCGGCCGGCAGGTCCGGTAAGATCCATTGCGACCAATTGATCGCCAGAACCCGGTCGGCGATGACGGCGGCGACAGCCGCTTCGATGCCGGGGCAACACAGGACATCCAGGTAGTCGCTCAACGAAATCCCAACCGGAAGCAGTCTCGACCCGCAAGTTGCGTGTTCCAGGTAAAGCGGTGCCAATCCCACCAGATCGTCGCCTCGCCAGACGGCGATCGTCGCCAGCTCTCCGGGCGCGAATGCGCGCCACCACGGCACCAGCCAGGCGGGGCTTTGGAACGGCGTCGCTGTCCGGCTGTGCGCCCACAGCTCCCGCCAGCGCGGCGCCAGCGCCTCAAAGGCGGCCGGATCGTCGATGATCTCGGAGCGGAGCATGAAAGCCGCTCACTGCACCGCCGCCAGGCGCCTGCGGCCGGCACCAAGCCCTGCCAGCGCCTGGTAGGCGTCCATGTAAGACGAAATCATTTGGTCGAGCGAAAAGCGCCGCCGCGCCTCGGCCCGGCATGTCTCGGCATCCAGGCCGGAGGCTGCGACGATGGCCTCCGCCATCTCATGGATGTCGTTGACCAGAAAGCCCGTCTTGCCGTGTTCGACCACATCCGGCAGCGCACCGTTTGGAAAGGCGACGACCGGCGTGCCGCAGGCGAGAGCCTCCATCGCGACAAGCGAGCTGGTTTCCGCGGCAAGGCTGGGAATGACCAGGCAGCGGGCGGCGTTGAGAAAGTGCCGCTTTGCGACGAAGCCGAGCGGACCGAGGAAGCGGCGGCGCTGGTCGAGGCGCGGCTGGACTTCGTCACGAAAGTACAGCGTGTGCGTTTCGTAAGGGTAGACCTTGCCGCCGATGATCAGCCGCACGCCAGCCTGTTTGGCCGCGTCCAGTGCCAGGTGGATGCCCTTTTCCGGGCAAATGCGGCTGAGCACCAGCGCGAAGTTGCGCTTGAACTGCCGACCGCTCAGCGCATCGATATCCACGCCGTTTGGAATGGGTGCCAGCAGCCTGGCACCCGGCGGCGCGGTCCTCTGTTGGGCCATCGAGACGGCGTGAAGCCATAGATCGTCGCGGACCGTGCGCAAGGCATCGGTGGGATACCAGTCGAGCGGCAGGTGCAGGCTTACCAGGGTCGGGCCATCATCAGGTAGATAGGCATCAAAATCGATGCCGTGCAGATGAACCACGTCGATCGGCCAACGGGCGCGTGCGACTTCTATCGCGGTGCGGTGAGAGCGCTGTGCCCGTTTCTTCGCCGCATCGTCGAGCACACCTGGTTCAGCAGGCGTCTCGATGAGCACGCCCGCCGCTTTCGAGCCCTGGCAACCGATCACGATGGAAGCGTGTCCCGCGCGCACGAGCGCCTGGTCGAGCATCGACAGCACCTGCTCGGCACCGCCAACCGCATCCGGGCCGACTGGCGCGAGAGGGTAGGCGACGTTCAGGACGGTGAGGGTCATGGCCGGTCGAGCCCAAGCTCCTCATGCGCAGCGGCCGCGGCGTGAAGCCAAACCGCCGGCTCGAAGCCGAGCGGCAGCGCCTCGTAATAAAGCCTGCCGCTGTTCGGCAGCGCCAGGAAATCATAGGCAGGCGCCACCCGGAAACGTTCGATGCGCGCCGTGAACGGCGCCAGCGTCCGTTGCTGTGTCCGGTGGCAGGCCAGCATGCACTGCTTCCGTTCGAAAGCCGCTTCCGTAAGGTGCAATTCGATGCGCTCGCTGCCGGAATGACTGTTGAAATCCTGAAGGATCGTACCCTCAGGCCCGGCCGAATAGAACGCCATTTCGACGATGGCCGGTGCCTGGCGTCCGTCGCGGCGCAGCAAATGGCAGGCCGCATGGACGGCAAAGGCGGTCGCGTCATGATCGGGGTGACCACCTTCATAAGGATGCGTGCAGACGAAGCTGACATCGCGCTCGGCCAAAAGGCCGGTCAGTTCCCGTGCGAGCGAGCCAAGATTTCCGGCCGCCTGCTTGTCGGGATAACCGAGGCTGATCAGGGCCGTCGACGGCAATCCCGCTGCCGCCAGCACCGCCTCCAACTCCCGATGGCGGGCCTCGGCATAGTCCTGCCACGTCTCGAAGCCGTATGCTCGCGCGTCTTCAAGGTCTCGCGGCGCGCCATCGGTGACATGAACGATGCGAGATCCGCGCAAGCCGGCAAGATGCCCGCCGATGCCGATGGTTTCGTCGTCCGGATGCGCGACAACGATCATGATCTCAGCACCGTCCGAGCGGTGCGGAGCAGCACTTAGCAACAAGGCCGCGAATTCGGCAAGCGGTCCGGACCTGTCAGCTGCGTGTTGCATGACACACTCATGCTGCCGAAGCCCGCACCGCTCTGACCGGCGAGGCAGCCATGGCGGGAGCATAGCGGCGGGTCATCGTCGCGCAAAACTCCGCAAATTCCTCCGGCACCAGCGGCGGACTGGTGTGGTGCGGCATCACTCCGCGGTGCTCCGGCGTGAAGCAGAAGGTGATGGTCACGTCGAAATCGGCAAGTGCTTCCATCTGCCGGTCGTACCAATCCAGCGCATTCGGCCTGAAACTGTCGGCCCAGGAAAGCCCGGTGCGCAGATTGGTGACGCCCAGCCGTTTCATCCAGGCGACGGCGTCGTCCAGCCGGGGATCTTCAAAGTGGAACCATTGCACCAGCCCCATCCCGGGTGCGTAACGCAGGAATTCCTCGAGCGCGGGTTTGGGCGTGCCATCTTCGCGGAGCAGGCCCATGTAGAAGTGGCGATAGTAGGAGGAGCCTTCGGCCTCGCGATGACGCGTCGTTGCCCCCCATTCGCGCGGAAGATCGTAGAGGCTGTACCATTGCACGCGCGAGGCATTGCCGAGCAGCAGTTCGGCGCTCCGACGCAAACCCCAGAGCTGGACCTCCTCCGCCCCGAAGCTCGACACACCAACTTCGCTGACCCACACGGGAAGATCGGTGACGGTCGAAATCTCGCCGATCTTCTGGGGCCATTCCTGAATCTGCCAGAGATTCCAGTCGAGTGGGAAGCCATGCACACCGACGGCATCGACATGATCGAGCACCCCGTATTGCTTCATGAGCGCCATGAAATCGGCATCGATCGGCGAAATGCCCCCCAGTATCCTGGTCACGGCCGGGTTTGCCGATGCGATCGCATCGGCGGCCAGTATTGCCATGTTGGCGAAGCGGCTCCAGTCGGGGTCGAGTTCGGGATCCCAATGGGATTTGTTGTTCGGCTCGTTCCAGATCATCGCGGCTTCAATCATGAAGTTGTCCTTTCGACGGGTAGACGGCGCTGCCGCCGGCCGGCTCACCGGCGGCGCGGCAGAAATAAACCTCTTGCTCCGGGTGCAGCACGATCTCGAAGCCGGCGCTGCGCAGTATCGCTTCGGTGCAGGCGCGATTGGGAATCCACCAGTTGGTCGGGTCGTCGGCATAGCGATGCTCGACGAAATGCAGCTTCGGAAACTCCGGCCGGTCGAACAGATCGTGGGTCCAGAAAGGATAATTCTCATCGAGCGCAGGCAGTTCGATGCTGCCCCGCTGCATGGACTGGAAGATCATCAAGTCGCCGGCAACGTGCTCCCGGATCAGATCGAGAGCGAGCAGCGGGTGGCGCAGGTGATACAGCACGCCCATGAACAGGACGATGTCGAATTTCTCCCGCAAGGCGCCAACGTCGTAGACCGACAGCAGCTGGAATTCGATGTCGCAGTCCGCGATTTCGGCGGCGAAGCGCGCCTGCGCCAGATAGGCTTCATCGAAATCGATGCCGAGGACGCGGCCGGCGCCGCGTCGCTTCATCTCGATCGAGTAGAAGCCGGCGTTGCAGCCTATGTCGAGGACGGCCTTGCCGGACAGATCGGCAGGAATGGCGTCGGCGAACTTGCGCCATTTGATCAGCGGGTAGTTGCCGAGGAAATGGTCGGGGGCGGTTTCGACGCCCGCCAGCTCCATGTTGTGGAACCACGGGCCAAGGGCATCGATGCGGCGGCGTATTTCGGCGCTCGAATGCAGCATGGCTAGCCTCCTTCGCCTGGATGGCTTGGTATTGCTTGCCCCGGCAGCACGAACATGAGGTTTTTCGGGTCCTCCAACGTAGTGTCGTTGTTCTCGAGCAGCCGAAGCGCCGTGCGGTAGCCGTTGAACGTGCCGACGTCGACATAGGCGGTGCCTGCCTTGACGCCGCAAGCCTCACCGCCTGCCGCCAGATAGGCGTTGATCAGGGTGCCGACATATTCGTCGCTTTGATCCCGCTCGCGCCAAAGCGCGGCAAGCTGGTGAAGTATGCAGCCCGGCATCTTGAACGCCCCCCAGATCCAGTTCGATGCGGCGCCTTGTTGCTTGACCTGGATCTCTTTCACCCGGTCATCCCCGTCGAGAACGACGGCATCGAAGAGTTCCGGGTGATCCACTGGGAAGAGCAAAAACGACAGCCGGTCGTCCGGCAGGCGGCAAAAGCCATCTTCCGGAAACCAGATCGTGTCCGGCAGGCCGACCAGAACCGTCTCGTCCGCCGCGACCAGCGGCGCGGCGCGGAAGATCGCGTCGCAAAGACCGACGGGGTTGGGCTGCACGACAAACAATGCGGCGGCGTCGCCGTAGCCGGCGGCGTAGTATTCGAGAATGTCCGATTTTCCCGATCCGATGACAAAGCAGATCTTGTCGACCCCGTTGCGCACCATGCGACGCACCAGATACTCGCTCACCGCGCAAGGACGCTCGGTCTGGCCGTCGATTCGGCTGCCGACCGGCAGGAGCTCCTTCGAGAAGCCGAGCGGTTGAATGCGGCTGCCGCGGCCGGCGGCGGGCACGATGCCCAACATCAGATTGCTTCCTTCAACGGCTCGCCCGCCGCCAAGCCCTGCCCCAAGCCCGGCAATGAATCGGACAGGAGGCGGTCCAGTTCCCTGGCGCGCTGCGCAGAGGTGTGTTCGTCCAACACCCGCTCGCGCGCCCGGCGCCGGATGGCGTCGACTTCGCTGTCAGGCAAGCCGACTGCCGCGACCACGTCGTCGGTGCTGTCCGCCAGGATGATCTCGCTGCCGGGCTGGAAAAAACTGCTCAGCCCGGGCCAGGTGTCGCTCACGATCGCCGCGCCGCAGGCTGCCGCCTCGAACAGCCTGCCCGAAGGACACCAGCCCCTCTTGGCCATCGCCTCGCGCGTCACGTTCAGCGTCAGGCGCGATGAGCAGAAGAAGGCCGGATGATCCGCAGGCGGAAGGTGCCTGACAAAGAAGATGTTTTCGCTCCACGGAAATTCATGCGGATATTGGGCGCCGCCGATGACGAAACGGCGGTCCGGCATGCGCGCTGCCGTGCGGACCAGCAGCTTTTCGACGCCGGCCTGGCGATCGGCCGCATACGTTCCGAGATAGGACAAATCCCCGGCGAATTCAGCCCGGGGCTGGGCCGGCCGGTGTCGGTCGGGATCGACATGGCCGTAGAGAGGCAAGACTCGGCGGGCGCCCAGCAGCGTTTTCAGCGCATCGATTGCGGTTCCCCCCGTATAACTGAGGGCGAGGTCGAAATCGTGAAGGCCCTCGGGCCCGTAATAGGCCGGTCGTAGACCTTGTTCTATCCGGGCGAGCGTGACCGGGGTGTCGAGATCGTAGAAAACCTTCAGCCCGCGACAGGCCTGCTGCGCCAGGCGCGATGCCTCCACGGCGTCGGGGCAATAGGACGTGACGATGACGACGTCGGATTCCCCGATAGCCTGTTCCGCGACACGGCGAATGTCCTCCCACTCCGGATAGAGAACGACATCGCCGCCATCGAGATGGTCAAGATCGCGTGCGCCGGCATAGTACGGGGTATTGCGTTCGAAAAAGCTGACCGACCAGCCCAGGCGACCGAGCGCACGGATCAGCCCGCGCCACAGCGTCGCGTGTCCGTTTCCCCACGAGGAGGTGACGGTGAGACCGAAAATGACCATACGCATCCGGCAGTCCTCGTCAGGCGGCTTCGTTCAGTCGGATCAGCTTGGAGCCCCAGTCACCGGACACGACCGTGGTGATCGAAGCGGGGTCGATATCGAAGCGAAAACAGTCTCCCAGCGGCAAGCCGAGCACCTTGCAGACGGCGGCTTTGATCACGTCGGCATGGCTGACCAGTGCCACGGACTGGTTTTGGTAGCGTTTGCGAAGCTGCTGCATCAGCGAGACGACACGTTGCTGGACGTCCAGCATTGTCTCGCCGCCGGGCGTCCTCGCCTGCTGGCGTTGACTGTTCCACGTCAGCCAGTCGGCGTCCTGGCTCAACTCTTCGAAGGTCTTGCCCGACCACGCGCCGAAGTCGATCTCATCGAGTTCCTGGCGGATTGTAATCTTCTCGCGATTGCAGGCGATTGCGATCGGTTTTGCGGTTTCCAGTGTTCGTTCGCGCGGGCTGCAACTGATGGCCGCCAGCGGCCGCGCCGCCATGTGGCTGGCCAGGCGCGAGGCTTGTGCCCTGCCGGTTTCGCCAAGGCAAACTCCAGCCATGCGTCCGGCAAGATAGTCGCCGACATTGTCGTGCGCCGCATGGCGGATCAAGAAGAACGTCGTCGTCATTCCGCGGCATCAAGCATCGGCTCGTCCCTCCCGGCGATGAAAGACAGCGTGCGCAGGCGTGCCTCGGCATCGGTGAACTGCTCGGGCGGCGACTTCATGAAATAGCTGCAAGGGCCGGTCAGCGCCCCCGCGATGCCGCGGTCAAGCGCCAGTTTGGCGCAGCGGACAGCGTCGATAACGACTCCGGCCGAGTTGGGCGAATCCCATACTTCCAGTTTGAGCTCTGCATTCAGCGGCACGCCGCCGAACGTCGTGCCTTCAACGCGGATGTAGGCCCATTTTCGATCGGTAAGCCAGGGCACATGGTCGCTGGGGCCGACATGGATGTTGCCGGCCTCCAGGGGGACGTCGAACTGGCTGGCTACGGACTGTGTCTTGGAGATTTTCTTCGATTCCAGCCGCTCCCGTTCCAGCATGTTGAGGAAATCGGTGTTGCCGCCGAAGTTCAGCTGGTAGGTGCGATCGAGGCGGACGCCGCGCTCGCGGAACAGATTGGCGAGCAACCGGTGCACGATCGTCGCGCCGACCTGGCTTTTGATATCGTCGCCGACCAGCGGCAGGCCGCGCTGTTCAAAGCGCCGGCGCCATTCCGGCCGCGATGCGATAAAGACCGGTATGCAGTTGACGAAGGCGCAGCCGGCCTCGAGCGCGCACTCGGCATAAAAACGCGTGGCTTCTTCGGAGCCGACCGGCAGATATGAGACCAGTACGTCCGCGCCGCTTTCCCGAAGCAGCGCGCTGACATTCGCGACCGGCTCTTCTGCCTCCTCGATCGCATCGCGCAGATATTTGCCGATGCCGTCAAGCGTCGGTCCGCGCTCGACGCGAACGCCGGTTGCCGAAACATCGGCAAAGCGGAAGGTATTGTTGGGCGCATTGTATATGGCTTCGGCCACATCACGCCCAACTTTGCCCTTGGCGACGTCGAAAGCACAAACCACCTCGATCTCGGCGACATGATAGCCGCCAAGATCAGCATGCATCAGGCCCGGTATCGGCTCATTGCCTCTGGCGTCCCGATAATATGAGAGGCCCTGGACAAGGGAGGATGCGCAATTGCCGACGCCGGCTATTCCAATCCGTACCTTTTTTGATCCCACGAAACTGCCGCCATCGCTGTTGAAGGTAAGTTCCTCGCGCCGAACTGTCAGCTGCCAGGAATGTTCCTTGCGACCTGGAAAAATCACCAACCTCTTCGGATCAAAGTTGCGCCCTGTATTTTACGTTGCCTAGGCCGATCGAAGCCTGAGCGACGCGAGCCTCAATCGAGCGTTCGCAGCATATCCGCTTCTTTTTCCAGGATGGTGGCCACTTCCTCGCGCTCAAGATGCGTCATCATCAGGCTCACACAGCATTCGAGGTAGGTGATCGAGGCACGTCTCAGAAAGGCAGCCGCTTCCCGTTCTGCCATTTGCTCGATGTCCCTGGCGGATCGTTTTCGATGCACGGGTCCGTTCTCCCTGCCGATATTCGCCCAACGGCGAGCTAGACCGGATGTTCCCACAACGAGAAAAAGTGAAGACGCCTGTCGGGATGGTCTCACCATGCCCGAGGGCATAGCTCTCCCCGACTTCAGGCCGGCAGGTTTTGCAGTCGGCCTGAAACGGACCTCACGCTTGTCGCAGTTGGGGAGATTCGATCCTCGTTACGGCTGGCCTCGAGCTCCATGAAATAGCTGATCGTCTGCATCAGGCCTTGCTTGAGTGGCACCTTTGGCGACCAGTCGAGAAGGGCTTTTGCACGGGAAATGTCCGGTTGCCTCCGGCGAGGATCGTCTTGCGGCAGTGGCAGGAATTTGAAGGCCGAGTTGCTGTGGGTCATATCCCTCACCAATCCGGCCAGTTGAAGAACGGTGAATTCCCCGGGATTGCCCAAATTGACCGGTTGGTTCGGATTGGGATCGACATCCATGAGGCGGACCAGACCCTCGACCAGATCGGAGACGTAGCAGAACGACCTGGTCTGCAGCCCGTCGCCGAAAATCGTCAGCGGTCTCTTCTCGAGCGCCTGCATCACCAGGTTCGAGACGATCCGGCCGTCGGCAGGATCCATCCGCGGACCATAGGTGTTGAAGATGCGCGCGACCCGGATGTCGGCCGTTTCGGTTCTCAAATAGTCGAAGCACAAGGTTTCGGCGGTTCGCTTGCCCTCGTCATAGCAGGCACGAGGGCCGGTGCAGTTCACGTGACCTACATAGTCTTCCGTTTGCGGGTGCTGTTCCGGATCGCCATACACTTCGCTTGTCGATGCCTGCAGGAGGCGCGCATTGTTTCGGGCGGCAAGCTCAAGTAGATTGAGGGTTCCGATCACGCAGGTCCGCGTGGTGTGAATCGGGTCAGCCTGGTAGCGCGGCGGCGATGCGGCGCACGCCAGGTTGAAAATGCGGTCGACCGGCTCAGCAAGGTCCAATGGTCGGCAAATATCCTGCTCGATCAGCCGGAAACGAGGACTGCCCAGCATCGAGACGATGTTTTCCATCCGACCGGTAAGAAAATTGTCGACACAGATCACACGGCACCCGGCCTGAAGCAGTGTCTCGCAAAGATGCGAACCGAGGAAACCCGCGCCGCCGGCGACAAGCGCCGTTCTGGTCCGTTGTGTCCTTCTTGATTGCCGCATCTCTATTTTCTCCTGTCTGCCAGTCATGCTGCACTTTCGATGTTCAGATCGAGCGCTGGACGTGCCGATCTTGGCCGCGCCAGCAGCGAAACGAATTCGCGGGCTCTCGCGGCGCTTGTATGTGCCGCCAGGATCGTTGCACGCGCTCGCTTGGCCAAAGCAAGCCTGACGCGGTCGGATTGGCTGGACAGGATATCGATCACGTCTTCGGCTTGGCTCGCCGTGTTGATCGTGGCTGTCGGAAAGAAGCTGTCCAGACCGGTCCAGCGATCGCTGATGATCGCTGTGCCACAGGCAGCCGCCTCGAAGAGGCGTACGCTGGGAGACCACCCAGCCGCTATCATGGAGCTGCGCGTGACGTTCAACGTATAGCGCTGGCGGCTGTAGAACGAGGCGTGGTCCGCCGGCGGCAGGTGCTCGATGCGATCGACGTTGCTTGGCCAGACGGTCTCGGACGGGAATTGCGAGCCGGCCACGACGAAGCGACGGTCCGGCATGCGTCTTGCCGGTTCGAGCAGGAGAGCATCCAGCGTCGCCTGCCGGTCCGAGCTGTAAGTGCCGAGATAGCCAAGGTCCCAGCAGATCGGATCGGCCGTTCGGCGATGCCGCTCCGGGTCGACGGAGCAGTAGAGCGGCTCGGCGCACCGTGCACCGAAGTCCGCCGCCAATCGGGCGAGTGTTGGCCCGCCGGTGAACGAGAAATAGACGTCGAAATACGGGATCTGCCGCCGGCATAGGTAGTCGCAATCATCCGCGGCGAACTTGGCCAGCGTGACCGGCGTGTCGATGTCGTAGAAGCAGAACTGGCCCGTGCACAGGGACGCGACGATGTCGATGACGGCTCGCCCCTCCGGAACGAACGACCCGACCACTACGACATCGGCCTGTTGCAGACAGCCGGCATAGGTCCGACGAAGATCGTTCGTCGTTTCGTAGTAGCGCAACGTGCAGAAATCCGGGTCGCGCAGATCGCGATGGTTCGCATACCACGGCACGTCGCGCTCCAGGAAGGTGACGCGATGGCCGAGCTCGTGCAGGCCCTTCAGCAACCCCCTAAAGGTCGTGGCATGGCCGTTTCCCCATGAAGAGGACAACGACAGGCCAAGAAAGACGATGTCGAGCCGCTGGGTCATTCCGCTGCCTCCACGGTGGGGCGCTCGAACTGACGCCTGAAGACAGCGTCGGCGACAGCGGCCCTTAACGCATAGGTATGCTCGGCGAGAACACGCCGAAGCGCAGATGCGCCGATCGCCCTTGCCCGCTGGGGGGTGAGGGTGCGCAAGATCTCAGTGACATCATTGCCATCGCGCGCCACCAGGATCTCTTCCCCGGGGGCCAGGAACAATTCGACGCCGAGCCAGGCATCGGTGATGAGGCATGCGCCGGCACCGGCAGCCTCGAAGACGCGCGTGGCAGGCGAAAAGCCGTTGGCGGCCATGCTGTCGCGGCTGATGTTCAGCACCGCCTTGGGGGTGACGTTGAACGCATTATGGTCCCGCGTCCCGACGTGGCCGAGCCATGCGACATTTGCCGGCAGCTGCTTGTCACCCCAACCAGATCCGCCGAGCAGGAAACGCTGACCGCCCGAACGGTTGGCCGGATCGAGGAAGAAGGCTTCGACGCGTGCTTCACGGTCCGGCAGGCGGTTGCCGAGAAAGGCGAGGTCGCAGGCGAAACGCTTGTCCTTCGCGACCGGATGGTGCGTTTCGGGATCGAGCGCGTTGTAGATCGGCACGCACTCGGCAGCCCCCAGCGCACGATAGGCCCAGACGACCGGATCGCCGCCGCCATAGGTGAGGACAAGGTCGATCTCCCGCAACGCGCGGTGCAGGGGGTGATCCGGCTCGTCGCGCAATTGGCCCAGAGTGGCCGGTGCGTCGACGTCCCAGAACACCGTCAGCGCATCCGTCCGGGCGTGGTCGAGTACGGCGCGCAGCAGCACCTCGTCTTCGAAGCCGACTCCGCTGGCCTTGACGACGATATCAGCTTCGCCTGCGCTTGCTGCCACCTGCATCAGCGCATGCGGGGTCGCCTCGTAGATGACGACGTTGCACCAGTCCGGTGCCTCGATATCGCGGTTCTTCTGCCGGTCGTAAACGTCCGGTTCATAGAACGTGATCTCGTAGCCGAGCTGAGAAAGAGCCTTCAGCAATCCGCGGTAATAAGTCGCCGCGCCGTTCCAATAGGACGACAGCAGGCTCGATCCATAAAATGCAATCTTCATGCGACTGTCTCCTCTATGGCGATGCGATCGATGGCCTGGCGGTTGCCGCATTCGGCGAGCACGTCGAACAACTCGTCCGCCCGGTGGCGGCAAGTGTGTCGCCTCCCGATGGTTTCGAGGCCCGATTTCACCAGAGAGGCGGCCAGGTCGGCATCGTCCAGCACGTCGCGAAGATGACGGCACATCTCGGACCCGTCGCACGCGAAAAGAAAGTCGATACCTGGCCTGAAGAGTTGTTCGACATCGGCCCAAGGCGCCGACACGAGCGGGATGCCACAGGCGAGCGCCTCGAACATGCGGATCGTCGGGATGCCGGGCAGGTTCTCCCGATACGGGCGCCGCGGGATGTGGACGGTAACGCGGTGGGCCGCGAATGCCTTGGGCACGTCGGCATTGGCAATCCAGCCTTCGTATTCCAGGCCGGCGGCAGCAAGATCGGCGAGCGCTTCGCGTGGATAGCGCACGCCATGAACAGTGCCACGCAGGCGAAGTTCTTCCACCGGATCGATCAGGAATTCCTTGATTTCGGCACTGCGCTCGTCATCGCCCCAGTTGCCGATCCAGATCAGATCGGCAGTCGGGTCGATCTCCGGGTGCGGCTTGAACAGGCGCTCATCCGCCGCCTCGTGCCAGGTGAAGGCACGTTTGCCCCAGCCGGCGCGAAGATAGCTTTCCCGCAACGCCTCGCCGAAGGCGAGCACGCCGTCATAATGCTCCAGCCGCAGGGCCGAGATCGCCTGCGTCGCCGACACGGCGCGATGGTGGGTGTCATGGAACAGAAGCGTGAAACCGCCTCCATTCGCCTTGGCCCCGCCGATGCGCTCGACAAGTTCCGGGTCAGTCCATTCGTGGACGATCACCACATCGGCGTCGGCAATCCAGCTTTCATGGTCGAAGGACGCGTCGTAGGTCACCGGCATCAGCTCCGGAAAATCTTTTCTGAAGCGCTCGACCGCGTAGGGCCCTTTCTCTGCCAGCAGGTTCGAACGGCTCCAGCCATCTGCTGGCTCCAGCGCGATCGCCTGGTGCCCGCGTGCAACAAGCTCCCGCATGATGCCGCGCAGGAAATGTGCGTTGCCGTGGTTCCAGTCCGAAACGACCGAATGGGTATAGAACAGGAACCGCATTGTCAGCGTTCCGCAACGGCCAGGGCGGCCCGATCGTAGATGTCGTGCATGGCCGCCGCCTGCCTTGCTGGTGAAAACTTGCGCGCTCGGCGTGCGGCGGCTTCGCCGAGCCGGCGCCTGTGTTGGGCATCGTCAGAGAGACAATCGACGCACCTGGCGAGATCGCCTGGATCGTGGACGTCGTAGAACAAAGCCGCGCCATTCCACAATTCGCGATAGTTCGGGATGTCGGCAAGCACCAAAGGTGTCGCCGACGTCGCTGCCTCCAGTGCGGCAAGGCCAAATGGTTCATAAATGGAGGGCGATACGAAGATGCCGGCCCGCGCCATCAAGCGACGCACCTCGTCGTGGCAGACCGGGCCCAGAGCAACGACATTGCTGAAATTGACACGTTGGCCATCGCCGCCCTCGATCGGCCCGGCAGCGAAGACTGGCCATTTCGTCAGCGCTGCTGCCTGGTCCAGCGTAGCTGCGTTCTTTCCTTCGTCCCACCAGCGCGCGGCGGCGAGAACCACCGGTTCGCGTCGCTCTGCCTCTGGACCCGGCCGTGTGCCGTTGCTGACAACGCTCAGGCGGGCGATCGGCCCGTAGCAGGCCTCGAGCATGTCGGCATGGCTGCGGCTGGGTGCGACTACCGCATTGGCCCAATCGAAGCCGCGTCTGTTGCGGTCCTTCTGCCAGGCCCATTCGCCGTCCGCAGCCCGCCCCCTGACGGCGTGGAGCCAGGTCACGACGCATGAGTGCGAGACCGCCACGACCGGGCAGGGCAGATCAAGTCCCACCGCCTGCGTCGGCGCGTTGAGATGGACGAGGTCGATCGCGTAATCGCCAACGAGCGCGCGCAGTTCCTGCGGCAACATTTCCAGATCGTCCTCATTGCGGGTCATCCAGTCCGGCGGTGTCTTGAGCCACGCCAGGCCGGCGAAAGCCTGTGCCTCCTTCGCCTGCTCCTCCGACGGTTCCGGGCCCAGCCCGGCGAGCACGATGCTGTCGCCGCCATGAGCCAACTCCCGCGCCAGATCAAGCGCGTAGCGCCAGACGCCGCCGACGGCATCGACGGTCATCAGGATTCGCCGCGGTCGGCGGATCAGTGACTGCAACATGTCGCCTCCAACTCGGCCAGCGCGCGGGGGCGCTTCTCCTGGATATCGCTGAACGTCCGGAACGAGGCCAGATAATGCTCGTGGGCGCGCTCCCAGGCGAGATCGTCGGGCTCGCCCCAAAGCTCGCGATAGCTGGGCGAACTGGGATAGGGATAGAGCGGCACCGGCTCGTTGGCCCACACGCCGCGGTCGATGAGGTGCTTGCGCCAGTGGTCGACCAGAGCCGGATCGTCCTCGACGACGCCGATCAGATTGGCTTGGACGAACGGAACGTGACGTCGTGCATCGACCAGCAAAGCGGCCAGTTCCTCGGTGCCCAGCCGGCAACGCTTTGCCAGCATGGCCCGGCCTTCCACCGTCAGGCTTTCAAGGCCGGCTTCGATCGAAACGCAGCCGGCCGCACCAAGCAATTCCAGGAGCTCCGGCTTCCAAAGATCGATGCGGGTCTGCACGCCGAACTTGACGTCGCGATCGACCAGTGCCTCCAGCAGCGCCTTCTGCGGCAGGAATATCTCGTCGATAAAATAGATGTAGCCGACGCCTTGCCAGATCAGCCGATCGATTTCAGCGATGATCGCATCGTGGCTCCTGCGGCGGTAGGCGTCGCGGAAATCCATCTTGGCGCAGAAGCTGCAATTGTAGGGGCAGCCGCGAGATGCCTCGACCTCCGCGCCGAAACCCAGCTGATTGTCATCGAATCGGTGGTGATGGTGCGAATGCGCGGCTATCCAATCGGACGGCCAGCTGAGCGGCGGATGATCGACAAACGAACTGGTGTTGACGCCGCCATTGCCGACAAGTTTTCCCTCGTCGAGGTGGGCGGTGTGGGGCACGGCGCTCCAATCGTCACCGCGGGCGAGTTCTGCGACGACCTCTTCGCATTCGCCGCGCACGACGACATCGACGCCCAGCTTGCGCAGCGTCGGCGCCGGCGTTGCCGAGCCGTGCGGCCCGACAGCCACTGTGCGGCCGCCGTGCCCGGCGAGGCGGTTGAGGAAGTCGGCGGGTACACGCAGCTCGGGCGGCGCGCAGCGCCAAAACAAATAGGTCGGCGCCGTGCTGACGACGGTCATGGCCGGTGCGAAAGCGGCGACGCGATCGGCAAGTGCCGCGTTGTCGAGCTTCTGGATTTGCCCGTCCAGCATCAGCACCTGATGGCCGTCGGCCTCCAGCGAGGCTTTCGAGTAGCCCAATTCCAGCGGCAGATGTGGCTGGCGGCAGCCGAAATAGATGCTGTCCTCGTAGGTCCAGAACGGATTGACCAGGGCGACTTTCATGCCACGTACCTCGCTGGTTCAGGCTCGAGGCGATGACGCCGGAGCCAGTCGGCGAGATCGCGGACGCCGTCGCGCCAGGAGACATGCGCTTTCCAGTCGAGCGTCGCTTCTAACTTGCGGGTATCGGCGACAAAGAAAGGTTGGTCGCCGGTGCGTTCCCGGTCGTAGCGGATCGCGAGGTTCCGCCCGGTCAGCTCGCCGATCTCCTCGATCAGCATGCGCAGGCTGACGGCGTTGCCCGGTCCGCCACCGAGATTGAATGCCTGGCCCTTGATGTCGTCGATCCGGGCAAGTACCCCGCGATAGGCCGCAACGGCGTCGCTGACATGAAGGATATCGCGCACCTGCTTGCCGTTGCCGTAGATCGTGATCGGCCGGCCGGAAAGCGCGCTGAGCAGAAAATGGGCGACCCAGCCCTGGTCCTCCGTGCCGAACTGGCGCGGCCCGTAGATGCAGCTCATGCGCAGGACCGCGGTCGGCAGATTGTACGACTTGGCATAATCGAGCACATATTGGTCGGCCGCGCCTTTGGAGCAGCCATAGGGGGTGCAGAAATCCAGGCCGCAGGCCTCGTCTATGCCGTTGGCGCTGATGCCGGCATCGCAGGGCACGCACCGATCGTCCTCTTCGCGCACTGTGACGTCGGGCAGGCCGCCATAGACCTTGTTGGTGCTGGCGAAGATCACGGGAATGCGTCTGCCGCTGCGGCGAGCCGCTTCCAGGACGTTGAAGGTTCCGCGAAGATTGATGTCGAAATCTTCGCTTGGCTGGACGAGGCTCGTGGTGACGGCGGTCTGCGCGGCGAGATGGAATATCGCCCTGGCATGCACCAAAAGCGGCGCCAGCACGTCTGCGTCCCGGACATCGGCGGTTTCCACGGCAAGTTGATTGCCGTGCTTCTGCGCCAGCCAGGCCAGGTTCTGATCGACGCCCGGGCGGCTGAGATTGTCGATGACCAGCACTGGCACCCCATCCGACAACAGGCTGTCGGCGAGGTTAGAGCCGATGAAGCCGCTGCCGCCGACGATAGCCACCGGCGCTTCACGAAAACCGTCCGGCCTCATGACACCAGTCCTCGCTCTTCGAGTTCCCGTTTCATGTCGGCGCCGCGGTCGATGGCGACCGTGTTGCGCACCCATGCGACGAACTCGTCGAGTGAATCCTCCAGCCGGTGCAGGGGCTCGAAACCGAGCAGTTCGCGCGCCTTCGAGATATCGGCGAAGCAATTGCGGATATCGCCGGCGCGCGCCTTGCCGAGGATATCAGGCCGATGGTCCGGCACACCCATGGCGTCGGCGAGCAGCCGGGCGACCTCGCTGATCGCATAGGCGCGTCCGCTGCCGATGTTGATGACGTGGCCGCGCGCCTGGCGTTGTTCCAGCGCCAGGCGGAAAGCGCGGGCGACGTCGCGCACATGCACGAAATCGCGTTTCTGCTCGCCATCTTCGAAAATCATCGGCCGCTGGCCGTTGGCGAGGCGGGAAGCGAAATTCGCCAGAACGCCGGTGTAAGGATTTGACAGCGCCTGTCCGGCGCCGAACACGTTGAACAGGCGCAGCGCCACCGCATCGACGCCATAGGCATCGCCGAAGATCAGCACGGCGCGCTCCTGGGCATATTTCGTCAGCGCATAGATCGAGGCGAGGTCGACCGGCTTTTCCTCGTCTGTCGGCAGCGGCGACAGGCTTTCATCCGCCGCCGACAGCGGATTCCATTGGCCGCTCTTGACGTCGCTGGCCTGCCGCCGTGCATTGTCGACGCGCCGACCGCCTGGCGTGGCGTAGAGACCCTCGCCGTAGACGCTCATCGAGGAGGCGACGACGATCCTCTCGACCGGATGCTTGATCAGTGCCTCGAGCAGGGTGGCGGTGCCGAGGTCGTTGGCGCCGACATAGCGGGCGATCTCGTACATGGACTGGCCGACGCCGACCTCGGCGGCGAGATGAACGGTGGCGTCGACGCCCTGCAGCGCCTCGGCGACGGCGGCGCCATCGCGAACGTCGCCTTTGATCAGTTCGGCTCCTGCCGGCAGGCTGATCGCCTCGCTGCCGTGCACCTGTTCCAGCAGCGCATCGAGAATGCAGACAGAGTAACCATGTTCAATGAGTTCCTGGACGACGTGGCGGCCGATGAAACCGCACCCTCCTGTAACCAGTATGCGTTTCACGACAACTCCTTACGCAGTTGGCCTTGGCGCCCCGAACTGTTTGGCAAAAGGTTTGTTCCCTCTGCTTCAACAAAGATGGTTTTGGCGAGGCTGCAACCTGAGGTGAACGCATGGCGAACGAGCCTTGGGCGATGCGCTGGAACATTGCAGCTTCTTTGGTGTTAGGGGCGGTCATCCGGTCCGTGGGCGGCCCGTGGGCGCAAGCCAGCCACACGCCTGCAAGGTCTGGATCAAAGGAGGTTCCAATGTCTGAATCGAAGACAACCACCAATCATGACGAGATCCGCCAATGGGCCGAAGATCGTGGTGGCCGACCGGCGGTTGTACGAACCAGGGGCGAGGGCGGCATCTTGCGGATCGATTTTGGCGAGCCCGAGGAGAAGCTCGAACCCATCGAATGGGATGAGTTCTTCCGGATCTTCGACGAGAACGATCTGACTTTCCTTTACCAGGACGAAACCGGCTCCGGAAAAAACAGCCGGTTCAACAAATTCATCGACCGCAAGAACGGCTGAGGAAGCTGCTACTCAGCGCTGTCGGGTAGCTCTTAGGCGCGCCTCTCGTTCTGATAGAGGACTTAACTATAGATGGCTGTTTTCGCCTACTTTTCAGACTGTTAGAAAACCAATCTCAGTGCAGCAGGCTGGTTCCGCCCGATCCGGCAATGTTTCGCATGATGCCGTTCAGCCAGTCTTCGGTCGATACACCGGGCCGCCGCCTGTCGATGTCGCCGATGGCGCGCTCCAGTGTTCGCTCGACCAGCCGATCGGAAGCACCGACGTCGCCCAGAAGCAGCCGCGCCGCGAGCCTGAGCTTCGGCAGAAGTGAAAACACGTTGTCCGACAAGTTCACGGCAGGGCGACCGGCAAAGGCGGATTTTTCCGGAGGGAACAAGGCGTCGAAGACGGCGTAGCTATCCGACGATTTTCGAAGATTGCTGGCGTGGCGGAGACGTTCGGGAATGACGATGTCCTCGTCACCGCTGAAAAAGACGAAGGGAACGCCGCGGCGCATCAGTTCGTCGGCGATCGGAAACACCCGCCGGCCGTTGAGATTGACGTCGAGGATCGCGGCCTCAGCCACCTCGGTATGCATGGAGGCGTGTTCGACCGTCGCCGCAGGGCCAAGGACGACCGCGCCCATATTGCCGAAATATCTCGCAAGATCGCCGGCCAATACCCAATCGTCTTCGACAATCAGGATGCGCACTCCTCGGAGATCGCGCACCTCATCGCCCTTTCTTCGAGCGGGATTTGCAAGTGTCCGCACGGGCCTGTTCGGAATCTTCCTGCAAGGCTGCCTGCAATCGCTTCGCCAAAACAAGCATGCGCGGCGGAATGGATTCGTTTCCCGGCAAACTCAGCAGATCCTCGAAGCGCAACGACGCTCGTCTTGTCAGCTTCAGCTCAGGTGTGCGCTTTGACATTGGAGTTCCACAATAATCCCGACTTTAACGCCGTCTGCACGGACTTGTTCCGGCCCACGCGCACGTTATATGCTGGGCGTTGCGTTCAGCCCGGTCGTGGGCTTTGGGTCGATTTGGCGGCCTTGTCGTCTAGGCTGTTCAACCGAGGGCTTGCGGTGACATCTCAGGTGAAGAGATTTCCAATTGTGGGCGTCGGCGCGTCGGCCGGCGGCATTCCTGCAATGGAGGGCCTGTTCAAAGGCATCACCGGCCAGCCCGGCATGGCGTTCGTCATCGTCACCCATCTCAGCCCCGAGCGCGAAAGCCTGCTTCATGAGGTCGTCGGACGTTACACGCAACTCCCGGTTGTCGTCGTCGAGGACAGCACCACTGTCCTGTCCGACCACGTCTATGTGATGCCGCAAAACGTCGTTCTCACGATCGAGCGGGGAGTGCTGCACCTGCGGCCATCCAACGTGCTCAGCCGCGAGCGCAAGCCGATCGATATCTTTTTTAGCGCGTTGGCGGAGGATCAGGGCGAATATGCCGTTGGCGTCATTTTGTCGGGCGGCGATTCCGATGGCACGCTTGGCGCCAAGGCGATCAAGGAGCGTGGCGGGCTGACGGTCGCCCAGGCTCCCGACGGCTACGGTCCGCGCAATCCGGACATGCCGAAAAGTGCGATCTCCAGCGGGCTGATCGACATTGCGGCGCCGGCGGAGGAGATCGGCGCGAAGCTCGAGGGGTTCGCCCGCAGCTTCGACATGCTGAACGGGGTTGCCGGAGGCGGCGAGCACGAGACGGCAGAACTGGGTCGGCTCCGCGACGAGATCTACGGCATTCTGCAGGGCCAATCCGGCCACGATTTCTCAGGCTACAAGACCAAGACGTTCCTGCGGCGCATCAAGCGGCGCATGCAAATCGGACAGCTTGATTCCATTGAAGAGTATGTTGAATGGCTGAAGAAGGACCCTCGCGAGGTGGCGAACCTTTTTCGTGACCTTTTGATCAACGTCACCGATTTTTTCCGTGATCCCGACGCGTTCAAGCTGCTCGAGGAGAAGGTCGTACCGCAGCTGTTCGAGGGCAAGACCGCCAGCGACGCCGTCAGGATCTGGGTGCCTGGCTGCGCCACCGGCGAGGAGGTGTTCTCGATCGGCATGCTGTTGCGCGAACACATGGAGACGCTTTCGGTTGTGCCACGCGTCCAGATATTTGCGACCGACATCGATGAGCCCGCACTTGCGGTGGCGCGCGTTGCGCGTTACCCGGCGGCGTTGTTGCAGGGGGTTTCGCCCGAACGCAAGCAGCGCTTTTTCAGCAGCGACGGCGAGAGTTACGTGCTTGCCAACGAGGTCCGGGAGCTGTGCGTCTTTTCCCCTCACAGCATCGTCCGCGACCCGCCGTTTTCACGCATGGACATGGTTTCATGCCGCAACCTGCTGATCTATTTCGGCTCGGACATCCAGAACCGGGTGATTCCGATCTTCCACTACGCGTTGAAGCCGGGCGGTTATCTTTTCCTCGGCACGTCCGAAAGCGTCGGCCAGCACGACAACCTCTTCGCCACTGTCGACAAGAAGCAGCGCATTTTTCAGGCGCGGGAACATGCCTCGCCACACATTAGGCTGCCGATGCTGATCGGCGATGGCCGTTCAGGCGCCTTCCTGCCTGAAGGAACGGGGCCGAACAAGCGAACCGCCAGCTATCCGCTTCGACAGGCGGTCGAGGCACAAGTGCTGGAGCGTTTCGCGCCACCGCATGTCGTGGTGAATGGCGACGGTGACGTCGTCTACTATTCGGCGCGGACCGGCAGCTATCTCGAGGCGCCGCAAGGCATTCCGAGCCGGCAGGTGCTGACTTTGGCCCGCGCCGGCCTAAGGCTCGACCTGCGCGCAGCGTTGCGGGAAGCCGCCACGACGCGCCGCACTGTCGTGCGGGAAAATGTCGTCGTCGACGAGGACGACGAACAGGCCCAGTCGATCAAACTCACTGTCGAGCCCCTGGCGGAACGCGGCAAGGGCGAACGGCTTTATCTCGTCCTGTTCGAACCGACGGGGCCGGTGCAGGCGCGGTCCGATGTTGGGCCCGAAAACCGTAGCAGCGAAGGCACTGCCGATCTCGAGCGGGAGCTGCGCGAAACGCGGGAGCGACTGCAATCGACGATCGAGGAGTACGAAACCGCACTGGAAGAAGTGAAATCCTCGAACGAGGAACTGGTCTCCGTCAACGAGGAGGCGCAGTCGACCAATGAGGAGCTTGAGGCCTCGAAGGAGGAGATGCAGTCGCTCAACGAGGAGCTCAACACCATCAATTCGGAGCTGACCAGCAAGATAGAAGAACTCGACCACGCCAACAGCGATTTGCGCAATCTGTTCGAGAGCACGAAGATCGCAACCATTTTCCTCGATCGCAATCTGGTGGTGCGGACCTTTACTCCGCCGGCCTCGTCCTTCTTCAGCCTGCGTCCCTCCGACGTCGGCCGGCCGCTGACCGAGCTTTCGAGCCAGCTCGACTATCCCGAGCTGAAACCGCATATCGATGCCGTCTTCGAAACCGGAGAGACCCTGAACCATCATCTGGCGCGCGACAACCAGGGCCGGTTTTATATGGTTCGCATCAATCCGTATCGCGACAAGGACGACAGGATCCAGGGCGTCGTGGTCACGCTGGTCGATGTCACCACATTGGCCGAGACGGAAGAGCAAAACCGGGTGCTCATTTCGGAGCTGAACCACCGCGTCAAGAACATGCTGGCGGTGGTCGCCAGCATCGCCAACCGCACCCGTGAAAGTTCGGAATCGAAGGAAGAGTTCGCCGAAGCGCTGATCGGTCGCCTGCACGCCATGTCGCGGGCTTACGGTCTGCTGTCGAAGGAGCGCTGGAAAGAAGCTTCGATCAACGAACTGCTGCATCAGGAGCTCGAACCTTTCAGCATTGACCGGTTCGAACTTGACGGCGCTGAAGTGAAGCTTAGCCCGCAACAGGGCCTTTCCCTTAGCATGGCCATTCATGAACTGGCGACCAACGCCGCCAAATATGGCGCGCTGTCGAAGCCCGAGGGCAGGGTCGTTCTGAAATGGTCCGGCGAGGGCGATGTTTTCACGCTTGCCTGGCGCGAGAGAGGTGGGCCGCCGGTCAGAAAGCCCGAAATTAACGGCTTCGGGCTTTCGCTGTTGCAGGGCGAGATCGGCTACCGGCTGGGCGGAAACGTCGAGACCACCTTCAACCGTGACGGTCTTGAGGTCCAGATCACATTCCCGATGCTGCGCAAGGAGACGCCGTGACCGACCCGCTGCGCGTTCTGGTGGTCGAGGATGAATGGCTCATCGCCGAGGACATCGCTGCTTGTCTGCGCGATTCGGGACATCAGGTGATCGGCCCGGCCCCTTCGGTGGCGGCGGCCCTTCGTCTTATCGGCGAAAATCCTGTCGACGTGGCGCTGCTGGATGTTCAACTGCATGGCGAAACGAGCCTGGCGATCGCAGAAGAACTAAAAATCCGCCATATTCCGTTCGCGTGCCTGACCGGCTTTGGGCCGCGCGATGTTCCATCCGCGTTCGCCAACGCTAGATTTGTTCGCAAGCCGGCAGATCAGGCGGCCATTCTCACAGCCTTGGCGGAATTGGTCCCGACGTCCTAGCTCGTTTGCCCTTCAGTCCAGCGGCTTTTCGGTCGGTCGCGGCGTGGCGCCTTGCTGGCGCGGCCGGCCGGCATTGCGGTTGGCCACCGGATTGTCCAGCGGAGCGGTCGAGGGGTTCGATGTTCCCGCGCTTTTCGGCGTTGGTGGCTTCGCTCCCGCATCCGTATCGTCAGCGTCCCGGCTTGGACGTCGCAAGCCGGCGGCATCTGCCTGCCGGATGGCCGGCTTCGATGTGGTATTCTTGTTGGTCATGGTGTCTCCTTCCTGCTGCGACGGAAACAACGGAGGCTTCGTTCACCGCTCGCAGCCCTGCGTGTCAACCGCCGGCACGGTGCGAAGTTCCACGACCTGCCGCTGGATGGGAACCATTTTCGATACTGGCTGTTCGGCTCGCAGGAAGGAGCCGGACATGGAGCGACGTAACGCCATACTTTCGCTGGTGATAGCAGCGATCATCATCGTCGGCTTTCTCATCGGCTTTTTGTATGCCGATATGGGCTGGCGCACCTCGCCACTCGAAAGAGCCCAGGAGCAAAACCAGGGTGGGAACGCCCCGGCCGACACCTCGCCTGCCGCGGGCATCGAAAAGAACCCCCAAGAGAATACCGAGATGCCGGATCAGCAATAACCGCGATCTTTCCGGCAGGAACCGGGCAAGCTGGATGGTCTTGCCAGAACCAATGGCTGTATCGCTGGTGATATCGGACTTACGGTGGCTGCTGGTACCCGGCTGCCAACGCAGCGGCCTCTTCGTCCGTCGTTGAAATTTCTCCTGCTGACGTAAGCGATTTCTGGCATTTGCGTATGGGAAGCACGGCGTGCTCAGTCTCCGGAGACGAGAGCCGGCCGATCCTGCTGCTTCTTGCCAACGCATCTTGATTGGCCCTTGCTGCGAGCCACTCCGCCCGCTCCCGCGGCAAGCCGATAAGGCAAATACCAGCGAAGTGCGCCGGCACATCCACGGTCGTATCGAACACGGCCCATGTGTTGGTCGGTTCCTGAACGGGCAAAAACCTCATAACAGCTCCTGCTAATATATAGCACGAACTTACGGACGGAGCACTGTTCCGGCATCAATCAAACGAAGGAGAATTTTTCGCTTTGCCATGCTGCGGCGCGCCGAGCCTCGCGACTTGATCCACAGCTTCTGCATCGCGGCTGCGACGTGCCCGAAATAGATGGCAGATGTCGATGAGCGAACGCATCCAGGAGCCCGCCAAGCGGCGGCGCTTTTGCGTGCCGGCTATCCGCCTTCAGTGCCCCATCTCGCGGGAGCGCTGCTCGGAACCAGGAATCCACTTTTTAGCAACTCCAGGGCGTCGAGTGCCTCCTCATCCTGCAAATTTGTCAGAGCCACCCCGTCTGCGAAGACAACCCTATTGTCGTCTATGTCATAGACCTCCCAAAGCCCTTCCTTGATCCGTCGAATGGCGTGCCGATGCTCCATAAGCAGACGCTAATTGAGTCGCGGAAATGGTGGCTAGTAAAAATCAGGGGCAGGCCGACATTAGCAGTGGAAAACCTCAGGCGCCCTGACGCGTGATGCGTGCGCAAGTCAAGGGTATGCCGGCCGCGCCTGGTCCGAGGGGACCGTATCGACCACGAGCAAATAGCCAGGTTGAGAATCCGTTTGACGCTCATTGCGGACAGTCGGGCTCTGATGTAATTTAGGGATCGATCAAGTGAGGAATATACCGCTGTCGCGACGGCTTTTCTCTCTTTTCTGTCTCGGCAGATAGCATGCTCTCTAACGGACCTTGGCACTGCAAGCTGTGTTCTTGTGGTCGCCAGGTAACGACGGTTAAGGGATTTGCCATGCTCCGACGTTGCGGCTTCGTTGCGGCCTTGATGCTCGCAAGCGTCACGACTTTCGACGCTTCTGCAGTCGAACGAAGGGTCGCCTTTGTAATCGGCAACTCCGATTACCAGGAAATCTCGGCCCTCAAGAACCCGGCCAAAGATGTGGTGGACGTGTCCAACACGTTTCGAGCGGCTGGTTTTGATGTTTTCGTCGCGAGCAATCTTACAAAGCTGCAATTTGAAGATCAGTTCCGCAACTATCTTGCCGCCGTGGACGGCGCGGATGTGGCTGTCGTCTACTATTCCGGCCACGGCTTTCAGATCGGCGGCGAAAATTTCCTGATCCCTGTCGATGCCTCGTTGAAAGATGCGGCGGACGTCGAGGTCCAGGCAATCAAGCTGAACGATGTGCTGCAGCAGATGCGTTCGAAATCGAAGATTCAGGTGATCATCCTCGATGCCTGCCGCAACAATCCATTCCCTCGCAAGGACTATTGGCTCAGGGACCAGCTTCTTACTGCCAGCGGCACCGGACTTGCGCAAGTAAGAAGCTCACTGAATACGCTGATTGCTTTCGCCACCGAACCCGGCGCGGTCGCCTATGACGGCGCCGGCGACCTCAGTCCTTTCTCATCGGCGTTTTCTCGTCGCGCGCTCGCCCCGAACCAGGAGATCCGCACGGTCATGTCGGCCGTCCGCCGGGATGTGGTTGAGGTTACCAAGGGCCTGCAGGTTCCCTGGGAGAACTCGTCGCTGATCGACGAAGTCGTTCTGATGCGTCGCATCAGCCGCCCATCGCTGCCGCCGGTATTGGAGAAAGTCGTGCTGTCCGGGGCAGGCCCCATCGATCTGGACCTCCCGGAACCGGTCCAGGTCGATGGCGGGACAATAACCGTCAGCATCGAAAGACCACCCGCCTTGGGACGCCTGATGCTGGACGGCAAGGTCATCGAGGCGGGAGACCTGATCCAGGGCAAGGATCTGCCGCGTTTACAGTTGGATGTCCCCAAGGGAACTGGCGAGCCGGAAGAGATGGATATGCTGGCCTACGCCGCACGCGACAGTTGGGGCGGCGAAGCCAAGGGCATGCTGGTGTTCCGGGTCAAGAGTGGCGAAGGAGCCGAGGGCGAACAGGTGATGGCCGCGCTCGAGGCCGAGCAGAAGCAGCAGGTGCTGCAGCGCGGCATTCATGTCACCGGTGCGGCCGAGGCGATCGAGAACCGGGACGTCGACGTTCCGGTCGGCGTTGGCGCCGTTGCCCTGAACCTCGATGTCCCGACAGACGATGCGGCGGTCAGCCTGAAAGTCACAAACTATCCGGCAACGGGAACACTCTCGCTGCCGGATCGCACCTTGTCGCCCGAATCGAGCTTGACGGTCGGCGAAGTCGAGGGGCTGCGCTATGAACCCCAGATCGGAGCCAGCGCACCGGTCGAGATCGCCTTCGAAATTCGGGCGGACAGCGGCGCAGCCAAACCCGCCAGTATGAAACTGTCGCCAAGCGTCGATCCGTGCGATCTGGCTGCCGGCGAACCTCTCGACCTTCAAGGCGTCGTCCCCGGCCTGCTGCCAAATGAAATCGGCGCCGACGCGGTAAAGCTGTGCGAGGCTGCGGTGAAGGCGTATCCCGATGTCGCCCGCTTCCGTTATGAACTGGGACGCGCGCTGCTTGCAGCCGGCAAGGTCGACCAGGCCAGGAAAGCCATACAGCAGGCCGCCGACAGGGGGCACGTGCGCGCTGTGTTCGAGCTCGGCTACCTCCATGCGACAGGAACTGGCTTGGCTGCCGACCGCAAGCAGGCCAACACCTTCTACGCCGCTGCGGCCGACAAGGGCGATCCCTACGGGATGACGTCGTGGGGCCGTGCCTTGTTCCATGGCTACGGCGTCGAGCGCGACACCGGCAAGGGGCTGGACCTGCTGCTCAAGGCGGCCGCGATGGGGCACACCTATGCCATGAACGATCTCGGCGCGATCTTCACCGAAGGCCGCAACGGCGTGCCCGCCGATCAGGCCCGTGCCGTTGCCTTCCTGGAGGCCGGCGTCCAGCGCCAGGACATGTATTCGATGAACTTGCTCGGTCGCAATTACCTCAGCGGCCGCGGCGTCGAGAAGGATCCGAAGGCTGCGCTGGCGCTTTTTCAGAAGGCCATGGACCTCGGCCAGCCCTATGCGCCGGGCAGTCTTGCGCGCATGTACCGTGATGGCGTTGGCGTGGAGCAGGACCTTGATGAAGCCCAACGTCTGTTTGAACTGGCAACCTCGCGCGGTGACCAGTCCGGCGCCTATGATCGCGCGGCCCTCGAGATGCAAAAGGGCGACAAGGCCGACCAGGCCGTCGCCGTGCGTTTCCTGGCATTCACAGTTGCGCTCGATCTTCGCAATGAGCTGCCTGACGCCCGGGCGACGTTGGCGCAATTCGGGGCCAAGCCGAAAGCGGCGGCGTTGAAGCAGCTGCGTGGGGAACTCAAGTCGAAGATTCCGTTGAGCGGTTCTGTCGACAAGCAACTGGTCAAAGTGGCGAGGGCGGTCTGGGAACAAGCCAATCCGCGTCGGGATTTGTTCTGATCAACATGGAGGCAATGGTGGGCAGAAATCGGAAGCAGGCAACAATCGGGATAACTCTGTCCATCGCCTTGGCGGGGATCATGGGCTGCACATCCTGGCCACCCCTTCAACCGACGCCGCTGATGGCGACGCCCGCGCCGGCGCCGAAGGTCGTTCGCAGAGCCGCGGCGCCGCGGAAGGTCGTCAACCCGGCTCCCAAACCGGTGGCCGCCAGGAAAGTGGTCAAACCGGTCGCGGACGAGCCTGCTGCCCCACCTCCCGTAATCCTGTCGCTTATAACCAACTACGAGCCCACGAGACAGGCAGA